>DASUIE010000199.1:0-18291 GCA_036273175.1 Allostellaceae bacterium
CGGTGTTTACCGTTTAGGGGAAACCGGCGGCAACGCGCCGGCGCCGTGCCGGCGCGCCCTCCAGGAGACTCCGATCCGTGAAAGCCAGTAACGGTCACGACATCATCGTCATCGGCGCCTCCGCCGGCGGGCTCGACGCGCTGCGAACGCTGATCGGCGGCTTCCCCCCCGCTCTGCCCGCTTCGGTCTTTATCGTCCAGCATATCGGCGCCACCAGCCACCTCGCGGACATTCTCGACAACCGCTCGCCGCTGCCCGCTAGCGAAGCGAAAAACGGCGAGCCGATCGAGCGCGGCCGCATCTACGTGGCCGGACCCGGCAAGCATCTCATGGTGCACGAGCAGCACGTGATGCTGCGCCGCGGCCCCCGCGAGAACATGTCCCGGCCGGCGATCGATCCGCTGTTCCGCTCGGCCGCGCTGACCTTCGGCGCGCGGGTGATCGGGATCGTACTTTCGGGTGCGCTGAGCGACGGCACCGCCGGGCTCAAGGCGATCAAGCGCTGCGGCGGTATCGCCGTCGTGCAGGATCCAGCCGACGCCGCCGTTCCCGAGATGCCGGCGAGCGCGATCCGGCATGTGGCGGTCGACCACGTCGTGCCGATCGTGTCGATGGGCCCGCTCGTCGCCCGCCTGGTGGACGAGCCGGCCGGGGAGACGCCCGAGCCGCCGGCCGAGCTGCGCCTGGAAACGGCAATCTCGGCGCGGGAGGTTACGGGGATGGCGGCAGAAGACAAATTGGGCGCGCCGTCGTCGTTCAGCTGTCCCGAATGCGGCGGGGTGCTGTGGGAGATCGGGGAAGGCGGCCTGCTGCGTTTCCGCTGCCACGTTGGCCATGCCTTTACCGCCGATGCCGCTTTCGCGGCCCAGGCCGACAAGATCGAGGACACGTTGGGGACGCTGATGCGCGCCCATCAGGAGCATGGCGCGCTCGCCCGCCGCATGGCCGCGCAGGCGCGATCGCAAGGCATCCACCGCCTCGCGGATGAGCTAGACACCCGTGCGAAAGAATATGAAGATGGCGCCCAACTCGTCCGCACCTTGTTCGTGGACACCGCGAACGCCGCAGCGGTTACCGAAAATAGTTAGGCAAGGGCCGGCGCCGTAAATGCCTGCAACCGAAACCGGGGACGAAGATGAGAGCCCGCCGCGACGCAGGCCGCACATCCCGGTCGTCGGCATCGGCACCTCGGCCGGCGGGGTCGGCGCCCTGCAAACCCTGATCCCGAAAATCCCTCCCGATTGCGGCCTCGCTTTTGTTGTCGTCCAGCATCTCGACCCCGAGCATAAGAGCATCCTGCCGCAGCTTCTCGGCCGCGTCAGCGCGCTCCCGGTCGTACAAATTCAGGACGGAACCCAGATCGAGGCCAATTCGATCTATATCATCCCGCCAAACGTCACCTTGACCCTGTCCGGTGACAAATTGCAGGTCAAACCGCCGGTCGAGCGCCGCGGGCAGCGCACGCCGATCGACAGTTTCTTTGTGTCGCTGGCCGAAGCGGCCGGTGAATTTGCAGCCTGCGTGATCCTCTCGGGCACCGGCAGCGACGGCACGCTCGGCCTGCACGCGATCAAGGAGCATGGCGGCGTCGTCGTCGCCCAGGATGGCGCCGAGTACGACGGCATGATACGCAGCGCGGTATCGACCGGATTGGTCGATTACGTCCTCCCGGCGGAGGCTATCCCGGGCAAGCTGTGCGACTATTTCCGTCACCTGAGCGACATCGACGGGCGCAAGGGGCCGGACGGGGTCCGTCACGAAACCGCCGACCACCTATTGCAGATCTGCGCGCTGCTGCGGACCCGGACCGGTCACGATTTCAGCGGCTACAAGGACCGCACGGTGGCGCGCCGGGTGCAGCGCCGGATGCAGGTTTTGCAGATCGACGAGGTCCCCGACTTCGTCGACCGGGTGCGTCGCGACCCGCACGAGCTCGATGCCCTGCTCCAGGACCTTTTGATCGGCGTGACCAATTTCTTCCGCGACCCGAAGGCATTCGAGGCGCTGGAGAAAGAAGTGATCCCGCGGCTTTTCGACGGCAAGGGGCCCGACGATACGGTACGGGTGTGGGTGCCCGGCTGCTCGACCGGCGAGGAAGCCTATTCGATCGCGATCTTGCTGCGTGAGCATGTGCCCAAGACGCACGCAGCGCCGCGGCTCCAGATCTTTGCCAGCGACATCGACGAGCGCGCGCTCCAGTTCGCTCGCACCGGCCGTTACCCCGAGTCGATCGCCAAGGACGTGTCACCGGCCCAGCTCGAGCGCTATTTCGTGCGCGAGGACGGTACATACCGCATTGTCAGCGACCTGCGCGAGATTTGCCTGTTCTCGTCGCACAATCTGTTGCGCGACGCGCCGTTCTCCAAGCTCGATCTGATCTCCTGCCGGAACCTGCTGATCTATCTCACACCGGAATTGCAGTACCGGTTGATCCCGCTGTTTCACTACGCGCTTGTCGATTCCGGCTACCTGTTCCTCGGCACCTCGGAAAACGTAACGCGCCACTCGCGGCTGTTCAGCACAATCGACAGGAGCAACCGGATCTTCCAGCGCCGCATCCAGCTCGATCGCCGTCTGCCGGAGTTTCCGCTGACGGCGCCGACCGGGGGACATCGCCGGACTCCGGTGGTCGGTCACGCCGTCGGCGACGACAGCCTGCAACACCTCGCCGAGCGGCAGATCCTTGACCGGTACGCGCCAGCTTATGTCGTGATCAACGCCGATGGCGACGTCCTGCATGCCTCGGCGCGCACCGGAAAATATCTCGAGCTTGCCCCCGGCGTCCTGCGGACCGACATCTTCAGCATGGCCCGCCGCGGGCTGAGGCTCGATCTGCGCGCCTCCGTTCACCGGGCGGTGAGCACCGGCCAGCCCGTGGTGCAAGGCAACGTCGCGGTCGGAACCAATGGCGGGCGCCAGGCGATCGATCTGATCGTTCAGCCGCTGCGCTCTACGCACGGACAAGAGCCGCTGCTGATCGTCGCGTTCCAGGATATCGGCAGCATCGCCGGCGGCGAGCCGGAAGGTCAGGACCCGGCCGAGGAGCGGGATACCACCAATGCGCGGCAGCTCGAATCGGAGCTGCGCGGGGTAAGGGAGCGGCTACAAACCACCACCGAGGAGCTTGAATCTTCGAATGAGGAGCTGAAATCCGGCAACGAAGAGCTCTCTTCGATGAACGAGGAGCTGCAATCGGCCAACGAGGAGCTGGAAACCTCCAGGGAGGAATTGCAGTCGATCAACGAGGAGTTGCAGACCGTCAATTCCGAGCTGAATGCCCGCGTCGAGGACTTGAGCCGGGCCAACAGCGACATCGCCAATTTGATGGAGAGCACGCAGATCGCGACCGTGTTTCTCGACGGCAAGCTCGCGGTCAAGAGCTTCACCCCGGCGGCCAAGGATGTGTTCCGGCTGGTCGAGAGCGATGCCGGGCGTCCGCTCGCCGATGTCCGCGCGCGCTTTGCCCCCGACACGGTGCAGGAGGACGCAGAGCGCGTTCTGCGCACTCTGTCGACGATCGAGCGTCAGGTAAATAGCAGCTTCAGCGACGCAAGCTACATCATGCGGCTGTTGCCGTACCGCACCCTCGACAACGTGATCGGCGGCGTCGTCATTACCTTTGTCGACATTACCAAAAACGCCGCCGCCGAGGCGCGCATCGGCGAGCTGTCCGCGGTTCTGAGCTACCGCTTCGCGAGCCTGGAGACGCTGCTCGACCTGTTGCCGATCGGCGTGCTGATCCTCGAAAACAACGAGACCGGCGAGGTCAGGATCAACCGCGTCGCCGCTGAGCTGCTCGGCGAGGACGGCAGCGGCGTCGTGCCGCGGCCGATGGCGCTGGAGCTCAAGCTTTTCGATAGCGAGCGCGGGCTCCCGGTCGGCGATCAGCCGCTCCAGCGCGCGTCGCAGAAGGGCGAGGCGGTGCCGGCATTCGAGGGTTACCTCATTCATCCTGACGGCCGCCGCATCGACGTGATGATCTCGGCGATGCCACTGCTCGGCGAGAACGGGCGGCCGCGCGGCGCGATCGCGACGGTCCTCGACATCACCGGCCGCAATCGCAGTACCGCTCACCAGCAATTCCTGGTGCGCGAGATGCAGCACCGGGTGAAGAACATCATCGCCACGGTCAGCGCGCTCGCCACACGGATGCTGAGCCCCGGCACTCGGTTGGAGGACTTCGCGCCGGCCTTCCTCGGGCGCCTCCACGCGATGGCCGCGACCCACGAGCTCTTATCGAATGCCGGCTGGACCGGGGCCGGGCTGCGTGCGCTGATCGAGGGCACGCTGCAGCCGCACACGGCGCCCGACGGGCACAGCGTGACCCTCGAAGGGCCCGATGTCATGCTTGCGCCGAATACCGCCACCACGATCGGGATGGTGCTTTACGAACTTTCGACCAACGCCGCCAAATACGGCGCGCTGCGGGAGGCCGGCGGCAAGGTTACGATCTCCTGGCGTGTCTACGCCGATGCCGAAGGGACCGCGCTTCACCTCGACTGGTCGGAGACGACCGCCGCGCCGGTGGCGGTCGCCCTGACGGGCGGGTTCGGCACGGACTTTATGCAGCGCAGCGTCGAGTACGAATTGCAGGGCTCGGTTTCGCTCGACCTCCGCCGCGAGGGGCTGCACTGCACGATCGAATTTCCGCTCCGAAGCGAAGACGAGTGCTGAGCGATGGCCGCCGCGACGCTAAGGATCCTGGTCGTAGAGGACAATTTCCTGGTCGCGGAGACGATCGCCCAAGCCTTGAAAGATCGGGGCTACATCGTCGTCGGCCCCGCCTCCAACCTCGCCAACGGGCTGACGCTTGCGCGCGAGGCCGAGATCGACGGCGCGCTGCTCGACGTCAATCTCGGCGGCCGCTACTGCTTTCCGATCGCGATCGCGCTCCGCGACCGTCACGTTCCGTTCATGTTCCTGACCGGCTATGACGACATGACGATCATCCCGCCCGAGCTGCGTGACACAAGGCGGATCGGCAAGCCGTTCAGGGGCGCCGAGCTGGGCAGCGCGGCGGCCGAGGCGTTCGGCCCGAGATAGTCAGGTCTTCAGCACTTCGGCCCCCGCCGCCGGCTCGACCTCGGCCATGTTCACGGTCATCGCCAGCAGGCTGTAATACCCGATCGCGGTGGTCAGCTGCACCAGCTCGTCGTTGCCGAACCGCGCCTGCATCGCCTTGAACGTCGCGTCGTCGACCCGGTGCTTGCGCAAGAGCTGTCGGGTGAAGTCGACAATCTGCGCATCCTCGGCCGGAATGCCGCGCGAATGGTTTTCGCGGATCGCCGTGATCGTCTCCTCGGGAACGCCCTGGCGGCGCGCGCCGCCGGTCTGCGCGCCCCAGACGTACATCGCCTCGAGCTCGCGGGCGACGACCATCGCCGCCAGCACCCGCACGCGCATATCGAGCGACCCCTCGAACCGCACATAGGCGCCCAGATGCGCGACCCGGCCCGACACCTCGGGCGAATTCATAAATGCGGTGAACGGGCCTTGCACCCCGCCGCGGCTGGCGACGATCGAGTCGAAGACGGCGTGATCCTTGGCCGCCACCTGTTCCTTTTTCGTGATCGAGGGAAGCCGGGCCATGTGTTTCCTCCTCGCGGTTACCGCGCCAGCAATTCGCGCGTGGCGTCGGCGATGAATCTGGCGTCGGCGGGGTTGAGGGCCGGATTGCCGGCGCGGTGGCCCCAGATCGACGGGATCGGGCGCAGCTCGGCGCGTTTCATGCGCTCGACCTCGCGCCGGTTGTCCTCGACGGTGAAATAGAGATCGGTCTCGCAGGGCATGACGATCGCATCGGCCTCGATCGCACCGAGCGCCTTGGCGTGGTCGCCGTTATAGAGCTCGTTGGCGCTGATATCGGCGTGCTGCCACATCCACAGCATCGCCAGGAGGTCGTTGGCGTCGCGGCGGCGGAACCCGGCTTCCCAGCTCGCCACCAGGAAGTCTTCGAGCGACGAATACCCGACCGTGCGCCACACCTCCTCGCGGTAAAAGGCCTGGCTCAGCCCCCAGCCGGCATAGACCCGGCCGAACGCCTGAAACCCGCGCACCGGCTGCGTCGCGAACCAGCCGTCGCGCCACGCCTCGTCGGCGGTCAGCGCCGCCTTGACCCCTTCGAGGAAGACGAAATTGTGCGGCGAGGTTTTCGACGAGCCGCAGATCGCCATAATCTTCTCGACCCGGTCCGGGAACAGCGCGGCCCAGTGAAACGCCTGCTGCGCGCCCATCGAAAAGCCGTAGACCATCTTGACCCGCTCGACGCCGAACACTTCCGCCATCAGGCGCTGCTGTACCCGCACGTTGTCGGTCATCGTGAAATAGGGATAGCGGCCGCGGTCGAAGGGCGGCGGCGTGTTGCTCGGCGACGACGAGAGGCCGTTGCCGAACTTGTTGACGATGACGATGAAATACTTGGTCGGGTCGAGCGCCTTGCCCTCGCCGATCGCCCATTCGAGGTCGGTGTGCTGCGCGCCGAACGAGGTCGGGTGCACGATCGCGTTCGACTTGGCCGCGTCGAGCGCGCCAAAGGTCTTGTAGGCAAGCCGGGCGCCGCGATAGGTCAGCCCCGATTGCAGGACGACGTCGCCGGCCTCGAAGATCTGGTAATCGGGCATGAGGTCTCCGGCGGTTCAGGCCAAGGGCACGGCCTCGATGTCGGTCAGGCCGAAATCGGTGCCGACATATAGCAGCGGCAGCCGGCAGCTCTTGGCAAGGGCATAGGCAAAGCAATCGCCATAGTTCAACCGCGCGGGATGGCGGCCCTTGCCGAATTGGCGCCACGCGGCCCGGGCGATCTCGACCTGGTCGCTGTCGACATCGACGACTTCAATGTCGGTCCGGTAGATCAGCAGGTCGAGCTCACGCCCGCCGACGGCACCCCAGCGACCCTCGATGACGATCGATGCCTCGAGGAGATTTGCGGCCGATAACAACCGCGAAGATGCAGCCGCCATCGCCGTGGCAATCGCGGGTGCCAGCGGCTCGTCGAGCAGGACGGCGATCAGCGCCGAACTGTCGATGACCATCTACGACGGCAGCCCATTCTCGTCGTAGCCCAATATCTCGTCCGGGCTTCGCGGATCGAGAACCGGCAGGGCCGCGCAACGTCTCCCGATTTCGAGAATTTCGTCCTTTAGGCTGCGCCCGGACTGGGCGCGGCGGACACGCGAAAGCCGCTCCTCGGCCGCGCGGCGAACGGCGGTCGTCACCGTTTCTCCGGTCAGGGAGGCCAGCTCGCGAACCGATTTTTCCGTTTCGGGGTCCTTGATATTGAGAGGCATCGGTATCTTCCAAGGAAGAATTTATCAAGATAGGAAGATAAGCGCTGCCGGGTCCATCAACAACGCTTTCCGTCGGCGCGCCACGGGCATAGCGTAGCGGGGCAATGCCGCTCCACCGCACGGCCCTGGCAACACCTGGCGAGGCCTATCTCTCGCACACGCCCGCCCTGCGCGGCCATGCGGGGACGCAACCCGACCTCTATCTCCGCTGGAATGCGATCCCGTCTGCCGCCACGGCGGTCGATGTCGTCGTGCATCTGCACGGGTTTTCGCAGCAGGCCGGCGAGATGCCGTTGTCGGAGAAGGTGCCGCGCAGCGGCCTCGACCTTTCCGGCCGCGCGCGGCCGACCGTGGCGCTGATCCCGCGTGGGAACTGGGTCCGCTACAGCTGGTACGACTTTCCCTGTCTCTTGGAGGGCGGGTTCGACGCGCTGATCGATTACGCGCGTGGGGAGCTGGGCGGACTCGACCTCGACCGGGTCATCCTGACCGGCCATTCCGGCGGCGTCATGCCGGCGCTCGGCGTGGTCGCGGAGGCGCGCCGACAGCCCGACGAGCTACACCTTTACGACGGGCTTTACGGCCGCGACCCGGCGCTCGGCGACCCGCTGCGCGACCTCGCGACGATCGACCGCTGGCTCGGCGAGCGCTTCGCCGCCGAGCCGGCACGGCCCGGCGCGCTGCGCGTCCTCTATGTCGAGCGTCAGACCGGACCGATGTCGCGCGAGGTCCAGGCTGTGATCGACCGGCATTTGGCCTCTGCCGATCCGGAGCTCCGCGCGCTACTCTCGCGGCGTTACCGGGTCGAGCCCTCGCACGTGCCGCACGGTTATGTCGCGTGGCGCTGCGGTCCCGATTTCCTGGCCGATCCCGGCGCCACGATCGCGTGGGATAGGCCGTTCTAGGGGAGGAAGCGGTGGCTGGTGTTCTCGACGGCATTCGCGTTCTCGACTTCGGCCGCTATATCGCCGGGCCGTTTTGCGCCGCGTTGCTTGGCGACCTTGGCGCCGAGGTGATCCGCATCGAGCGGCGCGGCGGCGGGGAGGACCGGTGGATCATCCCGGTCGGCACCGCGCCCGAGGGCGGCGGCGCGCTTTACCTGGCGATGAACCGCAATAAGCTCGGCATGACCCTGGACCCGGCGGCGCCGAAAGGCCGCGAGATAGTCAGGAAACTGGTCGAGACCGCCGATGTCGTCGTCGCCAATCTACCGCCTTCGGTGCTGCGCTCGCTGGCCCTCGATCTCGACAGCCTGCGCGCCGTGAAACCCGACATCATCCTGACCACGGTCACCGGTTTCGGCGCCGGCGGGCCGCTGTCGCACAAGCACGGCTTCGACGGGATCGGCCAGGCGATGAGCGGCGCCGCCTACCTGACCGGCACGCCCGAGCAGCCGATCGTGCTCAAATGCTCGTGGGTCGATTTCGGCACCGCGCTCTCCTCGGCCTTCGGCACGCTGGCGGCGCTGATCGAGCGCGGCAAGACTGGGCGCGGGCAAAAGGTCGAAGGGGCGCTGCTGCGCACCGCGCTCGTCGTCGCCAACTCGCAGCTGATCGAGCAGGCGCTGATCCAGGCCGACCGCACCCGCAACGGAAACCGCGGCTTCAATACCAGCCCGTCCGATCTGTTCCATTGCAAGGACGGGTGGATCATCGTCACCGTGATCGGCGCGCCGATGTTCCGCCGCTGGTGCCGGGTGATGGGCGCGGAGGACTGGCTCGAAGACCCGCGCTTCAAGGACGACCAGGCGCGCGCCGACAACGGCGAGCTCATGTCGGAGCGGATGGGCGCGTGGTGCCGCGAGCGCAGTTGCGCCGAGGCGCTCGACGCGCTCGAAAAGGCCAATATCGTCGCCGGCAAGATGCACTCGCCACAGGATGCGATCGACGACGCGCATATCCGCGCCGCGGGCCTCCTTCAGGAGCGCGAGTATCCCGGCCTCGACAAAACCCTGCCGCTCGCCCCGACCCCGATCGACCTCTCCGAGACCCCCGGCACCTATCGCCGCCGGGCGCCGCTTGTCGGCGAGCACACGGAAGAGGTGCTCGCCGGCCTCGGCTACGGCAAGGCCGAAATCGCCGCGCTGCGGGCGGAGGGGGTGGTCTGACCATGGGCATGACCATCGTCGAGAAGATCTTCGCGCGCGCGAGCGGGCAGGCGCGGGTCGGGCCGGGCGACCTTGTCGTCGTCGCGGTCGATTGCGCGGTGATGCTCGATATGAGCTTTCACCGGCACCAGCGCCGGGAAATCCTCAAGCTGCACGACCCCGCCAAGGTCGTTATCGCTTTCGACCATATGGTCCCCGCGCCCGACAAGGACTCGGCCGAGGCCCATTCCTATGGCCGCGAGTTCGCGCGCCGGTTCGGGGTCGAGCGGCTGCACGATGTCGGGCCCGACCAGGGGATCAGCCACGCGATCGTCGCGGACCGGGCCTATGCGCTGCCCGGCTCGGTGCTGGTGTGCAGCGACTCGCACACTTGCGCGTCGGGCGCTTTCAACTGCGCCGCTCGCGGCATCGGGGCGCCCGACCTGACCGCGGCGCTGACGACGGGCAAGACCTGGTACCGGGTCGGCGAGACCGTCCGCTACGACCTTCACGGGGCGCTGCGACCGGGCGTTTCGGCCAAGGATCTGTTCCTGCACCTTGCCGGCACCTATGGTCACCACACCAACCAGAATGTCGAGTTCGGCGGTCCCGGGCTCGGCGGCCTGTCGATCGACGCGCGCCGCACGATCGCCGCGATGGGCGCCGAGCTCAGCGCCGAATTCGCCACCTTCGAATGCGATGAGTTGCTGGTCGACTATGTGAAGGCGCGCAATCCCGCGCCGTTCACGCCGCAAGCCCCGGACCCCGACGCCACCTATGCGGAGCGGCGCGCGATCGACCTCGCGGCGATGACTCCGCTGGTCGCGCTGCCTGACGCGGTGATCCGCAATTCCGTGCCGGTCGCCGAGGTCGCGCACGAAAAGATCGACCAGGCCTTTATCGGCTCCTGCGCCAACGGCACGCTTTCCGATCTCGCCGAGGCCGCGCGCGTGATGAAAGGCCGCAAGGTGGCTCGTGGCGTCCGCCTGATCGTCACCCCCGCGACCCAGGCGACCTATACGGCCGCGGTCAAGGCCGGCTATGTCGAGACGCTGGTCGAGGCCGGGGCGGTGGTGACCTCGGCGACCTGCGGCGCCTGCTTTGGCGGGCATATGGGCGTCGTCGGTCCGGGCGAGACCTGCATCACCGCCAGCACCCGAAACTTCAAGGGCCGCATGGGCGATCCCAGCGCGCATCTTCATGGGCTCGGCGGCGACCGTCGCCGCCTCGGCGGTTGCCGGGCACATCGCCGACGCCGGCGACATCGTCGGAGGAAGCGCATGACCGGAAACATGCTGGCCGGCCGCGCCTGGACGTTCGGCGACAACGTCAATACCGACCTGATGCTGCCGGGGCCGCTGCTGCTCGCGACCGAGGAGGAGCAGCGCCGCGCGGTCTTCTCGGCGAACCGGCCCGGCTGGGTCGATCAGGTACGAGCCGGCGACATGATCGTCGGCGGGCTCAATTACGGCATGGGGTCGAGCCGGCCGGCCGCGCGTTCGCTGCGCAATTGCGGGATCACGGCGCTGATCGCCGACTCGATCAACGGCCTCTTTTTCCGCAACGCGGTCAATTTCGGGCTGCTGGCGCTCGAATGCCCCGGGGTCCGCGCCGCCTTCGCCGAAGGCCAGACCGCCGAGATCACGCTCGAAGGCTTCACCGTGCGCAACCGCGAGACCGGCGCGGTTCTCAAGGCCCAGCCGGTTCCGCAAATGCTGCTCGACATGATGCTCGGCGGCGGGCTCTACCCGCAGCTCGAGCGCGACGGGCTGATCGCGCCGCGCGCTTCGTGAAGCCGACTACTTGAAGCGCCGCCCCGCGAGGTAGTGCGCGCCGCTCGGGCCGCATTGCTCGGAATGCGGCGTGCCGGCCGCCATCTCGCACACGTCTCCGGGGCGGAAGGTCTGCGCCCCCGACGGCCGGGTGATCGTCATCTCGCCGTCGAGCAGCATGACGCGCGCGTCAAATTCGTGCACGTGCTCGGGGTTGAAGTGGTCAGCGTCCATGTGGCGCTCGACCGGCTCGTAGCCGTCGGCCTTCAGTTTCTGCTCGAAAGTGGTCCGGTCCATGGTTCTCTCCTCAGCCGAAGGGTCCTTGGAATACCTGATCGGTATAGGTGTCGGATAGGGGTTCAAGCGCTTCGGGCCATACTTTCGCGGCCTGGCGTCGCTCGCTTGCCGGCCTGACGCGGCCGTCCCACCCGACCTGCTCCATGTAGTAGTAGAGCTGGATGCAATGTCCGTCGGGGTCGAGCGAAGGCCGAGTAGTCGATCCCCGGATACAATTCCGGCGGGATCGAATCGACAAACCGGACACCGCGCGATTTTAGGAAATCGACGGCTGCGCGCAGTTGCGCGTAATTCGCCACCTCGACCCCGAACGACAGGCAGCTCGTGTGCTCGCTAAGGCCGAGCGCTGCGCGCAACTCCTTCGGGTAGAGCGCGACGCTGTGATGCTCGGCGCCGCAGCGCAGGAAGACGCAGCGGGCGCCGCGATACACGCCCTCCTCGCTGACCGTAAAGCCGAGATGCCGAGTGTAGAACGCGGCGGCCTTGTCGACATCGGCGACGAACAGGCGCACCGGCCCGATCTTGGTGATTTTGAACGGGCGCGGCAGCAATATGCCGTCGACATCGAAGCTGTCGCCCCGCGGCGGCGCCGGCAGATGCCCGGAATAGACGTCGATGCCCTTTTCGACCGCTTCGGCGAGCTCGGCGGCCTCCGACATTTGGGGCAGGGCCGGTTTCTCGCCAAAGCCGCGATAGTACATGTCGCGCGGCTTCGAGCGCTGGTTCCAGCCGACCTGCTCGATCCCGTAATAGAGCTCGGTCGTGTGCCCGTCCGGGTCGTAGACATAAGTGTGCCAGTTGCTGCCGGGCATGTCGCGCCCGACGCGCTGGATTTTGACCTGGTGCTCCTCGAAATAGCCGTGCGCGTCGACGATCTCCTTGAGGCTGCCGCATTGCCAAGTGATCTGGTTGATCGTCACGCCGGGTTCGAATTTGCGGTCTGACCGGTGGTCCATGACTTGCTTTGAGAACAGCACCATCGCATGGTGGTCGGTGCCGTAGCGCATGAAATACCCGTCGGCGCCATGCCCGAGCCCCTTCGGATACCAGGGCGCGCGAGAGAAATCGGCCTTGTCGGACTGGATGAAGCCGAGCAGGTCGCCATAAAACTCGCGGCACGCCTCCATGCGGTCGACATTGAAGCCGAAATGGCCGAGGCGGCGGATCTTGAACGGCCGGTCGAGCATTACCCCGCCGACATTGTAGCGCTGACCGTCAGCGGACATGCGCATATCCTCCTAATGCCAAAGCCGCCGCGAGGCGATCGCCGCGCCGTCGGCCATCGCCTTCAGCTTCTTGAACGAGATGTCGGGGTCGAGCTTGCCATAGCCGGCAAAGGTGCCAAAGCCGCAATCGCTGCCGGCGATGACCCGCTCGCGCCCGACGATGCCGGCAAACCGGCACAGCCGCTCGGCGATCAGCTCCGGATGCTCGACATAATTGGTCGAGGTGTCGAGAACGCCGGGGATCAGCACCTTGTCGTCGGGCAGCTTGATCTCCTGCCACACCGCCCATTCATGGGCGTGGCGCGGGTTGGCGGCCTCGACGACCAGCGCCTGCGGCCGGGCCTTGACGAGGATCGGCGCGACCTTGCGGAAATCGATGTCGTGGTCGTGCGGTCCTTCGTAATTTCCCCAGCAGATATGGATGCGCATCCGGTCCGGCGCGATGTTGCGCGTCGCGTGGTTCAGCACCTCGACGTGGAACGCCGCGCGCTTGAGGAAATCGGTCTCGCTCAAATCCTGAAACGATGTGTGGTGCGCCATCGCCAGATCGGGGCAGTCGAGCTGCAGCACAAGGCCGGCCTCGGCGATCGCCTCGTATTCCGGCTGCATCGCCGCGGCGACCGCCTCGACATAGGCCTCGTGCGAGGGGTAGTGCGTGTTGGTCTGGAACACCGGAACGAGGCCGGGCGAGGCCGCCGTCATGAACCCCTCGACGGCGTCCGCCCCGGCGAGAGCCGATTTGAGGTTGGCGAGGTCCTGCGCCAGCGGCTCGCGGTCCTTGACCTCGATCGGCCCGACGCACACGGCGCGCCGGGCGGCGTTGTCGCCGGTCATCCGCGCGTAGGCGGCGACGAAACTCGGGTGCGGCCCGGTATCGAGCCTCGGCTTCGCCGGCGCGTGCCCGGCAAACCCGCTGAGCCGGTCGGCGACATAGGTCGAATAGCCCGGCTTCGACATCTCGCCGTCATTGACGATGTCGACCCCGACCGAGACCTGGCGCCGGACGATGTCTTGCACCGCCCGCCGCGTCTGCCGATCGAGCTCGGCCTTGTCATAGGCCTCGCCCTTGTCCTTGGCGACGAGCAGCGCGCGCAATTCCGGAGGCCGCGGCAGGCTCCCGACATGGGTCGTCAGGATGCGGTCGGTGCTGATCTTCACGGCCGTTCTCCGTGCGTCGCGACGGGCCGGCTAGCATGCGGGAGATGGCGGCTTACTTCAACTGGTCGGCTACCTTGTCGAGGCCGGTCTTCGAGCAGGCCTCGTCCTTCTCGCCGCCGGGCGCGCCGGATACGCCGATCGCGCCGATCGTGTCCTCGCCGGCCTTGATCGGCAGCGCGCCCTGCGCCGCCCCGACATTGGTCAGAAACGGAAAGCTCGCGGTCGGGTTCTCCTTGAGCCGCTGGACCATCTCGCCCGAGGGGCGGCGGAAGGTGCGCGCCGTATAGGCCTTGCGCTGGCTGTTCTCCATCGTGTGCGGGGAGGCTTCGTCGCCGCGGAGTTGAACGAGAACCTCGCCGGTGCGGCCGACGACGGTCGCCGACACACGGTACCCGTTAGCCTTGCAGGTCTCGATCGCCGTCGTCGCGATGGTCAACGCCATCGCCAGCGACAGGTCCTTGTGCGTGATGAGTTCCGCCCGCGCCGAGCTTGCGGCAGCAGCGGCGACCAGTCCGAGACACCCCACGGTGAGCGCGCGCATGAGTAGTTCCTCCCCGGCTCGTTGCCGGGGACATATTGGCCGGGCGGACCGGCGCCCGCTAAATCACTTTTGCTCGACCCCCGCGAAGTAGAGCGACGGGTCGGCGGCGCGGATATGCGCCTCGGGCAGGCCCAGCTCTTGGCGGACGATATTGGTGCCCGCGACCAGGCTGACGCATTTGTAATAGGCGATGCGCCGCGACAGCCCCTCGCGCCCGAACCCGCAATCGGTGGTGATGACGAGCCGCTCGGGCGGGATGAATTCGAGCGCCTTGCGGATCAGCGCCGCGACCGCTTCGGGCGGCTCGACGACGGTATTGCAGTGGCTGACGACGCCGATGCCGATCTTCTTGTCGGTCTTGTACTGGCGGAAGAGGTGCAAATCCTTGCCGCCGGAGGAGGCGCATTCGAAGGTGATGACGTCGGCGTCGAGCTGCAGGAGGTGGGGCAGGGCGCGCTCATAGCTCGGCACCTCCCAATAGACGCGCTGCTGGTTGGGGTTGCCCCAGCAGGTATGCACCCAGATCTCGGCGTCGACCCCGACGAGCTGGCGGTTGAACGCCTCGGTCTGGAATTCGAGGTCCTTGTCGGTGCAG
This sequence comes from Allostellaceae bacterium, assembly GCA_036273175.1. Taxonomy (GTDB): domain Bacteria; phylum Pseudomonadota; class Alphaproteobacteria; order ATCC43930; family CGMCC-115725; genus DATARH01. The sequence continues at coordinate 14,962 of DASUIE010000199.1, forward strand.
TCGGCGCGGGTGGTCAGGCCGTGATGGCGGGGCTCCTCGACCTGGATCAGATTGCAGCCGGCCGCGGCAAGCTCCTTGAACTCCGCGTTCATGATGTCGCAAAGGTCGAGCACCAGCGCCTTGTTGTCGTGGTAGTGCTCGTCCCACAGCATGCTGGCGATGCCGGGCGCGCAAATCGCGCCGAACTTGACCGGCCGGTCGCTGAGGCGCTGGGCGATCTGCCACAGCGCGGCGTATTCGAGCGGCCCGCGGGTCAGCTTGTCGCGCACGATGCTCGGCTGATAGGCCTCCTGCACCTCCCAGAGGATGTGGCCGGGCTGCAGCCCGTGGCGGCCCATCCAGCCCTGGCTGGTCGAGCGGTGCCCCTCGATCCCGCCCAGCCGCTCGATGGGATAGAAAAACCAGCTCTTGCCGCCGACCGCGAGATCGAACCGGGCGTCGCCGTCGGTAACGATGTCGAGCCCCGCCGCTTCCTGCGCGTTGATCACCGCCGCGACCGCGTCGAGGTACTGCTCCCGGAACAGCGAGTCTCCCATCGCCGATTTGAACGACCGGCCGTTGAGGCTCACGTCGTACCAGAGCGGCCGCGGATACGACCCGGTGATCGCGGTCGGCATGACCATGTCGCGGGTAATTTTGAGCATGGCGCGGCGGCTCCCGAGGTTGCGGGGAAAACCGTACAGGCCTGTCCCGGCCCCTTCAATTGCGGATCAATGAACAAGGCCGGATCGTCATTCCGCAAGAGTGCCGGCGAGCGGCAGGACTGAAAGCCGGCGACGATTTGCTGATCGAAGCGGTGGGCGAGGGCGAGCTGCGCCTGTGGACCTCCGAACAGGCAATCAAGGCGGCGCAGGGGATCGTGGCTCGGAAAGTGCCCAAGGAACGGGACCTCGTTGGTGAGCTGATCGCCGAACGCCGCGCGGAAGCCGCGCGTGAATGACGGTCCCGTTGTCGCCGACGCATCGGCGATTCTTGCGTTGCTGAAGCAGGAGCCGATCGAGCTGATCGATCCGCGCCGGCTGTTCGGAGCGACCGTCAGTGCGGTCAATCTCTCGGAAATAATAGAACGCCTTTGCGCCGGCGGGCTCGAGGCCGAAGAAGCGGATGCGGCTATAGGGCGGCTGAACCTGGCAATCGCCGATTTTACGCATCTGTCGGCACGGGCGGCTGCCCGGCTGCGCGCGGCCACGCGCCGCGTGGGCCTTTCCCTCGGCGATCGCGCCTGCCTGGCGTTGGGTCGCGAACTGCACGCACCGGTCGTCACCGCGGATCGCGCATGGGCGGGGCTCGATATCGGCGTCGAGGTGATCCCGATCCGGTGAGCGAGGCGGGTCAGCCGGCGAGGGGTATCACCTCGGCGGCGAAACGTTCGAGCCGGTCGATGCTTTCCGCGATCGAGCGGCCGCGGAAATCGAAGATCAGCTCGTGCACGCCGATCGCGGCGAAGGTGCGGATGTCGCCGGCGATCTCGTCCGGTTCGCCGGAGAACGGGCGGCGCGAGCCGTCCGGCGCCGGAATGCCGGTGTCGTAGAGCGGCGCCTTGTACGAGATCGTCAACGCCGAGACGTCGCGGCCCTCGGCCTCGGTCAATTGCTTCAGCGTGGCGAGATGGGTCCGCATCTCCTCCGGCGGCAGCGGCGAGGCGGCGACGGCGCCGACCGGATGCCAGCCGTCGCCGTGACGCGCGGCGCGGCGCAAGGCGGCCCGCGAATGGCCGCCGACCCAGATCGGCGGGTGCGGCCTCTGTACCGGGAACGGCTCGCAGCGAATGTCGGCGTAGCGATAGAAGCGGCCGTCGAAGCTGGCGGGCGACTGCGACCAGAGCTGCTTGAAGATCGCGATCCACTCGTCGGTGACGCGGCCGCGCTCGCCGAAGGGCGGGCTGCCCAGCGCCGCGAACTCCTCCTCCAGCCAGCCGGCGCCGACCCCCAGCGTCACCCGTCCGCCCGAGAGCACGTCGAGCGAGGCGACCATCTTCGCTGTCAGCACCGGGTTCCGGTACGGCAGCACCAGCACCGAGGTGACGAGCCGCAGCCGCTCCGTCGCGCCGGCCACGACCCCGAGGATCGAAAACACGTCCAGCGCGTCGCCGACGCTCGGGTGCTTGCCGTCCACCGTGTAGGGATAGGTGGATCGGCTTTCCGTCGGAAAGACGATGTGGTCGGCGGCCATCGCCGAATGCATCCCGAGCCGCTCGCCGGCGCGCGCGAGCGACAGGATGCCGTCGCGTGTCGCCGTGGGACCCCGCGTCGGAAGATAGAAGCCGTAGCGCATCGCGAGCGGTCAGTCGAAGGTCAGCACCGTGCGCGCCACCTCGCCGGCCTTCATCGCGCGAAAGGCCTCGTTGATGTCGTCGAGGCGGCCCTTCTTGGTCACCATCGCGTCGAGGTCGAGCCGGCCCTGCTTGTAGAATTCGAGATAGTGCGGGATGTCGCTGCGAAACCGGTTCGAGCCCATCCGGCTCGTCTGCACCTTGCATTCGGGACGGATCGCCATCCACGGAAACTCGATCATCGCGTCCGGCGGGAGCACGCCGACGATCGTCGCGGTGCCGCGGATGGCCAGGCTCTCGATCGCCTGCCGCACCAGCTTGGCGTTGCCGACCGCCTCGAACGAATGGTCGACGCCAAGCCCGCCGGTCAGCGCCTTGACCGCCTTCACCGGGTCGTCATCGCCCGAATTGACGAAATGCGTCGCCCCGACCCGCAGCGCCATCTCGCGCTTCGACTCAAACATGTCGACGGCGATGATCTGGCGCGCGCCGCCGATCCGCGCGCCCTGGACGATCGACAGCCCGACCCCGCCGCAGCCGAACACGGCGACCGACTGGCCGCCTTCGAGCCCGGCCGAGCGCAGCGCCGCGCCGACCCCGGTCAGCACGCCGCAACCGATCAGGCAGGCGCGGTCGAGCGCCAGGTCGGGGTCGATGCGCACGATCGAGTTTTCGTGCAGCAGCATCTTCTCGGCATAGCTGGAGATGCCGATGAACTGGCGGAATGCCTGGCCGTTCTGCGACAGCCGCGGGGTCTCGGCCTCCTTGCGGGTGACGATGCCGCCGGTGCAGAGGTTGGGGTGCCCCGAGAGGCATTGCGGGCAATTCCCGCAAAACCCGCTCAGGCAGGCGACGACATGGTCGCCGACGCGCACGCTGGTGACGTCGGGCCCGACCGCCTCGACCACCCCGGCGCCCTCGTGGCCCAGCACGATCGGCCGGTCGAGCGGAAACCGCCCGTGCCCGTCGACGACGTGCAAATCGCTGTGGCACACCCCGGTCGCGACCGTGCGCACCAGCACCTCGCGCCCCGCCGGCTTGTCGACATCGACCGCCTC
>DASUIE010000200.1:0-33318 GCA_036273175.1 Allostellaceae bacterium
GCCCGCGAGCGGCAATTGACCAAGCCGGCGGGCGCGCTGGGGCGGCTCGAAGAGCTGGCCGCCTGGCTCGCTGCCTGGCAGGGGCGGCACCCGCCGCGGGTCGAGCATCCGCGCACGGTCGTGTTCGCCGGCAATCACGGGGTGGCGGCGCGCGGCGTCTCGGCCTACCCGGCGGCGGTGACCGCGCAGATGGTGCAGGACTTCATCGCCGGCGGCGCCGCGGTCAACCAGCTGTGCCGCGCCGTCGACGCCGATCTGCGCGTCTATGAGATGAACCTCGATACGCCGACCGCCGACATCGTCGATGGCCCGGCGATGAGCGAGGAGGAATGCGCCCGGGCGATCGCCTACGGCATGATGGCGGTCGAGCCCGGCATCGACGCGCTCGCGCTCGGCGAGATGGGGATCGCCAACACGACCTCGGCCGCCGCCTTGGCGCTAGCGCTGTTCGGCGGCGAGGCGGCGGATTGGGTCGGCCCCGGCACCGGCGTCGCCGGCGCCGCGCTCGCCGCGAAACGCGAGGTCGTCGCGGCCGCCGCCGCCCAGCACACCGCAGCTCCCGGCGATCCGTTCGAAATGCTGCGCCGGCTCGGCGGGCTGGAGCTGGCCGCGATTACCGGCGCGGTGCTGGCGGCGCGGATGGGGCGGGTGCCGGTCGTCCTCGACGGCTATGCCTGCACGGTCGCCGCTTCCGTCCTCTTCGCCGTCAACCCGCGCGCGCTCGACCATTGCGTCGTCGGGCACGTTTCGGCCGAGCCCGGCCACCGCCGCCTGCTCGACCGGCTCGGCAAGCCGCCGCTCTTCGATTTCGGCATGCGCCTCGGCGAGGCGTCCGGCGCGACCCTGGCTCTCGCCGTGCTCAAGGCGGCGGCGGCCTGCCACACCGGCATGGCCACCTTCGCCGAGGCCGGGATCAGCGGGCCGGAGTGATCACCGATAGCCTGGGGGCGGCGCGTAACCCGGCGGCGGGTAGCCCTGCGACGACATGCACTGCCAGTAATAGCCGCCGTATTGCTGCTGGATATAGCCCTCGGCGTTCTGCGCGTTCGCCGCGCCGGCGCCGGTGCCGACCACCGCGCCCGAGGCCGCCCCGATCGCGGCGCCCCGGCCGCCGCCGACCGCCGCGCCCAGCGCCGCGCCGAGACCCGCGCCGAGAAGCGTGCTGCCGACCGCCTGGCCGGCCTGCTGGTTGCGCAGCGGAGCCACCTGCGATTCGGCCCATTGCCGGCAATACATGTCGACATTGTAGGGCGCCTGCGCTTGCGCCGCGGTGCTCGCCGCTATCGCCGCCAGCATGCCGACGGCGACGACTGTCGTGATCTTCGTCATCGAAATTTCTCCTACTCCCCCATCTGCAACAGCGCGCCGCGATGGCGGGCATTGCGAAAGGCGATAAAGAAGATAGTGATGCCCAACCCGAGGTACACCAGGTCTAGGCCGACCGCGACAAAGAAATAATCCGTCCGGAAGGCCTGCTCGAACAGCACCGCGCGCATCCCCTCGAACACATAAGTCTGCGGCAGGCACCAGGCGACCGGCTGCAGCCAGTGCGGCAGGATCGACACCGGGTAATAGACGCAGGAGATCGGCGACAGCGCGAAGATCACGGTCCAGGCGAGGCTCTCCGCCCCCATGCCGTGCCGCATGATCAGCCCGCAGATCGCCAGGCCCAGCGCCCAGCCCATCGCCATCAGCACGGCGACGAAAGCGACGAGCGGCAGCCCCATCGCGAAAATCGAGTAGTGGTAGAGCGGGATCGCCAGCACCGCCGCCGGCACCACGCCGATCCCGACCCGGATCACGCTCATCGCGAGAAGCGAGATCACCCATTCATAGGCCCTGAGCGGGGTGACGAAGAGATGGCCGAGATTGCGCGACCACATCTCCTCCAGGAACGAGATCGACAGGCCGAGCTGGCTGCGGAACAGCATGTCCCACAGCATCACCGCGCCGAGCAGCACGCCGAAGGCGCGCGCGACATAGCTGCTATTGCGGTAGAGAAACTGGCTCATGAACCCCCAGATCAGCACCTGGAGGGTCGGCCAGTAGAGCAGTTCGAGCGTGCGCGGCCACGAGCTCTTGAGGATGTAGAGGTAGCGCAGCAGCATCGCCCACACCCGCTCGGGCGAAAACACGGCGCCGTTCACGAGACCGGCTCCAGCTCGTCCTGCGGGGCGCGGGCGATGTGCAGGAATACCTCTTCGAGATTGGCGCGGCCGTAGCGCTCGATCAGCTCGTCCGGGCTGCCGCGGTCGACGATCTGGCCCGCCCTCATCATCATCACCGACGAGCACAGCCGCTCGACCTCGCCCATGTTGTGCGAGGCGAGGAGGATCGTCGCGCCGGTGCGCGCCCGGTACGCCTCGAGATAGCCGCGCACCCAATCGCCGGTATCGGGGTCGAGCGAGGCGGTCGGCTCGTCGAGCAGCAGCAGCTCGGGCTCGTTGAGGAGCGCCTTGGCGAGGGCGACCCGGGTCTTCTGCCCGGAAGACAGCTTGCCGGCCGGCCGGTCGAGGAACTGGGCGATCTGGAGGTCCCGCGCCAGCGTCTCGATCCGCTCGCGGCGGTGCCTGAGCCGGTATAGCCGGGCATAGACCGACAGGTTCTGCCGCACGGTCAACCGATGCGGCAGATCGACATAGGGCGAAGAAAAGTTAATCCGCGGCAGCACCCGGTGGCGGTGGCGCGACACGTCCTCGCCGAACACCATGACCCTGCCCGAAGTCGGCAGCAGCAGGCCGAGCAGCATCGCCAGCGTCGTCGTCTTGCCGGCGCCGTTACCGCCCAAGAGCGCCGCCGTCACGCCGCGCTCGACGGCGAAATCGATGCCGTTCACCGCGACGGCGCCGCCGGGATAACGCTTGACCAGATTATCGACGAGAATGACGGGGTCGGCCATCGGCTCTATATGGCGCATGATGCGCAATCGGGCCAGGGCCGCGGGAGCATGACGGAGTGAGCGTTGGCGATGTGAGCGTGGCCGGCGAGGCGCAGGCCGGTTTTGACCGGATCAGCCTGCGGCGGCTGGTGCTGATCCGCTGGGTCGCGGTGGCCGGCCAGGCGCTGACCCTGGTCATCGTCCATTACGGGCTGGGGTTCCGCCTGCCGCTGGTCCTGGCCTTTGCGGTGGTCGGGTGCTCGGTGCTGTTCAACCTCGTGCTGCTGGTTTCCCGGCGTGCGGCGACGCGGCTCGGCGAACGCGAGGCGACGCTGTTCCTCGGCTACGACACGCTGCAGCTCGCCGTGCTGCTCTACCTGACGGGCGGGCTCGAAAATCCGTTTGCCATCCTGATGCTGGCGCCGGTGACGGTCGGCGCGACGGTCCTGTCCCAGCGCCCGGTCATGGGACTCGCCGGGTTTGCGATCATCGGCATCACGACCTTGGCGATGTGGCATCTGCCGCTGCCGTGGCGGATCGAAAAGTTCGAATTCCCGCCCGAGCTGATCGTCGGATTGTGGGTGGCGCTGGTCTTCGCGACCGGGTTCATCGCCTCCTATACGTGGAGCGTGGCGCGCGAGGCGCGGCGGCTGCGCGACGCGGTCTCGGCGACGCAGCTCTCGCTCGCCCGCGAGCAGCGGGTCTCGGCGGTTGGCGCGCTCGCCGCCGCGGCGGCGCACGAGCTTGGCAGCCCGCTGGCGACGATCGCCGTCGTCGCCCGCGAGCTGGCTCGCGACCTCCCGCCCGATTCTCCGCATGCCGAGGATGCGATGCTGCTCCTGAGCCAGTCGGAGCGCTGCCGCCGTATCCTCGCCGAGCTTGCGCAGCAGCCTGCCGAGGATGGCGGCTCGCCCTATACGCGGCTGCCGATCTCGGCGCTGGTCGAGGCGGCCGGCGCGCTCTATCACGACCCGCGCGTCAGGCTGATCTTTGCCGCGACCGGCGACCCCGCCGATAACGAGCCGCTGGTCCAGCGCAGCCCCGAGATCATGCACGGGCTGCACAATTTGATCCAAAACGCCGTTCAATTCGCCCGCCGCGAGGTTTCGGTCGCGACCTTCTGGGATACCGACGCGGTCACCGTCGAGATCGCCGATGACGGCCCGGGTTACCCGCCCAACCTGCTCGGCAGGCTCGGCGAGCCCTATCTGTCGAGCCGGGCCGATACCGCCGGGCATATGGGGCTCGGCATCTTCATCGCGCAGAGCCTTTTGGAGCGCAGCGGCGCCCAGCTCGCCTTCGACAACCTTGATGAAGGGGGCGCGCATGTTGTCATTTCTTGGCGGCGTGACAATCTGGAGGCTGTGGCGCGACACCCTGCCGCGGCAGTCGCCGCGCCGGACGGTAGCGAAAGGCAACCGGTATGAACGCAATGAATGATCGGCCGCAACAACGCCCGGGTTCCGCAGAGATGCCGGCGCCGCCGTTGCGCGGGCTATCGGAATCGGATCGCACGCTGCTGATTGTCGACGACGATGCGCCGCTCTGCCAGCGCCTGGCGCGGGCGATGGAACGGCGCGGGTTTGTCGTCTCGACCGCCGACAGCGTCGCCAGCGGCACCACCGCCGCGACGGCGACCCCGCCGGCCTTCGCGGTCGTCGATCTGCGGCTCGGCGACGGCAGCGGGCTCGACGTGGTCAGCGCGTTGCGCGACGCCCGCCCCGGCGCCCGCATCGTCATGCTGACCGGGTACGGCAACATCGCCACCGCGGTTGCCGCGGTGAAGGCCGGGGCGGTCGACTATTTGCCAAAGCCCGCCGATGCCGATGCGGTCGAGCGCGCGCTACTCGCCCAGGAAGGCGAGACACCGGAGCCGCCCGCCGACCCGATGTCGGCGGACCGGGTCCGCTGGGAGCACATTCAGCGCATCTTCGAGCTTTGCGAGCGCAACGTCTCCGAGACGGCGCGCCGTCTGAAGATGCACCGCCGCACCTTGCAGCGCATCCTCTCGAAGCATGCGCCGCGAAGCTGATCGGCTCCGTCCGCCAACCCGCTGCACCGGCGGCAGGATATTCGGCCTCGGTCGCGTATGCGCCGCCGCTAACGGATGGACCGACTCGGTGATCCGCAGCGCTCGCCAATAAAGCGATCGACGCGGTCGAGCCAGAAATCGCGGATCGAATCCTGCTCCAGAAACGGTTCGTGCTTCGATTCGGGCAGCTCGACCAGCGTGCAGTCGGGTAAGAGGCGCGCGGCGCGGCGATGCGCGGCGCGCGAGACGACGGCGTCGCGGCCGGCGCTGCCGATCAGGATCGGCGTCTCGATCCCGGCGAGAAACTCGGCCTTGCCGATCCGCCCCAATATCGCCAGCGTCGCATCGATCCAGCCAAAGGTCGGCCCGTCGACGCGCAGGCTCGGGTCGGCGGCGAGCCAGGCATGATGGAGGCGGCAGCGCTCCGGGTCGCTGGTCGCGCGGCTGCGTTCCGGCGAGGGCAGCCGCGCCGGCGGCCAGCGTCTTTTGGTGCCGGGCACGAGCCGGGAGCCGAGCCCGGCGATCCGCATCGGCCCGGTGATCCAGCGCAGCGAGGTCGGCGGCACCCGGCCGAGGCGCAGACCCAGCATTGGCGATGAAAGGACCGCCGCGTCGAACAGATCGGGACGGGTGCGCAGGGTCAAGAGCGCGATAGCGCCGCCCATCGAATGGGCGATCAGCACGCGCGGCAGGCCGAGGGTCAATTTGGCGGCGGCGAATTCGGCGAGATCGGCGGCGTCGCGCTCGAAGCGGCGGGCGCGCGGGCGGGTCGGCCAGCGCCGGGGACGCGCGCTGCCGCCTTGCCCGCGCCAATCGAGGCACCAAACCGCGATCCCATGGGCGGCGAGGTCGCGCACCGTCTCGAAGTGCTTTTCGATGAACTCGCGGAACCCGGTGACCATCACGCAGACCGCCCGGGGCTTCGCCACCGGCAGATGACCCCAGCGCAGCCGCGCGCCATCGGAGGTGGTGAACTGGCCCCAGGCGAAATGCGGCGGGGCCATGAAGCGCTCGGGCAGCGCCGGCGCCATGACCATTTCATCGAGCATCGGTATTATCCCCGGCCACGCGATTTGCGCTCAACTAAGCGACAAAAGTGACCGTCACGTGGCAGAGCTGGGAAGACTTCGTGTCGAATCAACCCGGGATGCGGAACCCGACATCGCCCTCGCGCTCGAGCTGGCCGACCAGCCCGGTTTCCCAGTCGAGGTAGCGCTGCCGCGCGCCCTCGCCGGCATAGGGGTCATACGGCCGGCGCCAGCAATCGTTCGGGGTGTCGGCCATCGCCTCGCGATCGCGGTTCAGCGTGTAGCCGGCGGCGCGCCAGGCGTCGGTGCCGCCGTCGAGCACCCTCGCTTCGGCGAACCCGGCATCGCCAAGCTCGGCGGCGGCAAGCCGGGCGAGCACGCCGTCGGGCGAGGTCAGCACCAGCAGCGGCGCCTTCGGCACCTTGCCGATGCTGTCGTGCAGCCGCGCGCGGACCGCGAACCAGGCGCCGGGGATGTGGCCGGCCTCGTAGGCGAGACTGCGCGCCAGGTCGACAACCACGGCCTCGCCGCGGTCGAGCCGCGTCTTGAGCTCGGCCGGCGAGATCGCCGGGGTCGCGGCGCTTTCCAGCTCGGGGACCGGCGCTGCGCCGTTGCCGGTCGCGAGCTTTTGTCCGGCGATCCTCAGCAGGTAAATATCCGGCCAGCCCATTTGCCGCAGCCAGTGCCCGGTCATCACCGCGCGCACGCCATCGTCGTCGGCCAGCACGATGCGGGCGTTGCGCGTGTTCATATACACATCGGTCGCCTGCACGAGCTGCCCGCCCGGCGCGGAGCGCGAGCCGGGCAGGTGGCCGGCGGCGTATTCCTCGGGGCTGCGCACATCGAGCAGATAGAGCGTGCGCGTCTCCGCCTCGGCCTGGAAGGCGGCGAGCGCCGCGTCGTCGATTTGCGGCAGGGTAAAGCGCTCGGCGACCGGGTCGGCGAGACCGCGCGCCTTGCCGAGCCCAGTCGGTGACGGCTTCGGCAGCGACTCCTCGCGGCCGCGCGCCAGTTCGAGCCCGGCCAGCTCCCACCCCATCGTGCCGTTTTCGAGCGCCATCACCGGGTTCTTCAGCCCGGCGTTGCGCAGCGATTGCGCGCCGATGATGCTGCGGGTGCGGCCGGCGCAGTTGACGACGACCAGCGTCTCCGGCGAATCGAGCCGGTCGGGCACGCGATACACGAGTTCGGCGCCGGGGCAGTCATAGGCGCCGGGGATGCTCATGTTGCGGAACTCGCCGATCGGCCGGCTGTCGACGATCAGGATTTTCTCGCCGGAATCGAGCCGCTGCTTCAGTTCGGCGGCGGCGATATGCGGCGTGTGGCTTTTGTGCTCGACGATCTCGCCGAAGGCCTTGCTGGGCACGTTGACCCCGGTGAAGAGCTGATAGCCGGCCGCCTCCCAGCCCTTGGCGCCGCCCGCCATCGCGGCGATGTTGCGGTAGCCCATCATCTGCAGCTTGGTCGCCGCCCGGTCGGCGAGCCCGTCATCGCCGTCATAGAGCACGATGCGGGTGCCGAGCCGCGGCACCAGGTCCCGCACCAGGAGCTCGAGCCGCGACAGCGGCAGCGAGCAGGCGAAAAACGGATGCCCCTCCTCGGAAAAAACGCCTTCTTCGCGCAGGTCGAGCAGCGCCATCTCGCCGCCATCGCCGAGCATCGCCCGCACCGCCTCGGGCGAGACCAGCGGCGCGGCCACGCCGCTCGCCGGCGCCATCGCCCAGTAGGGCCCGCCGCTCTCGCGGGCAAAGGTGATGCGCTCGGGCAAATGCTCGAGGCTGAGCCCGTACATGTGCAGATGGAGGCCGTCGCCGCGCGTCTCGATCGTGTGGAAATCGTTGGGCATCAGCGTGCAGGCATTGCCCTTGACGATGGTGAGCTCGCCGGTCTTTTCGAGCGCGCCCTGCCCGGGCACCGAGCCGTTATCGGTGCGGCGGTAGAAGACGTTGTGCTCTTCCCCGTAGACGCCGGCGATAACCGCCCAGGTCGTGTGGTTGTGCGGCGGCGCCTCGCGCCCGTTCGAGCCGGCCGCGGCGTAAAGGGCAAAGCGGTGATCGGCATCCTCGGCGAGGCGGTAGGCCTTGCCCGGCTTTCCCGCCGGCACGGGAAAGCTGCCGGGCGGGAAAAGCTCGGTGCGGCTCGCCAGCGCGATCAGCTTTTCGCGGATGCGGTCGAGCGCCCTCGGCTCGACCCCCATCTCGCGCTCGATCGCGCGGATCGCCGCGACGGTCTCGGCGACGGCGGCGGCGCGGGCGTCCATAACGGCGCCGGGTGTCGTCTCGGGCATCGTCCTCTCCTTCATTCGAGCGTCAACGCGACACGGAAGCCGATCCGGTTGCGTTTGACCAGTCCCCCCTCGGGATATCGGTTGGCGGCGCGGAAGGCCCAGTGTCGGACGGCGCCGAACGCCACCTTGCGCACCGGATGTTTCCCGCATTCGCCCGTGCTCCAGGCCGAGCCGTCGGTCGGCGCGCCGGCATAGCTTTCGTTCCAGCAATCGGCGGTCAGGACCCCGACATTGCCCAGCATGTCGTAGAGACCGAACGGGTTGGGCTTGAACGAGCCCACTGGCGCGGTCTCCGCGAACCCGTCCTTGCACGGCACCACGAGCCCGGCGCCGGGCTCGTGCGGGTGCTTTTCGCGAAAGACCTCGTCGCCGACATTCTCGTAGGTGCAGGCCTGGGCCGGATCGTCGCCCCAGTAATAGGCGGTCGTCGTGCCGCCGCGGGCCGCGTATTCCCATTCCGCCTCGCTCGGCAGCCGATAGTCCTTGCCGGTCGTGCGCTTGAGCCAAGCGAGGAACGCGTCGATCTCGATCATGTTGGTGCAGACGACCGGGTCGCGGTCGGTTTGCGGGAACCCCGGGTTTTCCCAGCTCCCCTCCAGCCTTGGCAGCCAGGCGCCGTTTTCGAATGTCTGGCATCCCCTGTGGGGCTGGAAATGCGCGGTCCGGGCAAAGGCTGCGAACTCCGCGCGGGTGACGTCGAACTTGGCGATCGCAAAGGGTTTGGCGAACGTCACCTGATGCTGCGGCCGGTCGCGCGCCGCTTCCATCTCCGGCACGTCGAGCCGCTTCGCCTCTTCCGCGCCGGTGCCCATCCGGAAGCTGCCGGCCGGGATCACGACCATCTCCGGACAGCTCGGACAATCGCGGAAGGTCTTGAGCCGAGCCGGAGCCGCCGACGCCGACGATGCGGGCGCGGGTTGCGGCGCCGCCGATTCCGGATTTTGCGCGGGCGGAGCGGCGGCCTGTTGCGGCGCGGGCTCCGGTCGTGGCGGTGGCGCGGCTGGCGGGAGCGGCGGCGCGGCTGGCGGGATCACCGGCGCGGGCGCGGTGTTCTGGGCGGATGTCGTCTCGGGCGGCCGCTGCCGATCGAGGGCCGGCGGCCGCAGCCAGAACGCCCACACCAGCACCGCGGCGATCGCGACCGCGAGCGCGCCGCCCAGCGCCCCGAATAGCGCCCCGCGATTGCTCCTGCCGCGCGGTTGCCCCGGCCGGAAGCCCGGGTCGTCCGCGACTAGGATGCCGGTCTCGCCGCCGTCGGGGCGGAGGTGATAGGCGCGCACCGGGCGGGGGATGTTCTTGACCGCCTGCTCGCCGATATCGACATAGCCGATCGACAGCTTGCCGTTGATGTGGTCCCACACCGTGCCGCTGACGCAGATGCCGCCGGGCTCGGCGATGCCTTCGAGCCGCGCGGCGACATTGACCCCGTCGCCGAGCAGGTCGTTGCCGCGGATCATCACGTCGCCGAGGTTGATGCCGATCCGATAGCGCAGCTGCCGGTCGCGCGGCTGCATCAGGTTGCGCGATCGGGCGGCCTCCTGAAAATCGACGGAGCAGCGCACGGCCTCGACCGGGCTGGCGAACTCGGCGAGGATGCTGTCGCCGCCGGTGCTGAAGATGCGGCCTTCGTGCTTTTGGATGATCCCGTCGACGACGCCGCGGAACTCGCCGAGCGCGCGGATCGTCCAATCCTCGTCATTGGCGGTCAGCCGGCTGTAGCCGACGATATCGGCGACCAGGATCGTCGCCAGCTTGCGCTTGAGATCTTCCCCTTCCATCGCCCGTTCCCCGGCCGCGTGGCATGCGCGTCTAGCGCGAACCATAACAAGCCCCGCCTGACGCCAGTTGGGAATTCTTGTATATCGTGGTTAGCCGACGAACCGGGAGACGGCGATGCGCAACAAGACCGAAGACGACATCACCGCCGAGGTGCTTGAGCGGTTTGGCGCGACCCCCGATCCGCGGCTGCGGCGGATCGTGCTGAGCCTGATCGGCCACCTGCACGCCTTCGTCAAGGAGGTCGAGCTGACCGAGGCGGAGTGGTTCAAGGCGATCGAGATTTTGACCGAGGCTGGCAAGATGTGCAGCGACCGGCGGCAGGAATTCATCCTGTTCTCGGACACGCTGGGGGTGTCGATGGTGGTCGATCTGCTCGGCCACCGAAAGCCCGAAGGCTCCACGGAATCGACCGTGTTCGGCCCATTTCACCGCCTCGGCGCGCCGGAGATGCCGGCTGGCGGCAACATCGCCCATCGCGACACCACCGGCACCCCGGCTGTCGTCAGCGGCCGGGTCGTCGACCGCGACGGACGGCCGATCGCGGGCGCGGTGCTCGATGTCTGGCAGGCGCAGACCAACGGGCTCTACGATTCGCAGGACAAGGAGCCGGATTCCCTCCATATGCGCGGCAAGTTCCGCACCGACGGCGAGGGCCGCTACAAGCTGCGCACGGTGATCCCGGTCAACTACCCGATCCCGTCCGATGGACCGGTCGGGGCGATGCTGAAGGCGACCGGCGGACATCCGTGGCGCCCGGCGCATATCCATTTCGTCGTGTCGGCCGACGGGTACGAGCCGGTGACGACGCATATCTTCGACCGCCGCGACCCCTATCTGCAGAGCGACGCGGTCTTCGCGGTCAAGGATTCGCTGATTTGCGACTTCGTCAGGCACGAGGCGGGCGAGGGCAACGGCATCGCCGGCCCCTATTTCAGCGCCGAATTCGACTTTTGCCTGGCTCCCGCGGGGGCGGCGCCGGTCGATGTCGAGGATGCGCAGCGCCGGCTCGCCGCGCTCGGCGCGCGCGGGTAAGATGGGTCGGCAACCGTCCCCCCGCGGTTTCACCGATTGTTAAGCATGAGCGTTTACCAATTGTGCCCATGCGCTCGCGAATTGTCAGGGGGTTGGTATGTCAGTTTCGGATGAGGTCGTGACCTCGATCGCCACGTTGCGGCCGGTATCGCCGGCGAACGACGAGCCAAAGCAGCTCACCGGCAAGGAGCGCCGCGAATCCGAGCGCGCGATCGCCTATTGGGAAAAGAAGATCGCCGAGCTGGGGGGCTCCGCCACGGTCGCGTCGCTGGACCTCGGCGAGATGCAGTCCGAGGAATGGTCGCACCGCTTCGTGATCGCGGTCGATCCGGTGGTCGAGAACTCCGCCCTGCTGCTCTACGGCGCCGATTTCGGCCGCCTGCTCGATCTGCCCGAAAAGCGCGCGCCGCATGTGCCGATGGTCCGCCAGCTGCCCAAGCGCTATTCCGACGTGTTTATCCGCGGCTGCGGCGACGCCGACCGCGAGGGCCAGCCGATCCGCCTCGAAGGCAGCGTCGAGCGCGACGACGGCAAGAACGAGCTGTTCCGCGCCGCCTTCATTCCGGTCGGGGTGCGCGAGAACTCGATGACCCACATCGCCTTCGGCGCCTTCAACAGCTGCGTCGCCGAGCAGCTCGCCGCCTGATCAGCCGATCAGCCGCCGGGCCTTCTCCCCGAGGCCCAGCACGCGCGCGCCATATAGGCGGAAACGCTGGTCCTGGGTCTGCCCGCGGAGAAAGCGGATGTAGATCTGCTGGATGATAACGGCGAGCTTGAACGCCGCGAAGACCTGGTGCCAGCCCACCTCCGATACATCGAGCCCGGTGCGGCCGGCATAGCGGGCGACGGCTTCGGCGCGGCTCGGAAACCCGTCGCGCCAGGTCGGCATCGACGCGATCGCGCGCCAGGCCGGATCGTCGCCCGGCTCGACCCAGTAGTTCAGCACATAGCCGAGATCGGCGAGCGGGTCTCCCTGGGTGCACATGTCCCAGTCCATCACCGCGACCAGGCGCCCCGGATCGGCCGCGTCGAGCAGGCAGTTGTCGAGCCGGTAGTCGTTGTGCAGCAGCGCGGCCGCGCCCGAGGCGGGCAGCTTGGCGGCGAGCCAGTCCAGCACCGGCCCAAACAGCCGGTTTGACGCTTCGGCCTCGGGCCCGCCCCGGGCGCCGTGCCAGCGGCGGGTCCAGCCTTCGAGCTGGCGCTCGAGGTAACGTTCCGGTCGCCCCAGCGTGTCGAGCCCGGCCTCCGCCGGCACGACCCGGTGCAGATCGGCGAGCGCGTCGACAAGGGCGAAACCGATGCGCCGGTTGAGCTCCGGCCGCCCCGCGAATTCCACCGGCAGGTCGTCGCGGATGACAAACCCGTGGCGGCGTTCGAGCACGATGAACACCGCGCCGACGATGCTTTCGTCCTCGCACAGCAGCAGGCTTTGCGGCGCCAGCGGGAAATGCCGGTGCAGCACCGAAAGCACGCGGTGCTCGCGCCGCATGTCGTGCGCGCCCGGCGGGATCGGGCCGAGCGGCGGCCGGCGCAGCACGTACTCGGTTTCGCCATAGCGGAGCAGATAGGTCAGGTTCGCCTTGCCGCCGCCGAACTGGCGCACCGCGGGTTCGCCGTCGGCGCCGGGCAGCCGCTCGCGCAGATACGGCGCCAGCCGGGAGGTATCGAGGCGCTCGTCGCCGCGCTGGTCGATCAGCTCGGCGGCTTCGAGCGCCGGCGCGGTCATTTCCGCAGTTCCATCCGGGCGATCGCGCGGCGGTGGACCTCGTCCGGCCCGTCGACGATGCGCATCACGCGCGAGCGCGCCCAGGCATAGGCGAGGCCGAAATCCTGTGACACACCACCCCCGCCATGCGCCTGGATCGCGCGGTCGATCACCGCGAGCAGCATTTTCGGCGCGATCACCTTGATCATCGCGATCTCGGCCTGGGCCGCCTTGTTGCCGACCGTATCCATCATGTGAGCGGCCTTGAGGGTCAGCAGCCGCGACTGCTCGATCTCCATCCGCGAGTCGGCGATCCATTCGCGGATCACCCCTTGATCCGCGAGCGGCCGGCCAAAGGCGGTGCGGCTCTTGACCCGCGCCACCATCGCCTCGAGCGAGCGTTCGGCGAGGCCGATCATCCGCATGCAGTGGTGGATGCGGCCCGGCCCGAGCCGCCCTTGCGCGATCTCGAAGCCGCGCCCCTCGCCGAGCAGGATGTTCTCGGCCGGCACCCGCACATCCTTGAACTCGACTTCGGCGTGGCCATGCGGGGCGTCGTCGTAGCCGAAGACGGTCAGCGGCCGCACCACGTTGACGCCGGGCGTGTCGCGCGGCACCAGGATCATCGATTGCTGCTGGTGGCGCGCCGCGTTTGGGTCGGTCTTGCCCATCAGGATGAAGATCTTGCAGCGCGGATCCATCGCGCCGCTGGTCCACCACTTGCGGGCATTGATCAGATAGCCGCGATTGCCGTCGCGCTCGATCCGCGCCTCGATATTGGTCGCGTCGGACGAGGCGACCGCCGGCTCGGTCATCGCAAACGACGAACGGATTTCGCCGGCGAGCAGCGGCTTCAGCCATCGCTCCTGCTGCTCCGCCGTCGCGTAGCGAACCAGCGTCTCCATGTTGCCGGTATCCGGGGCCGAGCAGTTGAACGCCTCGGGCGCGATCGGGCTGCGGCCCATGATCTCGCACAGCGGCGCGTATTCGAGATTGGTGAGCCCGGCGCCGAGATCGCTTTCGGGCAGGAACAAGTTCCACAGCCCCTGGGCCCGCGCCTTCGCCTTCAGCTCCTCCATGATCGGCGGGATTTGCCAGCGGCTCGGCGCTTCGTTGAGCTGGCGCTCGAACACCTTCTCGGCCGGGTAGACATGCTCGGCCATAAAGTCCTTGAGCTGCGCCATAAAGCGCTGCGTCCGCTCGGAAAACTCGAAATCCATCGCGCGGGTTCCTCCGACCTTTGCGGCCAGTCTAGCGGTTGCGGCGAATCTCGCACGACCCTATCTTGATAGACTAGACAACAGGCTAGTCGGACACATGCGGGAGATCGGCGCCTTTGAGGCCAAGAACCGGCTCGGAACGCTGCTCGATTGGGTTGAGCGCGGCGAGGAAATCACGATTACCCGCCGCGGACGGGCGGTCGCGCGGCTTGTCCCGGCCAGTGGCGGCTTCGACCGTGATACGGCCCGGCGTGCGGTCGAAGGACTGCTCGAAGCGAGCCGCGGAGTCACTCTGGGTCCGGGGCTCACGATCAGGGACTTGATCGACGAAGGGCGCCGGTGACCTTCGTTGTCGATAATTCGGTCGTCCTGACATGGTGTTTCGAGAGTGAGCGGACTCCGGCGACGGTCGAGTTGTTGAGTAGGGTGGG
Organism: Allostellaceae bacterium; assembly: GCA_036273175.1. Taxonomy (GTDB): domain Bacteria; phylum Pseudomonadota; class Alphaproteobacteria; order ATCC43930; family CGMCC-115725; genus DATARH01. The sequence goes on from DASUIE010000200.1 coordinate 14,393, forward strand.
GAGTGAGGGCGGCTTCGCTTCGGGCATATGGCCGCTTGAAGCCCTGAATGGGCTTCTCTCGGCGGAACGGCGACGACGAATCGACACCGCCAAGCGGGATGTCCTTCTGGGCTTTCTGGCCGGTCTTCCGATCGCGATTGACGCCGACACGGCCGGCCAGGCCTGGGCGGATACGGCCCGCCTGGCAGGACGCTGCAATCTCACAGCCTACGATGCCGCCTATCTGGAGCTGGCCCAGCGCCTTCGTCTGCCGCTGGCCTCGCTTGACCGGCCGCTCCGCGCCGCGGCGTCTGAGCTGGGAATCCCCGTCCTCGGCCTCTAGCCGCTATCGGCCTCGTCGCGCAGCCAGTCGCGGAAGGCTTTGACCTTGGGGCGGTCGAGCGCGCCGGGGGCGGTGGCGATGTAGTAGGCGAACTGGTCCGACAGCGAGAGGGTGAACAGCCGTACGAGGCGGCCGGCGGCCAGGTCGGCGGCGGCGATCGTGCTGTAGGCGAGCACCACGCCGTGCCCGGCGATCGCCGCGTCGAGGGCGAGGTGGCTGCCGCTGAAGGTCAGGCTCGGTCCCGGAATGTCGGCGACCCCGGCGGCGCGCAGCCACATCGCCCAGGTCGGCATCAGCGGGTCGCCGGCCTGCACGTCGATCAGCCGGTGGTGGCGCAAATCGTCGGGGGTCCTTAGCGGCGGGCCGGATTTGATCAGCTCGGGGCTGCAGGCCGGGAAGACCTCGTTCTGCATCAGCTTCTCGACGACAAGCCCCGGATAGCGCCCGGTGCCGTAGCGGATGCCCATGTCGAAATCGCCGGCGGCAAGATCGACGAGGTTGTCGCTGGCCGAGATCCGCACATCGATCTCCGGGTGCAGCGCCTGAAACCGGTGCAGCCGCACCACCAGCCACTTGCCGGCGAAGGAGGGTGAGGCGGTCACCGTCAGCGTGCCGGTGTCGGTATGGGCGCGCAGCCGGCGCACCGCCGCGCGGATGCCGTCGAAAGCCTCGGTCAACCCTGGCAGCAGCTCCTTGGCCGAGGGGGTCAGCTCGACCGCCCGGTTCATCCGGCGGAACAGCGGCACGCCGAGATCGGCTTCGAGCGCGGCGATCTGATGGCTGATCGCGGCCGGAGTAACGGAAAGCTCCTCGGCCGCCTTGCTGAAGCTCCTGTGCCGCGCCGCCGATTCAAACGCGCGCAGGGCGCTCAACGGCGGCAGCCGGGTCGAGGTTTGCATGAGTGAAACTAATCCGATCGCTGAGAAAGTCTCGTTTGCCGGTCCGCGCTCAGGTCCCAATCTTAGTACACGAGAGCGAGGCCGAGAAGCCCGCCGCTCCGAACAAGAGGATTTAGGAGTTCTAACATGAGCGCCTTCAACAGAATCCGTGAATGGCATCGGCGCATGAGGGACCGGCGCGAGCTCGCCGGGCTCGGCGACCGCATGCTGCAGGATATCGGCATCACCCGGGCCGAGGCCGTAGCCCAGGCCAGCAAGCCCTTTTGGAGGGAGTAACGACGATGACCGCGATGCTCAACACCACCGCCAACGCTCTGCGGCGCACCGGCCGCGCCGTCGGCCGCTTCTGGCTGCAGCTGGCGGATTCGGCCGCCCGGCCGCGCAGACCCCTTAACGAGGACAAGTGGAGCGACTATCCTCGCTTCCCATGGTTCTAGGGCGCATCCCCCGGAGGAATGAACGATGACCGATCGTGCCACGCTTCCCCATGTCGACGCCGAGCTGAACTACATGGCGCCGATGCCGTCGCGTCCGCGCTATCTCGCCTACGATCCGGAGCCGGGCGAGGCGCGGTCGAACATGACCAGCGACCCGCACACCGTGCCGATCTACGACATGCGGCCGCTCCAGCGCGAGCTGGACCTCGACCGCGAGGGTTTCGGCCTCGTCGAGCACCGCAGCGCGGTCCAGGATTTCTGGGACGACGACGAGGTGCGCCGGGTCTACTACCCCGAGGCCGAGCGCTTCATCAAGGAGCACACCGGCGCGAGCCGCGTCTTCATCTTCGACCACCTCCAGCGCCGCCGCGTTCCGGGCCTGCGCGATTATTCGCGCAGCGGTCCGCGCCAGCCGGCCGGCCGGGTCCATGTCGACCACACCGCCCGGTCGGGTCCGCAGCGGGTGCGCGACCTGATCCCCGACGAGGCCGACGAGCTGCTCAAGGGGCGCGTCCAGGTGATCAATATGTGGCGGCCGATCAAAGGGCCGCTGCGTGACGCGCCGCTGGCGCTGTGCGACGCCCGCACGGTCGCGGCCGACGATCTCGTGCCGTCGGACCTCGTCTACAAAAACCGCGTCGGCGAGACCTATTCGGTCACCTACAACCCGGCGCATCGCTGGTATTACGCGCCGGAGCTGCGCCGCGACGAGGCCCTGCTGCTCAAGATCATGGACAGCAAGGACGATGGCCGCGCGCGCTTCATGCCGCACACCGCCTTCACCGATCCGACCACGCCGCCCGACGCCTTCCCGCGGGAAAGCATCGAGCTGCGGACCCTGGTGTTTCATCCAGCGTAAGGCGGCGTCGCTCTCGGAGTAGATCCCACCCTCCCCCGTTCGCGGGGGAGGGATTTTTTGTGAGGTGCGGATGGCTGACCTGAAAAACGCGGCGCGCGAGCGGCTCGAGGCCGGAGAGCTGGCGCTCGGCATCATCCTGCGCCAGGCGCGCACGGTCGATATCGCCTCGGCGATGAAGGCGTGCGGCTTCGACTGGCTGTTCCTCGACCTCGAGCACAACTCGATGGATCTCGACACCGCGGTGCAGATCTCGGTCGCCGCGCTCGCCGCCGGCATCGCCCCGATCGCCCGGGTGCCGGCCGGGCAGCTCTGGCTGGCGACGCGGCTGCTCGACGGCGGCGCGCTCGGCATCGTCATGCCGCATGTCGACACAGCGGAGGAGGCCGCGCGCGTCGCCCGCGCGCTGCGCTATCCGCCGCGCGGGCATCGCTCTGTCGCCGGCGGGCTGCCGCAGCTGCGCTACGAGAAGCATTCGCTGCGCGACACCTGCGACGCGATCGACGCGGCGACCTTCGTCATCGTCATGCTGGAAACGCCGACCGCGATCGCCAATGCCGACAAGATCGCCGCGGTGCCGGGCATCGATTCGCTGCTGATCGGCACCAACGACCTGGCGATGGAGCTCGGCACCCCCGGCAATTTCGGCGACGAGCGGATCGCCGCCGCCTACCAGGCCGTCGTCGATGCGTGCCGCAAGCACAGCAAATGGGCCGGGGTCGGCGGCATCTCCGATGACGTGCTGCTCAGGCGCTATATCCAGATGGGGGTCCGGCTGGTGCTGCCCGGGAGCGATCTCGGCTTTCTGCAGATGGCCGCCACCGAGCGCGCCGCGACGATGCGGTCCTGTCTCTGAACCCTGCCGGGCCGCCGCCGCGCCAGCCCGACATCCTCCGCGCGATCCTCTTGATGGTCGCGGGGGTGTCGCTGTTTCCGTTCATGAACGCGACGATGAAGTATCTGGCGCTGCACTACCCGGTGCCGCAGATCGTCTGGGCGCGGTTCACCGGGCACCTGGTCATCATGATCGCGATCTTCCTGCCGCATTACGGGCGGCGGCTGATCGCGACGCGCCGCCCGGCAATCCAGCTCGCCCGCTCGGCGCTGATGCTGTGCAGCAACCTCGTCTTCGTCGCCGCGATCGGCAAGGTGCCGCTGGCGACAGCCTCGGCGATCGGGTTTACCTCGCCGCTGCTGGTGACCGCGCTGTCGGTGCCGCTGCTGCACGAGACGGTCGGCGTCAGGCGGTGGAGCGCGGTCGTCATCGGGTTCGCCGGGGCACTTCTGGTGATCCGGCCCGAAACCGGCTTCGCCGATCCGGCGGTGCTGCTGCTCCTCGTGTCGTCGGTCGCCTACGCGCTCTACCAGATCGCGACGCGGTGGATCAGCGCCTACGATACCGCCGCGACCGGCATCGTCTTCGCCGCGCTGATGGGGTCGCTGGCGACGAGCCTCTGGATGCCCTTCGTGTTCACGGCGCCGAGAAGCTGGTTCGATTTCGGCCTCTTCGTCGGCATCGGCCTCCTCGGCGGGCTCGGACATTACCTGATCATCCGCGCCTTTCAGCTCGGCCAGGCCGCGGTGCTGGCGCCGCTCGGCTATGTCGAGCTGGTCGGCACCGCGACGCTCGGCTACGTGATCTTCGGCAATTTCCCCGATATCCCGACCTGGATCGGCGCGGCGGTCATCATCGCCTCCGGCCTCTATATCGCGCTGCGTGAGCGCCGGCTGCGAAACGTGTAAGATCGGCGGATGAGCGACGAATTGCCCAGGCCGCGCCCGCGCCGGGTCAGGATGCGGCGGCCGCGGAATGCGCGGCGGCGGCTGTCGGGGTTTTCGGTCAACCGCATGGTGCCGAATGTCCTGACGGTGCTCGCCCTGTGCGCCGGCATGACCGCGATCCGCTTCGCGATGGGCGGCAATTTCCAGGCGGCGGTCTACGCGATCATGATCGCCGCCGTGTTCGACGGGCTCGACGGACGCATCGCGCGGCTGCTCAAATCGACCTCGCGCTTTGGCGCCGAGCTCGATTCGCTGTCGGACTTCATCAGCTTCGGCGTGGCTCCCGCGGCGGTGCTCTATCTCTGGACGATGCAGGAGCTGCACGGCATCGGCTGGGCCATCGTGATGTTCTACGCGGTGTGCTGCGCGCTCCGCCTGGCGCGGTTCAACACCCAGCTCGGGGTCGAGGTGCCGCCCTATGCGAGCCTCTATTTCACCGGGGTGCCGGCCCCGGCGGGCGCGGGGCTGGCGATCATGCCGATGTTCGTCGCCTTCGAGTTCGGCGACTGGATCGTTCGCTCCCCGTATGTGATCGGCGTGTGGGTCACCGGGGTGGCGCTGCTGATGGTCAGCACGATCCCGACCGTCTCGATCAAGAAGTTTCGCATCCCGCAGCACCTGGTCGTCCCGACCTTGCTCGGCATCGGCATTCTCGCGGCGTTCCTGACGACGGCGCCGTGGCCGACGCTGACGCTGGTCGGCCTCGTCTATCTCGGCTCGATCCCGTGGACCATGCGCAGCGCCCGGCGCCTCAAGAGGAACGCCGCGCGCCGGCCCGAGACCGCCGAGCCGCCGGCCCTTGCATCGCCCGCGCACCATCCGCTCGCCGAGGGGACCGCGCCAACCAGCGAAATGCGCCACTGACGGAGACCCCGATGCTCGCCTTCGACCTCAAAAAAGAAGAGAAATTCGACCCCAAGCACCATGTCGAGAAGATCCTCGGCAAGGCCGGCGAGGGCGATGTCACGGTCGCCTGCTGGGAGCCGGGCCAGACCAGCCCCTATCACTGCCACCCGAACGCGGTGGAGCTCTATTTCTGCTACGAGGGCGGCGGCACGATGCGCACCCCGGCAGAGACGGTCGAGGTCAGGCCGGGCTCGTTCGTCGTTCACCCGCGCGGCGAGCTGCACGAGTGGAAGACCGGGCCGCAGCGCACCCTCCTCTTCCGCGTCCGCTACGGCGAAGAATTCTCCGGCCGCACCAAATCCTGGGACACCAACAAGGACTGGACCCCGCGCCCGGCCGATCTCGAATACTTCAAGGGGCAGTAGGTTTGTTCGGGTAGATGGCCGCAGTCATCGACGAAGATCGGCTCCACCACATATTCAGGAATGCGGAGGGCCATTTTCCGAAAGACACTCCGGCAAATCGCGAGGCGCTTATCGCAGTGACGGGCCGGCCGGAAAACTTTCTTGGGGCCGACCGTTACGGCAACGGGGTGGTGGGCGGAGCTGCGGGCTGACAGAACGCAGATTTGGGTGCAGGTTCGGGAGGGTCGAATTACGAATGGCGGCGTTAACATCAGCCCGCGTCGTTTCGATCTCCCGCAGAGTACGCGAGACTCGGTGCAAGGTGCGAGACGATGAAAAGACAGCGGTTGTCTTCCGAGCAGGCCTTCGCGGCGATGTCGATTTTTCTCGACCGCTACCGCGCGCGAACACGCGACGGTGACTTGTCTGCGCTGCTAGGCGATGTCCAGATCAATGAGAAGGATGGACGCCCCTTCGATCCGGCCGCCTGGTCGGACTGGCAGGAGGCGGTTGATGAAGCGTGCCATCGAAGCGAAGAGCTGGCGACAGCGCGGCGATAGGAGTTGGGGAGGAGCCTGATGACAGACCGCAAACCCGGCCCGTTCGTGGCCGCACCGGACGACGTGCCGATCCCCTATCTGCAACGGATCGGCGGCTACTACCAGGCGCTCGGCTACGGCGAGCCGTATCGCTGGGCGCATTACGCCGAGGTGCCGTTCGCGCCGCTGAAGAAGCCGCTCGCGGAAAGCCGCATCGGCCTCATCACCACCGCGGCGCCGTACCAGCCCGACAAGGGCGACCAGGGGCCGGGCGCGCCCTATAACGGCGCCGCCAAGTTTTACACGGTCTATTCCGGCGACACGGCAGTCGACCACGATCTGCGCATCTCGCATATCGGCTACGACCGCGTCCACACCGCCGCGACCGACAGCAACACCTGGTTCCCGCTGGCGGCGCTGCGGCAAGCGGCGGCGCGCGGTCGGGTCGGCGAGGTGGCGCCGCGCTTTCATGGCGCCCCGACCAACCGCAGCCACCGCGTCACGCTCGAAACCGATTGTCCCGAGCTGTTGGCGCGCTGCCGCGAAGACCGGATCGACGCCGCCATCATCGTCGCGGTTTGACCGGTGTGTCACCAGACCGTGAGTCTGGCCGCCCGTCACCTCGAAGAGAATGGCATCCCGACGGTCGTCATGGGCTGCGCCAAGGATATCGTCGAATATGTCGGCGTCCCGCGCTTCCTGTTCAGCGACTTCCCGCTCGGCAACCCGGCTGGGAAGCCGCACGACCCGGAATCCCAGGCCTTCACGCTGGAGCTCGCGCTGCGCGTCCTCGAAACCGCGCCGGGCCCGCGCACGACGGTGCAGTCGCCGCTGCGCTGGAGCGACGACCCGGCCTGGAAGCTCGACTTCTCCAATATCGACCGCCTTTCCCCCGAGGAGATCGCCCGCCGCCGCGCCGAGTTCGACCGGAACAAGGAGCTCGCGCGCGGGGTTCGGGAGAAGGCGGCGGAGTGACCCGTCCATGACCAAACCCTTCGCCGGCATCCGCATCCTCGACTTCACCCGGTATCTCGCCGGGCCGTTCGGGACCTACCAGTTCGCGCTGCTCGGCGCGTCGGTCGTCAAGATCGAGCCCAAGGCCGGGGACGACATGCGCCACTCCCAGTTCTCCAAGGAATGGGCGGCGAAGGGGATGGGGCCGTCCTTTGCCGGGATCAATTCGAACAAGCGCAGCCTGACCCTCGATCTGCAAAAGCCGGCGGCGGTCGCGATCGTCAGACGCCTCGTCGAGACCGCCGACATCGTCTGGGAGAATTTTCGCCCCGGCGTCATGGAGCGGTTTGGGCTCGGCTACGAGGTGCTGAAGGCGATCAACCCGCGCCTCATCTATTGCGCCGTTTCCGGCTTCGGCCAGGCGGGGCCGGAGCGCGGCACCGCCGCCTTCGACGGCAAGCTCCAGGCGATGAGCGGGATCATGTCGATCACCGGCCACGCCGATAAAGGCCCGACCCGGGCCGGCTTCGCGCTGTGCGACACGATCGGCGGGATGACCGCGGCTTTCGCGGTGTCGAGCGCGCTGTACCAGCGCACCCATACCGGCATCGGCCAGTTCGTCGATGTCGCGATGCTCGACGCGGCGCTGAGCTTCCTGTCGGGGCCGGTCGCCGAGCACACGATGACCGGGCACAAGCACGGCCAGTACGGCAATTCCTCGACGACCGGCAAGGCCACCGGCAACCGCTTCAAAGCCGGCGAGGGCGATCTGATGCTGGCGGTGATGACCGAGCCGCAGTTCACCCGGCTGATGAAGGGGCTGGGCCGCGAGGACGCGCTGGCCGACCCGCGGTTTCAGGACTGGCCGAGCCGCAGCGCCAACGAGCCGGCGCTCCGCGCGATCATCGAGGAGGCGCTGACAACCGACAGCGCCAAGAATTGGGAAAAGCGCCTGACCGCGCTCGACGTGCCCTGCGCCGGCATCTGGGCGATCTCCGAGATCGTGCATCATCCGCAGCTCGCCCACCGCGACGTGATCCAGCACGTCGCTTCGGCCGATGGCGAGCTGACCTTGGTCGGTTCCGGCTTCAAGCTCGCGCATGGCGGCGGCGGCATCGACACCCCGCCGCCCCATATCGGCGAGCACAGCGAGGCGATCCTCGCAGAGGCCGGCTTCGGCGAGGCCGAGATCGCGGCGTTCCGCGAGGAAGGGGTAGTGTGAGGTGGGGTCGTGTGAAGTGGCTGGGCCGATCCCGGTCATCGATCTCGGCCCCTACCTCGCCGGCGCGCCGGATGCGGTCGAGCGCACCGCCGCCGAGCTGCGCCACGCGCTGACCGAAATCGGGTTCTATTTCATCGTCAACCACGGCATCTCGTCCGATCTCGTTCGCGAAACCTTCCGCCAGACGGCGCGGTTCCACGCGCAGCCGCTGGCGAAAAAGCTGGAGGTCGGGCTCGACCGCCACAATGTCGGCTACCTGCCGATGAAGGGCGATACGCTGCGCAACTCGACCGTCGCCACCGTAACCAAGGCCAACCTCAACGAGGCGCTGTTCGTCGCGCGCGACCTCCCGCCCGACCATCCGGAGGTCGCGGCCGGCCGCCGCTTTCGCAGCGCCAACCGCTGGCCGGCCGAGCTGCCCGGTTTTCGCGAGACCGTGGTCGAGTATTGCGGCGCGCTGGAGCGGCTGGTGCGCCGCATGGTGCGCCTCTACGCCCGCGCGCTCGATCTGCCGGCCGAATATTTCGACGCGGCGTTCTCCGAGCCCCAGTACAAGCTGCGGGCCACGCACTATCCGGACCAGCCCGCCGCGGCCGATGACGAATTCGGCATCGCGCCGCACACGGATACGAGCTTTCTGACCTTGCTGGCGCCGAACGAGGTGCCCGGCTTGTCGATCCGCACCCGGAGCGGCGACTGGATTGCCGCGCCGCCGGTCCCGGACGCCTTCGTCGTCAACGGCGGTCAGCTTTTGCTGCGCTGGACCAACGACCGCTTCCTCGCGACGCCGCACCGCGCGGTAAACCGGTCGGGCGGTGAGCGCTATGCGCTGGCGTTTTTCTGCGACGCCAATATCGATTGGCCGATCGCCGCGGTGCCGACCTGCGTCGGGCCCGGCAACCCGCCGAAATATCCGACGACCTATTTCACCGAGTACATGGCCGAGTACCAGGCGCGGAACTACAACATCTTCCGCGCCGAGGCCGGTTAGGCGGGCGCCACCTCGACGCTATTTGTGTTGTAGGTCGTCGCGCCGCACGGCGCGGTGCGGTCGGCGGTCAGCACGTTGGCCGCGCCGCCGGTGTCGGCGCCGCTCGCGTCGGGCGCATGCCAGGCGCCTTCATTGATCGACACGACGCCGCGGGCAATCCGGCCGGTGACCTTTGCCGTCATTACCGTCGCGCCGTATTGGTTGAACACGCGGACCCGGCCGCCATCGGCGATCCCGCGCGCCGCCGCATCGTCGGGATGCAGCCACACCGCATCCGGGTCGATGCGGGCGAGGCCGGGCTGGTTGCCGTGGATCGAGTGGGTGCGCGCCTTCGATTTGGGCGTGCACAGGGCCAGCGGATAGCGCGGGTCGGGCTCCGGCGGTGCGATCCAGTTCGGCAGGGCGGGGATCGCGCCGAGGCCGTACGGGTCGGGACGGGCGGCCAGCACGGTCGAATAAATCTCGATCTTGCCGGTCGGGGTCGTGAACTTCTTGTCGGCGAACGCGACCGCGTGCTCAGGCGCCGGAAAGCGGGCGACGCCGGCTTCGGCGAAGGCGTCGAAATCGTCGACGGCGTCGCGGGTCAGCTCGCGCAGCCATTCCGCTTCGCTCTTGTCGGAGTAACCGGAGATGCCCGTGCGGCGGGCGAGCTCGGCGAAAATGTCGATATCGTTGCGGCACTCGTACATCGGCTCGATCGCCTGCCGCATATAGATCGCGTAGTGCAGCGCGCCGGCCCACGGGGTGTGGACGTCGTTGCGCTCCCAGAATGTCGTCGCCGGCAAAACGATGTCGGCGTGGCGCGCCGTCGGGGTCAGGAAATGGTCCTGCGCGACGAAAAACTCGACCCCGTCGAGCGCGCCGAGGATTTTGTTGATGTTCGGGCACTGGTTGAACAGGTCGCCGCCCGAGGAATAGATCGCCTTGATGTCGGCCGGGTAGCCGCCGGCCTTGCCGCGCGCCAGCAGATCGGCGAGGAGCGGCGACGACACCTTGGCGTCGACCGGATTTTTGCCGGTCGGGATCATCCTGACCCCGGCGCGGCCGGTGGCGCCGTTGCTGGTGCCGGAATTTCCGCCGGGGATTCCGACATTGCCGGTGATCGCGGCGAGCGCATAGGCGGCGCGGTGGAACTGCTCGCCGTAAAGCGTGCGTCCGCCGGCATAACCGGTCTGCATCGCGGCGGGTTTCGTCGCCGCGAACTCGATCGCGAGCCGCCGCAAGGTCGCGGCCGGGACGCCGGTCAGCGGTTCCGCCCATTCCGGGGTCTTGGCGACGCCGTCGGCTGCCCCGGTGAGATAGGCGCGGTATTCGTCGAGCCCATGCACATGGCGGTCGCAATAATCGGCGTCGTGCAGCCCCTCGGACAGCATCGCCTGCGCCATCGCGATCAGCGCGGCGGCATCGGTCGAGGGGCGGATGAAGATGTGCTCGTCGGCGAGGCGGCGGCTCGTCTCGGTCTCGCGCGGGTCGACGCAGACGATTCGTGCGCCGGCCTCCTTCGCGCGACGCAGATACTGCATCGTGCCGGTGCCGAAGGTGCCGTCGCCGGGGCTCCAGCCCCACATCAGGATGAGCCGGGAATTCGCGAAATCGCTCGGCTCGCGCCCGGCGGTCTTGTAGTCGACCGACTCGCCATAGGTCATCTTGAGGGCGAAGATCTCGGCCTCGGCCGACATGTTCGACCACAGCTCGGTGCAGCCGCCGAACATATAGAGAAAGCGCTGCGCCGCCGCGCGGCCATGCAGCATCGACTGGCTGCCGGTGCGGGTCGCGTCGAGGATCGCGGCGTTGCCGTAAGCCTCCCGCACCCGCTGCAACTCGCGCGCCACTTCGTCGAGCGCCTCGTCCCACGAGATCTGCTCGAACCGGCCCGAGCCGCGCGGTCCCGCCCGCCGCATCGGGTATTGCAGCCGGTCGGGGTGATAAGTGCGCTCGATTTGTCCGACCCCGCGGCCGCACGCCGCGAGCGGCGGCAGTTCGGGGTCCCACCGCCGGGCATCGGTCGAGATGTGGACGATGCGGCCGTCGCGGACATGCGCGTTGACGACGCAGCGCCCGCCGCAATTATGCCCGCAGGTGCTGGTGACGATCGTTTCGCCCGGCTGCGCCGGCCTGCGCGGGGCTTCGTAGAGGGTTGTGCGTGCAGTCATGGGGCTGCCTGTACCACCATTCGCGCCCCGGAACCATCGGCCGCGGCCGAAGTGTCAGGTCTGCTCGCGCGTCTCCTTGAAGCGGATGGCCGGGAATTCCTCGATCGTCGTGCGCAGGTCCCAGGCGTTGCGGGCGAGGAAGACCGGGATGCCGTCATGGTCCTCGGCGAAGGCGCCGGAGTTGCGGCTGCGCAGCTTGTCGAGTTCGGCGCGGTCGGCGTCGAGCCAGCGCGCCGCCTCGAACGGCGCGCCTTCGAGCCGGGTCGCCAGGTTGTATTCGGCCTCCAGCCGTGCCTGCAGCACATCGAGCTGCAGCGCGCCGACGACGCCGATGACCCAATCGCTGCCGCTCGCCGGCTTGAACACGCGCGTCACCCCCTCCTCGGCGAGCTGCTCGAGCGCGTGGCGCAAATGCTTCGAGCGCATCGGGTCCTCGATCCGTACTCGCCGGAGCAGCTCCGGGGCAAAGCTCGGGATGCCGGTGACGCGGAGATCGTCGCCCTCGGTCAGCGTGTCGCCGATCCTGAGCGTGCCGTGGTTGGGAATGCCGATGATGTCGCCGGGCCACGCCTCTTCGGCGAGATTCCGCTCGCGCGCCAGGAAGAAAACCGGGCTCTGCACCGACATGACCCGCCCGGTGCGCACGTTCTTCAGCTTCATCCCGCGCTGGAAGCGTCCCGAACACATTCTGACGAGCGCGATGCGGTCGCGGTGCTGCGGGTCGATATTGGCCTGCACCTTGAAGACAAAGGCCGAGACGGAGCCCGCTTCCGGCTCGATCGGCGCCGGCTCCGCGGGTTGCGGGCGTGGCGGCGGACTTTCGGCGGCGACGCCGTGGAGCAGCTCGCGCACCCCGAAATTGTTGAGCGCGCTGCCGAAATAAACCGGCGTCAGATGCCCCTCGCGGAATGCGCCGAGGTCGAACGGCTTGCACAGGCCGCGCACCATCTCGACCTCCTCGCGGAGCGTTGCGATGGCTTTCTCCGGCAGCAGGGACGGGAGCTTCGGGTCGTCGAGCCCGGTGCAGCGGATCGGGTCGGTCAGCCGCTCGTGCGTGTCGCGGTCGAACAGCAGGAGCGCGTCGTTGAACAGATCGTAGGTGCCGAGGAAGTCGCGCCCCATCCCGATCGGCCAGCTCGCCGGGGTCGCGTCGAGCGCCAGCGTCTGCTCGATCTCGTCGATCAGGTCGAACGGCTCGCGCGCCTCGCGGTCCATCTTGTTGACGAAGGTGACGATCGGCACATCCCGCAGGCGGCACACCTCGAACAGCTTGCGCGTCTGCTCCTCGATGCCGCGCGCCGCGTCGAGCACCATCACGGCGCTGTCGACCGCGGTCAGCGTGCGATAGGTATCCTCGCTGAAATCCTGGTGGCCCGGCGTGTCGAGCAGGTTGAAGGTCAGTCCGTCATAGTCGAAGGTCATCACCGCCGACGATACCGAGATGCCGCGCTCGCGCTCGATCGCCATCCAGTCCGAGCGCGTGCGCCGCCGCTCGCCGCGCGCCCGGACCTCGCCGGCGAGCTGGATCGCGCCGCCGAACAGCAGCAGCTTTTCGGTCAAGGTGGTTTTGCCGGCGTCGGGGTGCGAAATGATCGCAAAGGTGCGCCGCCGCGCGATCTCGTCGGAAAGGGAGCGCATCAGGAGAGCAGTTTCCGCAGCCTCTCGGCAATCTTGTCGGCGGGGTCGTCCGGCGCGAAGGTGGCGGTAAAGCGCCCCTCCGGGTCCATCACATAGATGAGCGCGCTGTGGTCCATGTCATACCCGCCATCCTTGGTCGGGTGCTTGGCATAGAAGACGCGGTAGTCTTTGGCGGCCTCGGCGACCTGGGCCGAGGTGCCGGTCAGCGCGGTGATCGGAGCGGAAAAGCTCGACACGTATTCCTTGAGCACCTGGGGCGTGTCGCGCTCGGGGTCGACGCTGATGAAAACAACCCCGATCCTGTCGCGCGCCTTCGCTCCCAGCTTCTCGAAGGCCAGCGACAGCTCGTTCATCGTCGTCGGGCAGACATCCGGGCAATGCGTATAGCCAAAGAACACCAGCTCCCATTTGCCCTTCATGTTGGCGTCGGTGAAGGTCTTCCCGTTCTGGTCGACGAGGGTGAACTTACCGCCGATCATCGAGGCGAGCGCCGAGCCGGCGGCGCCTTGCGGCCGGTCCTCCAGCGCATAAAACAGCAGCACCCCGGCCGCCAGCACCAGCATCCCGGCGGCGAGAACCGCACCCAGCAAGAGGCGCGGCGGGCCGGCCGGCTTCTCGGGCGCGGTGTCGGGCATCAGTGTCCCATCGGCATCTTCATGCCGCCGCCGGCAGGTCCCATCGATCCGGCCTTTTCGACCGGGACGGCGATTTCGCGGGTGCCGGATTTGGCGAACTGGAGGGTCAGCGGGATCTTGTCGCCCTCCTTCAGCGGCCCGGTCAGCGCCGACAGCATGATGTGGATGCCGCCCGGCTTGAGTGTCACCGCCTGGCCCGCCGGCAGCTCGACGCCGCCGGGCAGCGCCCGCATCTTCATGACCCCGTTATCGATCGTCATCGTATGAAGATCGGATTGCCGCGCCGCCGGGGTCGATACCGACACGAGCCGGTCCGCGGTGGGTGCGGTCAGGGTCAGGTAGGCCGCCGCGGTGGTCGCCCCGGCCGGGGTCGCGCGCGCCCAGGCGTCGGTAATCCGCACCTCGCCGGTTTGGGCCCGGGCGACTCCGGCCATCGCGGCTAGCGCCACAGCGAAAACGACGAATCTCAACCGCATGACTGACTTCCCGAAAACCCGCTACTCGGTCAGCAGGTGCTCGACCTCTTCGATCAGATGGCGCAGATGGAACGGCTTTGCCAGTACCCTGGGCCGGTTCGGCGTCATCCCCTCGTCATGGATCGCCACCGCCGCAAACCCGGTGATGAACATCACCCTTATACCCGGCTGCAGCTCCGACACCTTCCGCGCTAAATCGACGCCGTTCAGCTCCGGCATCACGATATCGGCCAGCAGCAGGTCGTAGTTGATTTTTTCGGCCATCGACAGGGCCGCCGCGCCGTCGCCGAGCGCATCGACCGCATAGCCGGCGCGCCGCAACCCCCGCTGGAGAAAGGCGCGCAGCTGATCGTCGTCTTCCGCTAGCAGGATGCGGGCCATAAGCAGCATCTAACATGAGGCTGGGCGCGGCGAAAGTGAGCCTCGTGACAGCGGCGCGGCGCGGCACTAAGCTCGCGCGATGGACGGCCCGGATTTGCCTCCGCAGGCACCGTATGACGCAATCGAGGTGCGCCAGCCGATGGCGCATCTGCTGCCGCTGGTCCTCGCCTCCCCGCATAGCGGAAATCGGTACCCGCCCGCCTTCGTCGCGGCTTCGCGCCTCGATCCGCTGACCTTGCGCCGCTCCGAAGACAGCTTTGTCGACGAGATTTTCGCCGCCGCGCCGGTGCTCGGCGTCCCGCTGATCGCGGCGTCGTTTCCGCGCGCCTATCTCGATGTCAACCGCGAGCCGTACGAGCTCGATCCGGCGATGTTCGCCGATTCGCTGCCGAGCTATGTCAATGCGCGCTCGCCGCGGGTGCGGATGGGGCTCGGCACGATCGCCCGCGTCGTCGCCAGCGGCGAAGAGATTTATGCCGGCAAGCTCCTCTTCGCGGAAGCCGAGCGGCGGATCGACGCGCTCTATCAGCCGTATCACACCGCGTTGCGCCGGCTGGTCGAGGCCACCCAGGCGCAGTTTGGCGGCTGCCTGTTGATCGATTGCCATTCGATGCCCTCGGCGGCCGGCGCGGTCGACGGGCGCGATGGCGCCGACATCGTGCTCGGCGATTGCCACGGCGCCGCCTGCGGCGAGCGGATTGTCGAGGCGGCGCGCCATTTTCTCGCCGAGCGCGGCTTCGCGGTCGCGCTGAACGCCCCTTATGCGGGCGGCTTCACCACCGGGCATTACGGCCATCCGCGTCGCGGCCGCCACGCGTTGCAGATCGAGATCAACCGCGCCCTCTACATGGACGAGCGCAACTACCGGCGCAAGCCGGCCTTCGACCGGTTGGCGCTCGAAATGGCGGGCCTGATCGAGACCCTTGGCGGGGTGATGCGCGAGCTTCTGTCGCGCGAGACGTAAAACAGCGGGCCGCAAAAAAACGGGCCGTGCACGCACGGCCCGAGTTCAGGGAGGAAACGCCTAGAAGACGTACGATATGACCGTCGCTGGGACGATCCATATCGCACTGCACAATTTAATCGGCGATCCTCCGAAGTCAACCCCTCTTTTAAAAAATCGTTTTGTCTCCTCGGGTTGTGGTCAAATCGTCGCATCCGGGAACGGATTGCGCTTACGCTGCGCCGCACAAGGATTCGCACTCGCCAGCGCCCCGGGGTTTTGGCATGGTTGACCCACTCATCGGGGGAAGGGGACATGGCGAAATCGGCAAGGACGGCGACTTGGCTCGTCGGGGATATCGGCGGGACAAACGCCCGGTTCGGGCTGATGTCGCCGCGCCGCAAGCTGCTGCATTCACAGGTTCTGGCCGATTCCGACTACCCCGGCATCGCCGAGGCGATCGCCGCGTTTCTCGACGGGCGCGGCGATCTGCCCGCCCCCCGCCGCGGCGCCATCGCGATCGCCTCGCCGATCGCCGGCGACCAGGTCCGCATGACGAACCATCCGTGGCGCTTCTCGATCGAGGGATTGCGGCGGAGCCTCGGCTTCGAGCGGCTCGAGATCATCAACGACTTTACCGCGCAGGCGCTGGCGCTGCCGCATCTCGGCGACGGCGACAAGACGCGGGTCGGCGGCGGCAGCGCGGTTGCCGGGCGGCCGCTGGCGGTGCTCGGGCCGGGCTCCGGCCTCGGCGTATCCGGGTTGGTGCCGGCCGGCCGGAAATGGATTCCGCTGACCGGCGAGGGCGGGCACGCGACGATGGCGCCTGGCGACGACCGCGAAAGCGCGGTGCTGGCGCATCTGCGCGGCCGGTTCGACCATGTTTCGGCCGAGCGATGCCTCTCGGGCCCGGGTCTGGTGAATTTGTACCAGGCGCTATGCGCGGTCGATGGCGCGCAGGCGGCCCAACTCACGGCCGCCCAGATCACCGACGCCGAAACCGCGGCCGCCGATGCCCGCTGCGCCGAGGCGTCCGATATGTTTTGCGCGATGCTCGGCGCCGCGGCCGGGAATCTCGCACTGACGTTGGGCGCGCAGGGCGGGGTCTATATCGCCGGCGGGATCGTGCCGCGGCTGGGCAGCCGGTTCGCCGCCTCGCCGTTCCGCGCCCGGTTCGAAGCCAAGGGCCGGTTCCGCGCCTATCTGGCGGCGATCCCGACCGCAGTGGTGACGCACCCGCTCGCCGCCTTTGTCGGTTGCGGCGCGGCGCTCAGCGGGTAGCGGCGCGGCGGAGGCGGTCGTTGATCGCCCTGCCGAGGCCGGTTTCGGGTATCGGCATCACCGCCATCCCACTGAATTCCGGCCGGTCGAGCCGCCGCAGCATCGCGAACAGATTGGCCGCGGCCTCTTCGAGATCGCCGGCGCGCGACAAGTTCTCGTCGCCCGCCGCCGGCCCGAAGGCGAGCAGCGCCTCGCCCGGCCGCGCCGCTTTCGCTCCGAGCCGTACCGGGAGGGCCGGCGCATAGTGGCCGCGCAGCTGCCCGGGAGAGCGTGGCGCGGCGGGGTCGGATTGCGGCGTGGCGACGGCGCCGAGGGCTTCATTCAGCGCTTCGAGCGTGACCCCGCCGGGCCGCAGCAGGGCCGGGGTCTCGCCCGTCAGGTCGAGAACCGTCGATTCGACGCCGACCGCGCACCGGCCGCCGTCCAGGATCAGCGGGATGTCGAGCTCGGCGGCATGCGCCGCCTCGGTCGGGCTGACCCGGCCCGAGCGGTTCGCGGAGGGCGCGGCGAGCGGGACCGCGGCGGCCCGCAATAGGGCCTGAGCCACCGGATGCGCCGGCACCCGCAGCGCGACCGTGTCGAGCCCGGCGCAGGCGAGAAGCGATACGCCGCTCTCCGCGCGCCGCGGCAGCACCAGCGTCAGCGGTCCCGGCCAGAACCGCGCCGCGGCATCGCGCGCGCGCCCGTCGAACGCGGCGATCCGTTCGGCGGCGGCGAGATCGGTCACATGGACGATGAGCGGATTGAAGCGGGGCCGTCCCTTGGCGGCGAAGATGCGCGCGACGGCGCGGTCGTCGGTCGCGTTGCCGCCGAGCCCGTAGACCGTTTCCGTAGGGAACGCGACAAGCTCACCGGCCCGCAGCAGCGCCGCGGCCTCGGCGATCGCCTCCGGTGTGGCGGGTTTTATCGCGGCCCGCGTCCCGCTTGCGGATCGACCCCCATGCGGCCGGAGCGGTTCTGGTAGAGATGCACCTCGGGCGCCATCGGCCGCGCCGGCTCGCCTTCAAGCCAGAGCCGGTAGAGGAGACGCTTGCGGCCAGGCTCGTCCCAATCGGTGAAGGCGGTGCGGGCGTGCAGGATTTCGTAATTGTTGATGAACGAGGCCTCGCCCGGGTTGAGACGAACCTCGAAGCGCACGTCGTCGCGCATCGCCACTTCCTCGAACGCGGCCAGCGCGCCCTCTTCGAGCGGCGAGAGCGGCGTGCCGAGCGTCTGCGCGCCGCGGTCGATGACCCCGCGCACGTAGCGGCAGCTCAGCAATCCGCCCCGCCCGGAAAAGACCGGCACCCGGTACGGCGTCACCGGATCGTCCTCCGGCGCTTCCTCGCCGCGCCGGTCGCAGCGGAAGCCGCGCTCCAGCACCGGCAGGTATTGGGGGTGCTCGCGAGAAATAATCTCGTGAATCTTCAACGAGCTGGAATAGATGCTCATGCCGCCGAGCTTGGCGTCGCGGACGCAAAGGAGGCCGACGATCTCGGCCGAATCGGTGTGCAGGTTCAGCTCGCGCGCCGTGGTGTAGCCGCGCGACGCCTTTTCGACATTGGTGACGTGGCCGAGATAGTCGCCGTCGGCGCTTTGCGACACGGCATGGCCGAAATGGCTGCCGACGCCGAAATACACCGCCTGCATCTCCTCCGGCGTGTACTTGCCGACCGGAAAGCCGCGCATGATCAGGAGGCCCGGGCCGGTCTTGATCCGGTGCAGCACCTCGGCGAGCGCGCCGTCGAGGTCCGGGTGCGAGAACTGCGCCTTCGCGATCAGGTGCGGCGGGCGATCGCTGCCGAGCAACGGCGCCATCAGCGCGTCGATCGCGCGGAGTTGCGCCGGCCCGAAATCCCAATAGAGCGCCTCGCGGTCGAGCCGCTTGCCGAGCCAGCCTTCGCGGTGCCTTTCGACTGCCATTTCGCCTCTTCCTCCGTTACCGGGTTCCGCGCACGCGGCCGGTGATCAACGTGGGCCACGGGTCGGGCATTTCCCCGACCGGGACCTCGATCAGTGTCGGCCCGCGCCGCTTGATCGCCGCCGCCAGCTCGCGGCGCAGTTCCGCCGGGCTCAGCGCCCGCACCCCGGCGATGCCATAGCTCTCGGCCATCCTCGGAAAGTTCGGGTTGAGCAGCTCGGTCGCGATCAGGCGGTTGCCGTAATCGACTTTCTGCATGCGCCGGAC
>DASUIE010000201.1:0-3368 GCA_036273175.1 Allostellaceae bacterium
TCGCACATCCTCGCGCGCGTCGCGGAACAACGGGATCAGCTCGACCCCGTGCCGGTCCGGCGACATGTCCCACAGCATCCGGCCCGTATCGATCCGCACCTCGGTGCGGTCGGCGGGCTCGAACTGCCACAGCTTGACGAACAGCGTGCAGCCCGGCGCCGAGCCCGGTATGTGCCGCGTCGCCGGCGGGTTGCGCACATAGCTCCCGGCCGGATAGTCGCCATGCTCGTCCTCGAACACCCCGTCGAGCACGAGAAACTCCTCGCCGCCGCCATGCGTGTGGGCGGAGAACCGGCTTTCCGGCGCGTAGCGCACGATCGAGGTCGCCCGCGCCACCTCGTCGCCGATGCGGTCGAGCATCCGCCGCTCGACCCCGGCGATCGGCGACGGGACCCACGGCATCCCCGCCGCGTGGATCGCGACGCGCCGGCTGAAATCTGCGTTAATCTCCATCGCACCGCCTCCGACCGTGCCGCGGGGAGCCTCCGATGCTATTTGGCTATTTCACGCTCAGCGACAACCACTACGAAAACAACCCGCGCACCGCCAACCGGCTCGTCGCCGACATTCTCGACGAGGCCATCTACGCCGACGAGATCGGCCTCCATTCGGCGTGGATCGGCGAGCACCATTTCTCGACCCTCGGCGTCCTCTCCTGCCCCGACCTCGTGCTCGCCCAGGTCGCCGCGCGCACCGGCCGAATCCGTCTCGCGCCCGCGGTGACGGTGCTGCCGCTGCACCACCCGATCCGCGTTGCCGAGCAATGGGCGACGCTCGACATGCTGTCGGGCGGGCGCGTCGATTTCGCCGCCGGACGCGGCTACGACCGGCGCGAATACGGCCCGCTCGGGGCCTCGTTCGAGGACAACCAGTCGGTCTTCGCCGAGGGGCTGGAGATCGTCCGCAAGCTGTGGGCGAGCGACGCGCCGGTCACTCACCATGGACGCCACTACAGCTTCGACGACGTGTCGATCACGCCGCAACCGGTGCAGCGCCCGATCCCGGCCTATGTCGCCGCCTTCTCGCGGCCCTCGATCGAGCTGGCCGGGCGGCTCGGCTGCAACCTGATCGTCGCGCCGTTCGCGGCGGCGATGACCTTTGGCGGGCTCGCCCAGGTCGCCGAGCTCTACCGCGAATGCTGCATCCGCAACGGCCACCGGCCGGGGCGCCTGATGTGCAGCTATTTCCTCCACCTCGCCGACGGCGCCGCCGCCGAGGAGACCGCCCGCGCCCGCCAAATCCGCTACTACAAGGAATGCGCGATCGCCGCCTTCCCCGGCGACCCCGCGACCGCGCCGCCGAGCTATCGCTATTTCGCCGAGATCGTCGACCGCCTCGCCAAGGTGCGCCCGCAGGATTTGACCGAGAACGCGGTGCTGCTCGGCTCCCCGGCCGCGATCACCGACACGCTGAAAAAGGTCGAGGCGGCCGGGATCGACGAGGTCATCCTCTACGCCAATGTCGGCCTCAAGCCGCACAGCCAAGTCAAGGACGAGCTCGCCCGCTTCATGGCCGAGGTGGCGCCGGCCTTCGCGTGACCGGCGTCAGACGACGCCGTCGTTGCGCAGCCCCGTCACCGCCGCCTCGTCGAGGCCGAGCCAATCGGCGAGGACCTCCGCGGTGTGCTCGCCGAGCAGCGGGGCCGGCTTCACCGCGCTCGGAACGCCGTCGAAGCGCACCGGCCAGGTCGGCATGCTCATCGTGCGTTCGCCATGGGTCATCTTTTGCAGGATGCCGCGCTCGTAAAAGCTCGGCTCGTTGACCAGGTCGTTGGTGTCGAGCACCGCGCCGGCCGGCACGCCGACGCTGCTCATCTGCGTCATCGCCTCCTGCTTGGTGCGTTGCCGCGTCCAGGCGCCGACGATCTCGTTGATCTCGGCCTCATGTTCGACCCGCGCCTCATAGGTGTCGAAGCGCGCGTCGCCGATGAGGTCCTCGCGGCCGATCAGCTTCAACAGGCGCGTCCAGTGCTCCGGATTGGCGCGGCTGGTCAGGACATAGACGTAGTCGTTAGCCCCTTCCGGCTTGCACGGGAAAATGCCGCTCGGCGGATTGGGCGCCGCCGCCCGCCGCGCCGCCGCCTTGCCCGTGCGCGCCTGGGCGATAAAGCCGCTGCGGCTGTAATGCATGATCGAATCCTGCATCGCGACTTGCAGGCGTTTGCCCTTGCCCGTGCGCGCGCGGTCGAACAGCGCGCTGACGATGCTGAACGCCATCAGCATCCCCGTGCCGGTGTCGCCGATCGTCGGGCCGGGCTTGATCGGCCGCCCGCCGGGCTCGCCGGTGATGCTCATCGACCCGCCCGCGGCCTGGGCGATCGGGTCGAACGACAACCCGTTCTCGTAGGGGCTGCCGTCGCCGAAGCCCTTGACCTGGGCATAGACGATCGCCGGATTGATCGCGCTGACGACATCGTAGCCGAGCCCCAGCCGCTCGACCGCGCCGGGCGCGAAATTCTCGGTAAAGACATCGGCCTTCTTGACCATCTCCTTGACGAGGGCCAGGCCGCGTTCCGATTTCAGATTGACGGTGATCGAGCGCTTGTTGGCGTTGTACATCATGAAATAGTACGCATCGCCAAACCCGGTCCGTCCCGCCTCCCCGCGCGGCGGCTCGACCTTGGCGATGTCTGCCCCCATCCAGGCCAGCGCCTCGGTGCAGGTGGTGCCGGCCTCGAATTGGGTCAGGTCGAGGACGCGGATGCCGGAGAGGCAGCCGGGGGATGCGGGCGTGACGGGCATGGGATGCTCCTCGCCAAGGTGGGAAGCGGGCTTGCCGGCCAGCTTAGGACCGTGACCGCATCGAATGCCAGCCTTGTTCAGAAAGCGTGCCGGCGCCATCGACGCAGGGACCCCGTCAACGGTATAGCAAACACACCCCTGGATAGGACGTGGAACGGGAATGCCACAGGACAGGATGGGTCACGCGACCGAGCTCGACGCGCTGGTGATCGGCGCCGGGTTTGCCGGCCTCTACCAGCTCTTCTGCCTGCGCGATCGTCTCGGCTTGTCGGTCGAGGCGCTGGAAGCGGGCGGCGGGGTCGGCGGCACCTGGTACTGGAACCGCTATCCGGGCGCGCGCTGCGACTCCGAAAGCCATGTCTACTGGTACACCTTCTCGCCCGAGCTGATGCGCGAATGGGAGTGGTCGGAGCGCTATCCGGGCCAGGCCGAGATTTTGCGCTATCTGAATTTCGTCGCCGACCGGTTCGACCTGAAGCGGAGCATCCGGTTCGACACCCGCGTCGCCGCCGCGGCCTATGACGAAGCGGCGAACCGCTGGCGGGTGCGGACCGAGAGCGGCGACATTTACGTCGTCAAGTTCCTGGTCACCGCCGTCGGCTGCCTCTCCACCGCCAACGTGCCGAA
>DASUIE010000202.1:0-3264 GCA_036273175.1 Allostellaceae bacterium
CGTCAAAGGGCAGGAAAGCGCCAAGCGCGCGCTGGAGATCGCGGCGGCGGGCGGACACAATCTGCTGATGACCGGGCCGCCCGGGGCCGGCAAGTCGATGCTGGCCGCGCGCCTTCCCGGCATCCTGCCCCCGCTCGAACCCGCCGAGGCGCTGGAGCTGGGCATGGTCATGTCGGTCGTCGGCGGGCTGCGCGGCGGCGTGCTCCTGCACGAGCGCCCGTTTCGCGACCCGCACCATTCGGCCTCGCTGCAGGCACTCGTCGGCGGTGGGCTGCGGGCGCGGCCCGGCGAGATCAGTCTCGCGCATCAGGGCGTGCTGTTCCTCGACGAGCTCCCGGAGTTCAGCCGCGCCGCGCTCGAGGCGCTGCGCCAGCCGCTCGAGACCGGCCGGATCAATGTTTCCCGCGCAAATACCCAGGTGACCTATCCGGCGCGGGTGCAACTCATCGCGGCGATGAACCCGTGCCGATGCGGCTATCTCGCCGAGCCGGACCGCGCCTGCGGGCGGGCGCCGCGCTGCGCCCAGGACTACCAGGCAAAGCTATCGGGCCCGCTGCTCGATCGCATCGACCTGCACATCGACGTTCCTGCCGTCTCGCCCGCCGATCTCGCGCTGCCGCCGCCGGCCGAGGCCAGCGCCGAGATCGCCGCGCGCGTCCATGTTGCCCGCGCCCGCCAGACCGCGCGGTACAAGGACCTGCCGGATGACCGCCAGATCCGGACCAATGCCGAGACCGACGGCGGGTTGCTCGACGCGGTCGCCACGCCCGAGCCTGCCGGCGGAGCTCTCCTGACCCGCGCCGCCGAGCAGCTCAGGCTCTCGGCGCGCGCCTATCACCGCGTGCTCCGGGTCGCGCGGACGCTCGCCGATCTCGACGGCGCCGAAATCGTCGCCCGCCGCCACATCGCCGAGGCGCTCAGCTATCGCCGGCCGTTCGCGCTGGAGGGCGCCGGCTAGACTCGCATACCCCTCCCGCCGGGAATTCGCTTGCGGGAACGGGGCGCGATGGCCGACGATCAGCGAAGAGGCGAGCCTCCGCCAAAGGAATCGGGCATGAGCGAACAGTATTTGCGAAGCGGCATCTTCCTGGCGCCGTTCCACAATCACGACGAAAACCCGACACTGTCGATCGAGCGCGACCTCGAACTGCTCGAGCATCTCGACCGGCTGAACTACAACGAGGCCTGGATCGGCGAGCACCATTCGGGCGGTTTCGAGCTGATCGCCTGCCCGGAGATGTTTATCGCCGCCGCGGCGCAGCGCACGCGCCACATCCGGCTCGGCACCGGCGTCGTGTCGCTGCCCTACCACAACCCGTTCATGCTCGCCGACCGCATGGTCCAGCTCGACCACATGACCCGGGGGCGGGCCATGTTCGGCGTCGGACCCGGCGCCTTGGTCCATGACGCGCTGAAGATCGGCATCGACCCGAGCGACCAGCGCGAGATGATGGAGGAATCGTTCGACGTCATCGTCCGGCTGATGAACGGCGAGGTCGTCAACAAGAAGACCAAGTGGTTCGACATCACCGAAGCGCAGCTCCAGCTGCGGCCCTATACGCGGCCGACGATGGAGCTGGCCGTCGCGTCGGCCCGGTCGCCTTCCGGCGGCGTGCTGGCGGGAAAATACGGCGTCGGCATGCTGTCGATCGGCGGCACCAGCCCGATGGCGATGGAGCGGCATACCGCGAATTGGGGCCTCTACGAGGAGACCGCTCGCGCCAACGGACATACCCCGAACCGCAAGGATTGGCGCGTCGTCGGATTTTTCCACATCGCCGACACGCGCGAGCAGGCGATCAAGAACGTGCAATTCGGCGTCCAGGCCTTCGCCAATTATTTCCGCGACGTGGCGACCTTTCCGATCATTCCGCCAGAGGTCGGCGACCCGGTGCAGTGGCTGATCGAGACCGGCACCGCCTGCATCGGCACGCCCGACGACGCGATTGCCTATGTCGACCGGCTCGTGGCCGGCTCCGGCGGGTTCGGCGTGCTGTGCGAGCTGGCGCAGAATTGGGCCGACTGGGAGGCGACCAAGCGGCATTACGAGCTGATGGCCCGCTTCGTCCATCCGAAATTCCAGCAGAGCCGCGAGTTGCTGCAAGGCAGCTACGATTTCGCGACGAGCCATCACGTCGACTTTACCGGCCAGGCCGCCGCGGCGATCCAGAAGGCCATCGATACCCATGCCGCGCGGAGCGGGCCGGCGAAGCGCGAGGCGGCCGAGTAGCCGGTCGATGCAGAGCCAGAACCGCCTGTTCGACGACCTCGCGCGGCTGGCCTCCGGAGCGGTCGGCGCGCTGTCGGGGGTGCGCGGAGAGGTCGAATCCCGCATCCGCGACCAACTCGAACGGATCATTTCCGGGATGGACCTCGTTTCCCGAGAGGAGTTCGAGGCGGTCAAGGCGATGGCGGCGAAGGCTCGCGAGGAGCAGGAGGCGCTGCAGCGGCGACTCGACGCGCTGGACGGGGGGCCGGCGGTTTCTCCCACCAAAGCCATTCAGACACGCCGAATGCGTAAGCGCTAACAGCTGTGGTAAGGACCGGCTAAGCCGCTAAATCTTGACTTGCGCCGGTGAGGGAGCTTTGGCAGCTTGCCGAGCGGGCGGAAAGCTGGTTAGAGAGGCCAGCCGCCCCCGTTTCGTCGAGCCGCCTCCAGGAGGGCGCGATGACGTCGCTTACCGTCGCCGAAGTTCGTCCGCTGCTGGGCAATCCGATCGATCTGGTCGAGGAATACGTGATTGCCAACGACTGGGCGCATGACCGCGCCAGCGAGGACGAGCTTATCGTCGAGATCTCCGGCCGCTGGTGCGACTACCGCCTGTATTTCATGTGGCAGGAGGAATTGTCGGCGCTGCATTTCTCGGCGGGGTTCGACATGCGGGTGCCAAAGCGGCGGCGCGGACCGGTTTTCGAGCTGCTGGCCCTGGCCAACGAGAAATTGTGGCTCGGCCATTTCGACCTGTCGGCCGGCGACAATCTGCCGGCGTTTCGCCACGCTGTGCTGCTGCGCGGCGTCGCCGCCCCGACCCCCGAGCAGATCGAGGATCTGGTCGAGGTCGCGGTTGCCGAGTGCGAACGCTTCTACCCGGCGTTCCAGCTCGTGATCTGGGGCGGCAAGCCGGCCGAGGAGGCGATGGCGACGGCGATGATCGATCCGATCGGCGAGGCCTGAACGGAGGCTGCGATGGCTGCGGGTACGCTGGTTCTCGTCGGCTGCGGCCAGATGGGCTCGGCGATGCTGCGCGGCTGGATCGCGAGCGG
>DASUIE010000203.1:0-5249 GCA_036273175.1 Allostellaceae bacterium
GGCCGCACCTTGGGCTCGACACAGTCGATCAGCTGCGCGTGAGAGAGAATTGTCTTCATGAGGGCCTGCCCTTGGTCTCGCATCGGCAGCATGCCATGGGCCGGCTTGACGGGCGACCGCGGAACGGCATGCTGGCCGGCAACGGCGAAAGGACCCGGCCGATGGCGGTGATAGACGTCCAGGTGCATGCCTACGAGCGGAACCATCCCGGCCGCCCGTGGGTCGGACATTTGCACGGTCCGCAATCGGCGAATGGCGCAGAGATGGTGGACGCCATGGACGCGGTCGGCGTCGATGGCGCGATCATCGTCTCCACCTTCAACCTCTACCGCTACGACCCGAGCTACGCGCTCGAAGTCTACGACAAATACCCGGAGCGGTTTCGGGTCGTTAAGCCGATCGACCCGGCCAATCCCGCCGTCGACGAGGTCGTCGCGCAATGGGCGAAGACCGCGGGAACGGTCGGCGTCAGGCTGATGCTGCGGGACGAGCAGATCGCCGACCCGACGGACCCGCGCCTCAACCGCGCCTTTGCCGCGGCGGGCCGGCACGGGCTGCCGGTCAATTTCTTGTGCTGGGGGCGTCTCGACGACGGCGCCGAAATCGTGCGACGCAACCCGGACACCGTGATCGTCATCGACCATCTCGGTCTCTTGCAGCCGAACGAGCCGCCGCCTTTGGCAACGCCATGGGCCGATCTGCCGAAGCTATTGGCGCTCGCCGCCTATCCCAATGTCCGGGTGAAGATCAGCGGCGCCTGCACGCTTTCCCGCAAACCCTTCCCTTACGACGACATCTGGGACCCGGTGCTGCGGATTATCGACGCCTTTGGCATCGACCGGTGCATGTGGGGTACGGATTGGACGCGGACGAGCGGGATGCTGACCTATGAGCAAGGGGTCGCGCCGTTTCGCAATACCGATCGGCTGTCCGACAGCGACAGGGCTAAGCTGATGGGCGACACGCTGAAGAACGTTTACAGGTGGTAGGGACATGCGTCTCCTGGTAGTCGGCGCCGGCTCGACCGGCGGGTATTTTGGCGGACGCCTGGCCGAGGCCGGCCGGGACGTCACCTTTCTCGTGCGCCCGCGCCGCGCGGCCCAGCTTCAAGCAACCGGCCTCAAGATCGCCAGCCCGCACGGCGACGTCACCGTGCGGCCAAAGCTGGTCACGGCCGATGCCATCGCGGCGCCATACGATGCCGTGCTGCTGGCGGTCAAATCCTATTCGCTCGATGCCGCGATCGAGGATTTCGCCGCCGCGATCGGTCCGCGCACGGCCATCATTCCGACGCTCAACGGCATGCGGCATATCGATGTCCTGGCGGCGCGGTTTGGCGAGAACGCCGTCGCAGGCGGCGTCTGCAAAGTGGCGGCGACGATCGATCCGGAGGGGCGCATCGTTCAGCTCGCCGCGTTTCAGGAGCTCGCCTACGGAGAGAGGGACGGATCGGTCTCGCCGCGGATGAAGGAACTCGACGCGTTCATGCAGGGCTCCGGCTTTGCGGCCCGGCTGTCTCGCGCGATCGGGTACGAGATGTGGGAAAAATGGACCATGCTCGCCACGCTCGGCGCGATCACCTGCGCGATGCGCGGGAATATCGGCGAGGTGGTGGCCGCGCCGGGCGGCGCGTCATTCAATCTCGAGATTCTCGACGATGTCGTCCGCATCGTCAGCGCGGTGGGCGAGGCGCCGAGTGCGGCCTTCCTCGAAGGCGCCCGGAAAGCGCTGACCACGCCGGGCTCGCCGCAAAGCCCGTCGATGTACCGCGACCTGCGGGAGGGCAGCCCGATCGAGGCCGACCAGATCGTCGGCGATCTGCTGGCGCGCGGCGGCAAGGCGGGCATCGCCACGCCGCTTCTCGCCGCCGCCTACACGCATATGTGCGTCTATCAGCAGGGGCTTGCCAAACCGTAGAGGCGCCAGATTACGGCGTCGGCGCGCCGATCGACTTCAACCGGGCATGGGCGCGCGCCGCGCGCGCCTTCATCCCGTCGAGATAGGTGCTGACGTCGTTGCCCGGCAGGTTCAGCACCTTGAACCCGAGCTTCCAGTACTCCTCGATCTGCGCCTCGGTCTCCGCCGATCCCCGAGCGAGCTTGCCATGTTCATTGCAGGCCGCCGCGATCCGCCGCACCGCCGCCTTGAATTTCGGGTGCTCGAGGTCGAGGTGAACGCCGAGCTGCGCGCTCAGGTCGGAATGCCCATAGGCGATCATGTCGATCCCGTCGACCGCGGCGATCGCCTCGACATTCTCCAGCCCTTCGAGCGACTCGATCGACGGAAACAGGATGATGTTCTCGTTGGCCCACGGCGCGTATTCGGTGGCATGCCGGGCACCGTAGCTCCGGTATCCCGTGTGCGGCCCCTGGCCGGAAATGCCCCGGTTTCCGAGCGGCGGATACTTCGCCAGGCGAACGATCGCGCGCGCCTCCTCGGCGGTTTCGACCTCGGAAACCTGGATCCCCATGATGCCCTGATCGAGGATGCCGGGGATCAGATGCGCGAACGATTTATGCAGCCGCACGATGGGCGAGACGTTGGTGGCCTGGAACCAGCTCGCCAGTTTCGCGATCGTTTCCAGGTCGAAGGCCCCGTGTTCGTGGTCGATCGCGCAATAATCGAAGCCGGCCGCCTCGATAATCCAGGGAACGCCGCGCGACGCGAACTCCTTGAGTCCGGTGCCCAGCGCCGCCCGCCCCTCGCGCACCGCGCGCCGTATGCTGTTCTCTTTCATGGCTCGCCCCTGCCCTACCACGAGCCGGTATTGGCCATGCTGGTCCAGGGTTCGGCGGGCGGCAGCCCCTCGCCGTCCTGCAACAGCTCGATGGAAATGCCGTCCGGCGTGCGGATGAAGGCCATGCGGCCGTCGCGCGGCGGGCGGTTGATCGTCACCCCGTGGTCGATAAAGGCCTTGCACGTGTCGTAGATGTTTTCCACGGCATAGGCGAGATGTCCGAAATTGCGGCCGCCAGGATAGGGCTGGGGGTCCCAATTGTAGGTGAGCTCCACGGCCGCCTCCTCGTCGCCGGGGGCGGCGAGGAACACGTTGGTGTAGCGGCCTTTCTCGTCCGGACGGCGGCGGATCTCCTTGAGGCCGAGAACCTCGAAGAAGGCGATGGTGTCCTCCAGGTCACTGACGCGGATCATGGTGTGCAAATACTTGGTCATGGGGTGATTCCTTCTATTCCGCCGCCGCCAGCATCTTCAGCTCTTCCGCCGCCGACAGGATCGGCACGCCCTCGATCGCTTTCGACGGCTGCCCGTCGACGCCGACCAGCGGCTTGCCGACCAAGGTCACCCGGTAGAGCTGGCGGTCGAAATCGGATTGGAAAATGTCGGTCGGCGCAAGATGCACCGTCGCGCGGTTGTCCCAGAACGCGATGTCGCCCTCGTTCCACTTGAAGCGCACCGTGTATTCGGGGCGCGTGACGTGCTCCCACAGGATTTCGAGGATTTTCTGGCTTTCGCGCGGAGTCAGCCCGACGATCGATTTGAGGAATGACGGGCTGACATAGAGGATGCGTTCGCCGGTCTCGGCATGCACGGTGACGATCGGGTGCTCGCTTTCGAGCGCCCGCCGCTTCACCCGATCCTTGTACGCGTCGCTGCGGCTGGTCTCGCCGCGATTGCCGAATTGGTGGATGCCGCGCAGCCCGTCGACAAAGGCGCGCATCGTCGGCGACAGCGCCATATAGGCGGCGTTGAGGTTGGTCCAGAACGTGTCGCCGCCATAGGGCGGGATCGTGACGCCGCGCAGGATCGAGGCCATCGGCGGGTTGACCGCGGCGGTGATGTCGGCGTGCCAGCCGGTCCACGGCGTCACCATCTGCGCCTTGCGGTTTTCGTTGGCGAGCCGGTTTTTGGCGACCGAATAGACTTCAGGATAGTCGTCGAGATGGCCGAGCACGGCGTGACCGATCGTCGGCTCGCCGAACTGCCGCGCCATCGCGACATGCTGCGCATGATCGAGATGCTGGTTGCGGAAGAAGACGACCTTCCATTTGAGGAAGGCGTCGCGCACCTCCTTGACCTGCTGCGGCGGCAAGGGTCCGGTCAGATCGACGCCGCGGATTTCCGCGCCGATATGAAGGGTCAGCGGGACAACTTCGATGCTTTGCGATGCCTCTTGGGGCGGCTGCTGGGATAGCGACATCTTTCGTCTCCTCCGCTTGGCGTTGCGGATAGAGTGCGCAATCAATCCACTTGTGCACAAGTGACTGGCGGCTTGCGGTCGCCCGAGGGGCGGGAGAGTATTCGCAAACGGGTCGGGAGGAGGGTTCCAGATGTTGGCGGATCGGTTCGGGCTTCCGTTGTCCACATCGTCCGTCGCGGCGCGCGACGCCTATGTCGATGCCAGCGAGCGGGCGCTGACCTTCTACCCGGGCGCGCTGGCAGCCTATGACGACGCCCTCGCCGCGGACCCCGATTTCGCCCTGGCGCATGCCGGCAAGGCCCAGGTCCTGCTGCGGGAGGGCAATGTCGCGGGCGGCCGAGCGGCCCTGCTCGCCGCCAAGGAGCTGGCCGCCGGGCTCACCGAGCGCGAGGCGAGCCACGTCGCGATTTTCGACCTCGCGTCGAGCGGACAGACCGAAGCGGCGATCGCCGCGGTCCGCAGCCACTTGGCGGCGTGGCCGCTCGACGCGCTGGTGATCTCGATCGCCGCCAACCCGAACGGGCTGATCGGCGCTTCCGGCCGTCTCGGGAATAAGCACCAAATCGCCGAACTGATGGACGCCGTCGCGCCGCATTACGGCGACGATTACTGGTTCCTCTCCTATCATGCGATGGCGCTTTCGGAGGACGGGCGGCTCGCCGAGGCACGGGCGACGATAGAGCGGTCGGTGTCGCTGAACCGGAAAAACGCGCACGGCGCACACAGTTTTGCCCATGTTTGCTACGAGAGCGGCGAACCCGATACGGCACGGGAGTTTCTATTGCCATGGCTCGCCGCATATCCGCGCGACGGATTTTTCTACGGCCACCTAAGCTGGCATCTGTCGCTGGTGGAAATCGCGCTCGGCCACTTTGCCGAGGCGCGGGAGCTGTACCGGGACGCGATCGAACTCAGCCGCCACAGCGGTGGGCCGCAGCAGAAAATGTCGGATGGCTGCGCGTTTTTATGGCGTTCGGAGCTTGCCGGCCATCCGCGCGACGCCGCCGCCTGGCGCCTCATGTACGATTACGCAGGCGAGGCGCTGCCGCGGCCGGGTAGCGGGCTCGCCGACCTGCACGTCATCCTGGCGCAT
>DASUIE010000204.1:0-6340 GCA_036273175.1 Allostellaceae bacterium
GGCTGTCAGTTGATCTTCAAGGTCAAGGACGACCATATCGTCGCGGTCGAGGGCAAGGAGGGGCCGGCCAACCACAATCGGCTGTGCGTCAAGGGCCGTTTCGGCTTTGATTACGTGCACCATCCCGACCGGCTGACCGAGCCGCTGATCCGCAAGGACGGCGTTCCGAAGCACGATACGAACATCGACCCGGCCAACCCGTACACGCATTTCCGCAAGGCGACGTGGGAGGAGGCGCTCGACCGGGCCGCCGCCGGGCTCAAGACGATCCGCGACCGCGACGGCAAGCGGGCGCTCGCCGGGTTCGGGTCGGCCAAGGGGTCGAACGAAGAGGCCTATCTGTTCCAGAAGCTCGTGCGCACCGGGTTCGGCAGCAACAATGTCGACCACTGCACGCGGCTGTGCCACGCCTCGTCGGTCGCGGCGCTGATGGAGGGGATCGGGTCGGGCGCGGTGACCGCCCCGTTCATGGCCGCGAACGACGCCGACGTGATTATCGTCATCGGCGCCAGACCCACGGAGAATCATCCGGTTGCAGCCACTTTCTTCAAGCAGGCCGCGAAGCGTGGGGCAAAGGTGTTCGTGATCGACCCCCGCGGCCATTCGCTGACGCGTTTCGCCACACGGACGCTTAGATTCGCCCCGGGCCGCGACGTGGCGCTGCTGAACGCGCTGCTCAACACGATCGTCGAAGAAGGATTGACCGACCGCCAATACATTCAGGCGCATACCGAGGATTACGAAAAGCTGCGCGAGCACATCCGGGACTACACGCCTGAAAAGATGGCGCCGATCTGCGCCATCGACGCAGAGACGCTGCGGTATGTCGCGCGGACTTACGCGCGGGCCGAGCGGGCGATCATCTTCTGGGGCATGGGCATCTCGCAGCACACCCACGGCACGGACAACGCGCGGTGCCTGATCGCCCTGTCGATGATTACCGGGCAGGTCGGCCGCCCGGGCACCGGCCTCCATCCGTTGCGCGGGCAAAACAACGTTCAGGGGGCGTCGGATGCCGGGCTGATCCCGATGGTCTATCCCGACTACCAACCGGTCGCGGACCCCGCGGTCAAGGCAAAGTTCGAGGCGCTGTGGCAGTCCGAGCTCGACGATAAGCCGGGGCTTACCGTCGTCGAGATCATGGACGCGGTGCATCGCGACGAGATCAAGGGCATGTACATCATGGGCGAGAACCCGGCGATGTCGGACCCCGACGTCCAGCACGCCCGCGAGGCGCTGGCCCATCTCGAACACCTGGTCGTGCAGGACCTGTTCATCACCGAGACGGCGAAATACGCCGATGTGGTCCTTCCGGCCTCGGCCTGGCCGGAGAAGGACGGCACGGTCTCCAACACCAACCGCCAGGTCCAGATGGGCCGCACGGCGCTGCCGCTTCCCGGCGACGCCCGGCACGATTGGTGGATGATCCAGGAGATCGCGCGGCGGCTCGGCCTCGAATGGGCCTATACCCACCCGCGCGACGTGTTCGCCGAGATGAAGCTGGCGATGCCGTCGCTCGACAACATCACCTGGGAGCGCCTGGAACGCGAGAGCTCGGTGACGTACCCGTGCGACGCCGAGGACAAGCCCGGCAACGACATCGTCTTCGGCAACGGGTTCCCGACCCCGTCCGGCCGCGCCAAGCTGGTGCCGGCGGCGATCATCCCGCCGGCCGAGGAGCCGGATGCCGAGTATCCGATGGTGCTGACGACCGGGCGCCAGCTCGAACACTGGCACACCGGCGCGATGACCCGGCGCGCCAGTGTGCTCGACGAGATCGAGCCGGAGGCGGTTGCCAGCCTCGCGCCGGGCGAGCTGCGCCGGCTCGGCATCGCCGCCGGCGATCCGGTGCGGGTGAAGACGCGGCGCGGGCAGATCGAGCTGAAGGCGCGCAGCGACAGCAATGTCGCGCCGGGCATGGTGTTCGTGCCGTTCTGCTATGCCGAGGCGGCGGCGAACATCCTGACCAACCCGCAGCTCGACCCGATCGGCAAAATCCCCGAGTTCAAGTTCTGCGCCGCCCGCGTCGAGCCGGCGGGCGCGGTTACGCGCCCAATCGGGGCGGCGGCGGAATAGTGCGGTTCGCGGCGATCGGGCTGGCGCTGGCCGCGCTCGCCGGCTGCGCCGCTCCGGGGCCGGGACCGGCGGCCGAGAAGCCGGCGTATCAATGCGTGCTGCCGACCGAGCAGCGGATGCTGGTGGCGGAGCTGTTCTTCGGGCGCGACCGCCGCGGCCACGGCGCGGTGAGCGACGCCGAGTGGGCCGGCTTTCTCAACACGGTCATCACCCCGAATTTCCCGGATGGGCTCACCGTGTTCGACGGGTACGGGCAGTCGCGCGACCCGGCGACCGGCGAGATCGGCCGCTCGCCGCGGGTCAAGATCGTGCTGATCGCGGTCAAGCGCGGTCCCGACGTCGCCGGCCGTCTGTCCGCGGTGATCGATTCGTACAAGGCCCGCTTCCAGCAGCGCTCGGTCGGGCTGATCACGCGGGATTCCTGCGCGGCGTTCTAACCCGGCGAAATCCCGACTAGGATCGGCTCATGCCGCTCGCGCCGGGTCTTTGTCTGGTGACCGGAGGTACCGGGTTTGTCGGTGCCGCGGTGGTGCGCGCGCTCCTGGCCGAGAGGCTGCCCGTGCGGGTTCTGGCGCGGCCGAAAAGCCCGCGGCGCAACCTTGAGGGCCTCGATGTCGAGATCGCCGAGGGGGCGCTCGAGCACGCGGCGTCGCTCGCGGCGGCGACCCGGGGGTGCCGATACCTGTTTCATGTCGCGGCGGATTACCGGCTGTGGGTGCCCGACCCGGCGGAGATGTTCCGCGCCAATGTCGACGGCACCCGGGCGCTGATGGAGGCGGCGCTCGGCGCCGGGGTCGAGCGCATCGTCTACACCAGCAGCGTCGCGACTCTCGGCCTCGTCGCCGGCGGGATCGCCGACGAGGCGACGGCGGGCCGGGAAGCCGAAATGGTCGGCCCGTACAAGCGCTCGAAATTCCGCGCCGAGGCGGCGGTGCGCGAGATGGTGGAGGCGAAGGGGCTGCCGGCGGTTATCGTCAACCCGTCGACGCCGCTCGGACCCGGCGACATCCGGCCGACGCCGACCGGGCGGATCATCGTCGAGGCGGCGGCGGGGCGGATGCCGGGCTATGTCGATACCGGGCTCAACCTCGCCCATGTCGATGACGTCGCGGCGGGGCATTTGCTCGCGGCCGAACGCGGCGAGATCGGCCGGCGCTATATCCTCGGCGGCGAGAATCTGAGCCTGGCGGCGATTCTCGGCGAGGTGGCGCGGATCGTCGGGCGCAGGCCGCCACGCCTGCGCGTGCCTTATGCGGTGGTGCTGCCGGTCGCGGTCGCCGCCGAGGCCGCGGCGCGGCTCACCGGCAAGGAGCCGTTCATCACCTTGGACGGCGCGCGGATGTCGCGTAAGAAGATGTTCTTCAGCTCGGCGCGGGCGATGCGCGAACTGGGCTACGAGCACCGCCCGGCGCGCGCCGCCATCGCCGATGCTGTTGTCTGGTTCACCGCCAACGGATATCTCGGATGACAGCCGTGGCGACCGCTTCGCTGGAAACGCCGTCGGGGAAGCGACGAGGCGACGAGAATTTTCCGGTCGGCTCGTGGCTGATCCGGCGCGATCTGCGCGTGCATGTGCATGCCTTCTACCGCTTTGCCCGCAACGCCGACGACATCGCCGACAACCCGGCGCTCGCCGCCGCCGACAAGGTGCGCCGGCTCGACCGCATGGCCGAGGTGCTGGAGGGCGCGCCGGGCGAGGATTCGCCGGCCGCGGCCGCGATGCGCGCGAGCCTCGCCGCGACCGGGGTCACGGCGCAGCATTGCCACGATATCCTCCATGCGTTCCGACTCGACGCGACCAAGCTGCGCTACCGGGACTGGGACGATCTGATGGGGTATTGCCGCTATTCGGCCTCACCGGTCGGGCGGCAGCTCCTCGACCTGCACGGCGAGAGCCGCGATACCTGGCCGGCCTCGGATGCGCTGTGCTCCGCTTTGCAGGTGCTGAACCATCTGCAGGATTGCGCCGAGGATCACCGCAACCTCGACCGCGTGTACGTGCCGCTCGACGAGCTCGCGGCCGAGGGGCTGACGGTCGAGGTGCTGCGCGAGAGGGCGGCGGGGCCGGGGTTTCGCCGCGTGCTCGACAGCCTGCTCGGCAAGACCGAGGCGCTGATCGCGACGGCGCGCGGCCTTCCGCCCGGGGTCAAGGCCGGCGGGCTCAGGCGGGAATCGGCGGCGATCGTCGAGCTGGCGGCGCGGCTGGCGCGGCATTTGCGGCGCGGCGACCCGCTCGCCGGGCGGGTCAAGCTCGGCAAGCGAGACTTTCTCGCGGCGCTGGCGACCGGGCTTTTCGCATGACGAGCGTCACGCTGGACCGGTCCGTCGGTGAGGACGATAGCGCGCTCCGCGAGCTGATCCGCAAGCGGGTCGAGGCGGCGGGGACCTCGTTCTATTGGGCGATGCGGATGCTGCCGGCCGCGCGGCGCGACGGGATGTACGCGATCTATGCGTTCTGCCGCGAGGTCGACGACATCGCCGACGACCTGCCGACCCTCGCCGAGAAGCAGGCCGGGCTCGCCGAATGGCGGCGCGAGATCGCCGCGCTCTACGAGGACACGCCGCGCCATCCGGTGGCGCGCGCCCTCGTTGACCCGGTCGAGCGGTTCGCGCTCAGGCGCGGCGATTTCGAGGCGGTGATCGACGGGATGGAGATGGACGCGGCCGCCGATATCCGCGGCCCCGACCTCGCCACGCTCGATACCTATTGCGGCCGGGTGGCCGGTGCGGTCGGGCACCTCTCGGTCCATGTCTTCGGCGACCCGAGCGACGACGCGCACCGGGTCGCCGACGCGCTCGGGCGGGCGCTGCAGCTGACCAACATCCTCCGCGACCTCGACGAGGATGCGCAGCGCGGGCGGCTCTACCTGCCGCGCGAGTTGCTCGACCGGCACGGCATCCGCACCGATGAGCCGGCGGCGGTGCTGCGCCACCCGTCGCTGCCGGCGGTGTGCCGCGACCTCGCGGCGGTCGCCGAGGGCCACTTCGCCGAGGCGCGGCGCGCGATGGCGCTATGCTCGCGCCGCGCGATGCGGCCGGCGGCGGTGATGGGCGCCTTTTACCACGCGATGCTGAAAGCGCTTTTGCAGGCCCAGTGGCGCGATCCGAGCGCCCGGGTCAGCCTGTCGAAGCGGCAGAAATTGTGGCTGGTGCTGCGGCACGGGATCATGTGAGCGGCGCCAGGGTGCATGTCGTCGGCGCCGGTCTCGCCGGGCTCGCCGCCGCGGTCGCGCTGACGCGGGCGGGGCGCGAGGTAACCGTCTACGAGGCCGGGCCGCAGGCCGGCGGGCGGTGCCGGTCGTTTTTCGACGCCGAGCTCGGTTGCCGGATCGACAACGGCAACCACCTGCTGCTCGCCGGGAATGAGTCGGCGATGGACTATCTCGGGATGATCGGCGCGCTCGCTACGCTGGAGGGACCGGAGGAGGCGGTGCTCGACTTTGTCGATCTGGCGAGCGGCGAGCGGTGGCGTTTGCGGCCGGGCCGAGGGCGAATTCCGTGGTGGGTGATGTGCCCGGGGCGGCGGGTGCCGGGCACGCGGGCGCGGGATTATCTCGCGGGGGCGAGGCTGCGCCGGGTTGGGGCGGATACGACGGTGGCCGAGGCGCTCGAACCGAGGTCAGGGAGCCGGGCTTGGCCGAAGGCAGCGTGCGCCGAATCGGGTAAGGTCGGTGCCGGGGCGCTCGACCCGGCGTCGGGACCGGAGGTAGCGGGCGCAGAGGCGGGGAAGGTCGGTGCCGAGGCGCTTGACCCGTCGGCGGTGCTGTACCGGCGGCTGTGGCAGCCTTTTGCGGTGGCGGCGCTGAATACCGCCGCGGAAGACGGGTCGGCGGCGCTGTTCGGGCGGGTCGTGGCGGAGACGCTGGGGCGGGGCGGGGCGGCGTGCCGGCCGCTGGTTCCGCGGGAGGGGTTGTCGGAGAGCCTGGTCGATCCGGCGCTCGCGCGGCTCGGCGATGTACGGTTCGGGACGCGGTTGCGCGGCATCGCGTTCGGCGGCCCACGGGCGACCGGGCTCGATTTCGACGGCGAGGCGGTCGCGGTCGAGGGCGAGGTCGTGCTCGCGGTGCCGGCGCCGGTCGCGGCGCGGCTGGTGCCCGAGCTGGTCGTGCCGGACGACTACGCGCCGATCGTCAATGCGCATTACCGCTATGCCATGTCCGGCGACGCGGCGCCGTTTGTCGGGATCATCGGCGGGGCGGCGGAGTGGGTGTTCCGCAAGCGCGAGGTCGTGTCCGTGACAGTCAGCGCCGCCGACCGCCTGGTC
>DASUIE010000205.1:0-3208 GCA_036273175.1 Allostellaceae bacterium
TCGAAACCGGTGTCCTCGTCTACTGCAACGCGGGACACAATCCGCCCTACCTGCTGCGCGCCGCCGGCGGGTACGAGAACCTGAAAGCCACCGGGATCCCGTTCGGGGTCATGGACGACATGTCCTACCGCGTCGCCGAAACGCGGCTCGGGCCGGGAGACGCGCTCTTTGTCTTCAGCGACGGCATCACCGAGGCGTTCAACTCCGCCGGCGACGAATTCGGCGGCGAACGGCTGGAGGCCGCTCTCGCACGGGCACGCGGCGGCACGGCGGCGGACATCGTGACGCAGGTGCTC
The DNA here is from genome assembly GCA_036273175.1 of Allostellaceae bacterium. Classification (GTDB taxonomy): domain Bacteria; phylum Pseudomonadota; class Alphaproteobacteria; order ATCC43930; family CGMCC-115725; genus DATARH01. Next base: position 297 of record DASUIE010000205.1, read on the forward strand.
GGCGCGACCGCCGCCTTCGCCGCCGGGGCCGAACAGTCGGACGACATCACCTCGCTCGCGCTGGTCTTCCGGAACGGTTAGCCCAGTTTCTTTTCCATCACCAGCCGGTTCTGCCCGTCCTCGCGCCGGTACTCGACCCGGTCCATCATCGTGCGGATCAGGTGGAGACCCAGCCCGCCGACCGCGCGTTCGGCGAGCGGCGCGGCGACATCCGGCTCGGGCATCGAGGCGGGATCGAACGCGCGGCCGTTATCGGTCAGCTCGGCAATGACCCTGCCGGCGGCGACCGAGAGCGACAGCGCGATCCGGTGCGGTCCGGCAACGTCGTCGAAGGCGTGGTTGATCACGTTCATCACCGCCTCCTCCAGCGCCAGCGTGATCTTGAAAATCGGGGATTCGCCGACCCCGGCCGCGGCCATGACCTGCTCCACCCAGGCGATGAGGCGGGGGATCTCGGCCACGTCGGCACCGAGCGCGATTTGATGCACGGCCATGCCGCCTCTTACCCTGGCGGTCCCGCGAAGCCAAGCCCGCCGGGCGCTATTGTCTCCCGGACAAGCCTCATGCTAACCACAGCCGCGAGGCGGAATCGGTGTGGTGGCGTGATGGACATTGTGCGTGAGGAACGGGATGGGGCCGCGGTCGTCAAGCTCGCCGGGCGGTTCGATAGCAGCGTCGCGGCATCGGCGGAGACCGAGTTGAGTGCCGCGCTCGGTGCCGGCGCACCGCACATCGCGATCGACATGACTGGGCTCGACTACATCAGCAGCGCCGGGCTGCGCGTCCTCCTGGTCATGGCCCGCAAGGTCCAGCAAGCCGCCGGCAAGGTGGCGCTGTTCGGCCTCAATCCGAATGTGCGCGAGGTCTTCACGGTGAGCGGGTTCGACACGATTTTCTCGATACAGCCCGACGCGGCCGCGGCGCTCGCGCAGGTGCGGTAGGGAGCGACGCCGATGCTAGGATTTGTCGAGGAAACCACCCTGCTGCTGCTCGACGACGCCTCCGGCGAGTTCGTCGACATGCCGGTCTCGGGCTTCGCCACCGTGATCGCCGGCGCCGCGCTGATGGATTTGGCGATGCACAACAGGGTCGACACCGACCTCGAAAAGCTCACCGTGGTCGACAAGACTCCGACCGGCGACGCGCTCCTCGACGACGCGCTGTCGCTGCTGAGCCGCGACCCGGAAGACGCAAACGGCATGCGCATCCTCGAAGCGATCGACCGCATCGGGCTCAAGGCACAGGACTACGCCGCCGAAGCGCTGAAGCGGCTGACCGCGCTCGGCATTCTCAAGCAGGAATCGGGGCGGGTCCTCTGGGTATTCCGGACCCGGCGCTACCCGACGATCGACGACCGCGAGGAGCGCGAGGTCAAGGCCCGGCTGCACCAGATCCTGACCACCGATGAAATCCCCGATCCGCGCGATGTCGTGCTGATCTGCCTCGTCGCGGCGTGCAAGATCATGGAGCTGATCCTCAGCCCCGAGGAATTGGAAGAGGCCCAGCCGCGCATCGAGCAGCTTCGCAAGATGGATTTGATCGGTCAGGCCGTCGCCAAGGCGGTCAATGAAATCGAGTTCATCTTCCGCTACTCGACCAGCGCGGCGTAGACCGGGTATCGCGGGTACCTATTGCCAAGCCCATCGAAGGAATCGGCGAGCCCGCCGCGCCCGCGGCGCAGCGCGGTTCCCTCGGCGACGAAATCCTCGCGCGCCCCGAGCCTGGCGTACTGGAATATCGAAAACACCAGGTAATCGGCGTAGCTCGGCGCCGCTCCGGCGAGATAGGGCTGTTCGGCGAGCTTCTTTTCCAGCGGCGCTACCGTGTCCGCGAATTCCGCGAGCCGCCGCGGCCGGTCGGCGCAATACTCCTCGAGCGTCATGCCGAACGCGGCCTCACGCGAGCTGCGGTAGTAGGCGCGGTCTTCCTCGGCCAGACACTGGATGAAATCGGCGATCAGCCGGCGGATCGCCGGCCCCAGCGCCTCGACCGACCAGTGGTTGGCGAGGCGGGCGAGCCCGCGCCCTGCCTCCCCGCCGAACAGCGACGGGCGGTCGGGATAGCGGTCTTCGAGATGGCAGGCGATGTTCCAGGAATCATGCACACGCGAACGGGCTGGGCCGCCGCCCCCGTGCCCGAGGCGCTCGTACATGATCAGGGCCATTCGGGCCTCGATGTCAGGGAACTGGTCGGAGTGAGAGGATTTGAACCTCCGGCCCCTGCCTCCCGAAAGCAGTGCTCTACCAGGCTGAGCTACACTCCGCCGACCGGCCGCGCTCTATAGCGCCAAGCTGCTCTTGGCGCAACCGCGAGGTCGCTGATATTGGGCGCGCGCGGCGGTTTTAAAACCCCCGCGCCGTCGCGAACGCCGCCGTTTCTTCGAGCGCGCGGCGCAGCGGCGAATCCGGAAAGGCGACGAGGGCGTCGGCGGCGGTCGCGGCATAGCGCCGCGCGCGGGCGCGGGTCTCGGCGATCGCGCCGTGCCGGTCGAGCAGGCGGATCGCGCGGGGGAGGTCGTCCGGACCCTGGTCTCCGTCTTCGAGGGTGCGGCGCCAGAACGCGCGCTCCTCGCTGTCGCCGCGGGCGAAGGCGATCAGAATCGGGAGGGTGATCTTGCCGTCGCGGAAATCGTCGCCGACCGCCTTGCCGAGCTCGCCTTGAAGCGCCGAGAAATCGAGCAGGTCGTCGACAAGCTGGAAGGCGATGCCGAGGTTGCGGCCGTAGGTTTCGAGCGCTTCTTCCTCCGCCGCCGGCCGCTCGGCGATGACGGCGCCGATCCGGCTCGCTGCCGCGAAAAGCGCCGCGGTCTTGGCCTCGACGACCTCGAGATAGGCCGCCTCGGTCGTCGTCGTGTCGTTGGCGGTCCTCAGCTGATGGACCTCGCCCTCGGCGATCACCGAGGCGGTTCGCGA
>DASUIE010000206.1:0-12746 GCA_036273175.1 Allostellaceae bacterium
GGCGCGCCGCTGGTGGCCCTCGTCGGCACCAATATCGGGGCCGGAAAGCCGGCGCGGGCGCTGCGCATCGCACTGACCGGGGGCGTCATCGCCTTTATCCTCGCCGAGGCGATCGGCGTCGCCGCGGCGCTGTGGCCCGAGGCCTGGCTCGGTCTTTTTGGCCACGACCCGCGGATGCTCGCGACCGGCTCGGCCTATCTGCGCGCGGTTGGCCCCGCATACGGGTTCTTCGGGCTCGGCCTCAGCCTTTATTTCGCCTCGCAAGGCGCGGGCCGGCTGTTCTGGCCGCTCTTTGGCGGCACCTTGCGGTTGGTCATCGCGGCGGGCGGCGGATGGCTCGCTCTCAAGCTGTTCGGCTCGCTAGCCGCCGTGTTCGCGGCGCTCGGCCTCGCCCTTTTCACTTATGGCGCGACCGTCGCGACAGCGGTTGCCTCCGGCGTCTGGTTCCGTAAGCCGCGGCGATAATAGTTCGCCGCGGGCCCAGGCTTGTCCGTCGGACCCGCCGCCGCCATTCTCCCCACGACGGCAAAGGCGGGGGCTAACCATGGCGGGGGAAGGGCGGCGCGTCGGCGTTATCGGCGCGGGGATCGTCGGGGTCTGCGCCGCGAGCTATCTGCAGCGCGCGGGGCACCGGGTCTTCCTCATCGAGCCGGGAAAACCCGGCGAGGGCGCCTCGTTCGGCAATGCCGGCGCGTTCAACGCCTCGTCGGTGACGCCGGTGGCCATGCCGGGGATCATCAAGAACGTGCCGAAGTGGCTCGGCGACCCGCTCGGGCCGCTGTCGCTGCGCTGGAGCTATCTGCCGCGCGTGCTGCCCTATCTCTACCGGTTCTGGCGCGCCGGCACGCCGGAGAAGGTGCATGAGCAGGCCCGCGCGCTGCGCCCGCTGGTCGGCGCGACGCTGACGATGCTGCGTCCGCTCGCCGAGGCGGCCGGCGCCGAACAATACGTGCATCAGCGCGGCCACCTTTATGTCTACCGCTCCGCCGAGTCGCTGGCCAAGGACGGGCTCGCCTGGGCATTGCGGCGCGAGAACGGCGTCACCGTCGACGAGTTCGACGCCGACGAGCTGCGCCAGCTCGAGCCGACGCTGTCGCGCGAGTACGTCCGCGGCCTCCTGGTGCGTGAAAACGGGCACACCAGCAACCCGCTCGGTCTGGTGACGCGGCTGGTCGAGCATTTCCTTGGCCAGGGCGGCGAGATTGTCCGCGCCCGCGCGCTCGGCTTCCGCCTCGACGGACGGCGCCTGGCCGCGATCCGCACCGATGCGGGCGACCTCCCGGCCGACGCGGCGGTGGTCTGCGCAGGCGCCCATTCGCGACCGCTCGCCGCCGCGCTCGGCGACAAGGTGCCGCTCGAAACCGAGCGCGGCTATCACCTGATGATCGCCGATCCCGAGGTGATGCCGCGCATCCCGACCGCCGACGCCGACGGGAAATTCGTCGCGACGCCGATGGAGCTGGGGCTGCGCTTCGCGGGCACGGTCGAACTCGCCGGGCTCGACGCGCCGCCCGATTGGCGGCGTGCCCGTATCCTGCTCGGCCAGGGACGGCGGATGTTGCCCGGCCTCGCGGCCAGCCATCCGGAAGAACGCATCTCGGTGTGGATGGGCCACCGCCCGTCGATGCCGGATTCGCTGCCCGTGCTCGGCCCCTCCTCGGCGAGTCCCGACGTGATCTACGCCTTCGGACACGGCCATGTCGGGATGACGGCGGCGCCGATGACCGGGCGGATCGTCGCCGACCTCGTTTCGGGCGGCCCCGCGCCGATCGATATTTCTCCGTTCGCGGCGGCCCGGTTTCGCTAGTATCATCCGGTCATCCCGACCGCAGGAGGCTCACATGGCCAACGACGTATCGACGCTCTCACAGAAGCCGGCGGTGAAGCCGGGCGTTTCCCGGGCCAAGACCCCTGCGATGACGCCGGGCCGGCGCGAGTTCTTCAGCTACCGCGACCTGCTGATCAAGGACTCGAGCCAGGGCACGATGCGCGGCCAGGTAATGAAGGCGATCACCGGCATGACCCAGCCGACCGGCTGGCATTACCACACCTGCGACGGCCAGTTCGTCTATATGCTGGGCGGCTGGGTCGAGCTGGAATTCGACGGCAGCGAGACGCTGCGGCTCGAAAAGGGCGACTCGATCTTCATCCCCGGCGGGCTCGTCCACAACGAGCTGCGCACCTCGGACGATTTCGAGGCGCTCGAGATTTCGGTCCCGGGCGAGCTCGGTACGGTTCCGGTCGATCCCCCGGCTGGGCGCTGATCGCGGGGCGCTGAGCCCCGCTACTTCACCGCGCCGCCGGTGATCCCGGCGATAAAGCGGTCGAGGAACAGATTGTAGGCGATCGCCACCGGGATGGCGGCGATGAGCGCGCCGGCCATCAGCTCGCCCCAGAAATAGATGTCGCCGCGGACGAGATCGGTCGCGACGCCGAGGGTGATCGTCTTCTGCGACGAGGATGAGATGAAGGTCAGCGCGTAGACGAATTCCTGCAACGTCAGCGTAAAGGTGAAGATGACCACCGTCAGGATGGCCGGCACCGAGAGCGGGATCACCATCTTGATAAAGGCGCTGAACACGCTGCACCCGTCGACGATCGCCGCTTCTTCGATCTCGCGCGGGATCGCCTTGAAGAACCCCATCAGCAGCCAGGTGCAGAACGGGATCGTAAAGGTCGGATAGACCAGTACCAGCGACCACATCGAATCTTGCAGCCCGAGTATCGTGATGACCCGCGACAGCGGCAGAAACAAGAGGGTCGGCGGAACCAGATAGGTCAGGAAAATGCCGATCCCGAGAGCCTCGCCGTTGCGCCCGGTCATCCGCGCCAGGCTGTAGCCGGCGGGAAGCGCCGTCACCAGCGTGATCGCGACGACGCAGACCCCGATGACCGCCGAGTTCAGCAGCCAGCGGGCGAACAGCGTCTGCTGGAACAAGTACTCGATATGCTCGAGCGTCGGCCAATCGTTAAACCAGAACGGAATATTGCCGAGGTCGTAGAGATCGGGGTTGGTCTTGAACGCGGTAATCAGCATCCAATAGAACGGAAAGGCGGCGAGGATCACATAAAAGAGAACCGCCGAATAAAACCCCCCTTCGCGGAGCGCGGTGGCCAGCGGACGCGGCATCTCAGATCTCCCGCCGCCGGATGAAACGCAGCATCACGATCACCAGAATGAACAGCACGGGAAGCATGACCAGCGAGATCGCCGCGCCGTGCGCGACGTCGCCGGAGACGATGCCAACCTGGAACCCCTCGTAGCCCAGCACCGAAGTCGCGTTGACCGGGCCGCCCATCGTCAAGAGGTAGACGATCGACAGATCGGTGAAGGTGAACACCGTTCCGAAGATCAGCCCGACCACGACGATCGGCGCGATGATTGGGACGATGATCTGGTAATTGCGACGCCAGAACCCGGCGCCGTCGACCGTCGCCGCGTCGATCACGTCTTGCGGCACGGCGGTGATCCCGGCGAGGAAAATCACGATTGCGAACGGGAAAAACCGCCAGGCATTGACGACTATCACGCACAGCATCGCGAGATGGGGATTGCCAAGCCAATTCGGCGCGTCGGAGCGGTTGATGATGCCGAGCGCGATCAGCGTCCAGTTGATGACGCTGTAGAGCGAGTCGAACATCCACTGCCAGGCGACGGTCGCCAACGCGACCGGCACCGCCCAAGGGAGGACGATCAGGGCGCGCACGATCTTGCGCCCCGGGAACGGGCGCAGCAGCAGGAGGGCGCCGAACTTGCCGAGCACCAGCCCGATGACCTGCGACCCGATCGTGAAGACGAAGGTATTGATCAGCGTCGTGCGGAAGATATCGCTGCCGAAGATCTGGATGAAATTCGACAGCCCGACAAACTTATAGCTCTGGCTGTAGATCGTGTAGGCGCTGACCGAATAATACACCGCGAGCAGGAACGGCATTCCGACCAGGGCGAGCACGTAGAGGATCGCCGGGGACACGAAAAGCGGGCCAAGCACCTTGGGCCGGTCGAGGATGAACTCGAAACGCGACCGCTGTTTGGCGGATTTTTCGGCGATTGCGACCATCGGGGTGTACTCGCTTTCAGTGCCGGCTCGACCGCTTGCCGTCCTTGTCGAAATAGCAGAGCGCGGTATTGCGCACGGCGTAGGGGTGCCACTCGCCAGGCCGGATGTTTTCGAGCTTGACGTGCGCAGGCGGCAGCTTAGCGGTGATCTCGGTCATCGATTCGAGGCCTTCGAGCTGGCCATAGACGATCCGCTCCGAACCCAGATACTCGGTGCGGTCGACGCGAAACGAGAAATCGGTGACATCGGAGTCCTCGACCATCTCCTTGGGCAGGAAATTCTCCGGGCGGAAGCCGAGATGCCCGCCATTCCACGCCACCAGGTTCATCGGCGGGGTGCCGACAAAGGTGGCGACGAAGCGGTCGGCCGGGTCGTCATAGATTGCCGCCGGGGTGCCGACCTGGCGGATCTGGCCGTGGTCGATCACCGCGATGCGGTCGCCCATGCCCATCGCCTCGACCTGGTCGTGGGTGACGTAGATCGTCGTGGTACCGACCCGCTGCTGAAACTGCTTGATCTCGTTGCGGGCCGAGGCGCGCAGCTTGGCGTCGAGGTTCGAGAGCGGCTCGTCGAGGAGCAGCACGGTCGGCTCGCGCACCAGCGCGCGGGCAAGGGCGACGCGCTGCCGCTCGCCGCCGGAGAGCTGGCGCGGGCGGCGGTCGAGCAGATGAGTGATGCCGAGAAGCTCAGAGGCCCAATCGACCTTTTTCTGGATCTCGGCCCTCGGCACGCGCTGCGTGCGCAGCGGAAAGGCGATGTTGTCGCGGATTTTGTAATGCGGGTAGAGCCCGTAGCTCTGGAACATCATCGCGACCCCGCGGGCGCGCGGCGGAATGTCGTTGACGACGCTGCCGCCGATGACGATGTCGCCGCCGGTCTGCCGTTCGAGCCCGCAAATGATCCGCAGGAACGTGGTTTTGCCGCAGCCCGAGGGACCGAGCAAAACCATGAACTCGCCGTCGGGAACCGACAGGCTGATGCCGTTGACGGCGGTGACGCCCTCAAATTGCTTCACGATATCGGTAGCCAGCACCGCAGCCATTAAAATCCTCGCTGTAGCGGCGAAAACGCGCCCCGCCCACAAGGGGCGGGGCTATCAACCAGGCTCACACCAGCGGGCGACGTGCCCGCTCTTCAATCGCGGCTATACCTGCCACTTCTTGAAGATCTTCTCGCATTCCTGCGTAGCCCATTTGACCGAGTCCTCGGCGTTCATCGCACCGGTCGCGGTCTTTGTCATCATGTCGTTGATGATGAACTGATTATAGATCTCGTCGGTCGCCGCCCAGGCCGGCCCCGGATATCCCGTGGCCGCGCACCATTCGTCCGAGGTCGCGGTGATCTGCAGCTTGTCCGGCGGATGCGAGCTCGGGTCGTTGCTGAGGATCGGCATCGGTTTCGGCACGATGTTTTCGTAGATCGGCATGTTGTAGCCGGTGCTGGCCTTGAACGCCTCGCCCCAGTTATCGGCGTAGTATTTCAAGAACTCCTTCGCCGCATCCTTGTTCTTGGCGAAGTTCCAGATGCCGTAAGAGTTCGACGCCGAGCCGACGAGCTGGTGCACCGGCCCCTTTGGGCATTTCTCGAAGAAGATGTTGTCGGCGACCTTGGGGTTGACCTTCTGCGCCGTGCGATAGGCCGAAATCGGGTTGACGATGTAGGAGGCGACCCCGGAGTCGATGTATTTGTTGTTGCTGGAATCGTCCCAGGACAGCACGTCGCTGGTCATCGCCTCCTTGTAGATCGCGGCGCACATCTTGACCGCCTCGACCGTGGCCTTGCTGTTGAGCACCACGTGCTTGCCGCTCTCGTCCTGGACCGCGGCGCCATAGCTCCACAACAACCCGCGCCAGCACAGCGACGGATCGTTGCTGTGCGCCAGCGACAGCCCGACCGGGTGACCCTTGGCCTTCAGCTTGGCGCCGCCGACGCGGACATCGTCCCAGGTGATCGGCTTCATGCCGATCTCGTCCCACAAATCCTTGCGGTATTGGCCCGGGTTGTTGATGTAGTAATCCGGGTATGCCGACCAGGTCTTGTCGTCCTCGTTATACGCGATCTGCTTGCCGAGAATGCTGATCTTACCGTGCTTCTTCTGCACGTAGTCGACCAGATCGGTGAGGTTCAGCAGGAATTTGCGGTAGAGATGAGGCCCGCCGGCGCCGTTCCACATGAACAGATCGTGCCCCGATTTCGCCGAGGCCTCGGCCGCCGCGCGCGCGGCGATGTTCTGCTCGGGGATGTGGTCGACGGTGACCGCGACGCCGTTCTTCTTGCCCCAATCCTGGGCGAACTGGTCGAACCACTTGTCGAAGGCGGGAACGAAATGGCTCCACTGGATGACCGCCAGCGACTTGTCGGCGGCGAAAGCGCGCGACACGAACGGGGCCGACAGGTTGGGCACCACGCCGGCAGCGGCGATGCCGGCGCCGGTCAGGAAACGCCGGCGCGTGACCGGAACGAAAATACGTGAGCCTCCCGTTGGCATCTTCGTGCCTCCTTGTTTATAGAGCGGCGGCAATATGCTCGCTCCCGCATGAGGGGGGCATGGGCGGCGCATTAATTCTTTGTTAGGTTGAACGGGCCGCGCGGCACTCTTGCTCGCCCGGCACTGGCGCACGACCTATGCTGTTGGGATGAAAGTCTTGCTTGTGGAGGACAATGGGAGGGTCGCGCAGTTCGTCCGCAAGGGGCTGAGCGAGGAAGGCCACATCGTCGAGCATGCCGATAACGGCCGCGATGGGCTGTTTCTCGCCGCCACGGGCGACTACGACGCCCTGATCCTGGACCGGATGCTGCCGGGCAGCATCGACGGCCTCGGCATTGTCGAGTCCCTGCGCAAGACCGGAAGCAAGACGCCGATCCTGATCCTGAGCGCTCTCGCGGAGGTTGATGACCGTATCCGCGGGCTACGCGCCGGCGGCGACGATTATCTGACCAAGCCTTTTGCTTTCGGCGAGCTGCTGGCGCGGCTCGAGGCGCTGGCGCGGCGCGGGCAGGGAACCACGATCCAGACCGTGCTGACGGTGGCCGGGCTGCGCATCGACCTGCTGTCGCACAAGGTCGAGCGTGACGGAAAACCGATCCAGCTTCAGCGCCGGGAATTCAAGCTGCTCGAATACCTTATGCAGCACGCCGGCCAGGTGGTGACCCGCACGATGCTGTTGGAAAACGTGTGGGAGCATCATTTCGACCCGCAGACCAATGTCATCGACGTGCATATCAGCCGGCTGCGGCAAAAGATCGATGCCGGGTTCGGCCCGACGCTGCTGCATACGGTGCGCGGGGTCGGGTATCGGCTGGGGACAGATGTTTAGGCTCCTCCGCTCGACCTCGGTCCGGCTGGCGCTGGGCTTCGCCGCGCTGTTCGTCGCCTCCTCGCTGCTGCTGGTCGGGCTCTTGTGGTGGGGCACCGCCGATTATCTCGCGCGGGAGACCGCGGCGGTCATACGCGCCGATACCCAGGGCATCACGGACGACGTCAACCTCGGCGGCGCGGCGATCGCCTCCGAGACGATCCGGGTGCGGTCCGCGCAATCGCCCGAGGGGCTGGCGGTGTACCTCTTGGCGGGGACGGAATTGCGGCCCGTCGGCGGCAACCTCCTCGCCTGGCCGCGCGACGTGCCGGCGAAGCCCGGCTGGTACCAGCGCCCGCTCGACCGCGACGACAGCTCCCGGCTGATGGAGTTCGAGGTCAGCGACCTGCCCGGCGGGCTTCACCTGCTGGTCGGCCGCGACGTGCAGGAGCGCACCGAGATCCGCGCGCTGATCCTCGATTCGCTCGGCTGGGCGGCGGCGGGGGCGTTCATGATCGCGATCATCGGCGGTGTCTGGGTGCGCCGAGCGGTGCTGCGCCGGGTCGAGATCATCAACCGTGCCGCCACGGCCATCGTCCAGGGCGACCTGTCGCGGCGCCTGCCGACCCGCGACACCACCGACGAATTCGACCAGCTCGCGCAGACGATCAACCTGATGCTGCGCCAGATCGAACGGCTGATCGACGGGGTGCGCAACACCTCGAACGCGGTCGCCCACGATTTGCGCACGCCGCTCGCGGAGCTGCGCGCCCGCCTCGAAGGGATCATCCGCGACCGTCCGCGGCGCCAGGCGGCGTTCGACGAGATCAACCAGGCCGTCGCCGATATCGATCGGCTGATCGGCATTTTCAACGCGCTCTTGCGGCTCGCCGAGATCGATTCCGGGATGCGCCGCTCTGGGTTCCGGGCGGTCGAGCTCGCCGAAATCACCACCGAGGTCGCCGAGCTTTACGGCCCGCTGATCGAAGAGAAGGGAACCCGGTTCACGGTCGACGTACCGGAAGGGCTTACCGTCGGCGGCGACCCGTTCCTGTTGGCCGAGGCGGTCGGCAACCTTGTCGACAACGCGGCGAAGTACACGCCGCGCGCCGGCACGATTTCGGTGGTCGCCCGAGTGGCCGACGATCGCCACGTCGAAATCACCGTCGCCGATACCGGCCCCGGCATCGACGCATCTGAAAAATCGTCGGTAACGGCGCGGTTTTACCGGGGCCGGGCCGCGGAAGGGATCGGCGGGGTGGGTCTCGGCCTCAGCGTCGTCGAAGCGGTGGCGCGGCTGCACGGGGGCGAGCTCAGGCTCGGCGACAACCGCCCCGGGCTGATCGCGACGCTGCGGATCGCGGCCAACCTGTCGCCGGCCGCGGCGAGCCCCGCGCTTTCCCAGCCCGCGGAGATGGCGGGGATCGGCTGATCGGTCTAGAATTGCCGCTGGAGTTGAGTGGGGGGAAGGCCAATGCCGCGCATTTTGAGCCGCGCCCTGGCGGGCGCCGCGCTGATCGTGTTTCTGGTGGGGGCGGCGCGGGCCGAGACGCAAGCCGGCAAGGTCGTGGCGATCGCGGGCGAATGCTTTGTGCAGAGCGCCGGCACCAAGACCGCGCTGAAGATGGGCGCCGCGGTCAATGTCGGCGAGGTGATCACCACGGCCGACACCGCGAAGCTGAAAATTCGCATGAATGACGGCTCGATCGTCTCGGTCGCGAGCGGCAGCAATCTCACCGTCAATGCGATGACGCTGGACGCCGCCGGAAAGCGCGAGAATGTCGAGATCGGCCTCGGCGAGGGCCTGATCCGCGCCGTGGTCGCGCCGGTCAACCATCCGACGACTTTCGAGGTCAAGACCGCGACCGGCACCGCCGCGGTGCGCTCGACGGACTGGTTCGCCCAGGCGACGCCGGGCCTGATGGAGGTCGCGGTGCTGAAGGGCGGCGTGTCGCTGATGAGCGGCTCGACCGGTCAGCGGGTGCTGATCGCGGCGCTTCACACCGCCAAGGTCGCGGAGGGGCACGACCCGACCGATCCGGTGGCGATGAAGGCCGCCGATTTCGGACCGCTGATCGCCGCCACCGAGATCGCGGCGCCCCGGCCGACGCGGCGCTCCAATCCGCAAGACCAGTACCGGCCGCGGCGCGAGCCGGGCGACCAGGGCAACCCGTATCAGGGCAATCCGTATCAGGGTAACCCGTACCAGGGCGGCCCGCGCAGCGATCAGGGCGGTCCGCCCCCCGACACCGGCGGTTATGGCCCGCCGATCGGCACCCAGTTCCCACCGCCGACCTATGGCGGGTTCGGCGGCACCTTCGGCCGGCCCAGCGGCGGCGGGGGATCGATCGGCACCGTCGGCGGGTTCACCCCACCGGCGGCCGGTCCGCGCGGCGGCGCCACGGGCGGGACCACACCAACCGGCGGCTCCCCGACCACTGGCGGCTCGCCCACGACTGGGGGATCGCCCACCACTGGCGGATCGCCCACCACCGGAGGCAGTTCGCCCACGACCGGCGGCGGCACTCTCTCGCCCGGTCCCGGCCGGGGTCGAGGCGGCGGCTAGCCGCCGCGATAGCGGCGCGCTTGTCCTGGCCCCGGGCGGCACGCGAGGCCGCGCTGGCGCTGATCGTAGCGCTGGGGGCGCTGCTGCTGCTCGATTTCAGCGGTTCGTCGGCGTTGCGGACCCTCGAGACCGCGTCGCTCGACCTGCGCTTCCGCCTGCGCGGGGTCGTGCCGCCGGGCCAGGAGATCGCGGTCGTGCTGGTCGACGACCGCAGCCTGGCGGCGCTCGGCCGCTGGCCGCTGAGCCGGAGCCTGTTCGCCAAGGCGGTTGGCCTGCTCGACCAGGCCGGTGCCAAGGCGATCGTCTTCGATATGCTCTTCGCCGAGCCCGACCAGCCCATCCCGCCCGCGATCCGCGACGCGGCGCGGGATGCGGCGGAGGGGCTGCCGCCCGGCTACGACGCGAAGCTGCAAGGCGCGCTGGCGCAGCTCGCCGGCATCGATCCCGACGGCGATTTCGCCAAGGCGATCAAAGCGAGCGGGCGGGTGCTGCTGCCGATCGCGTTTGACTTCGCCGGAGCCGCCGAGCGGGCGCCGCCGATCCTCGCCAGCTCGGATTATCAGGATCTCGACACGAGCGAGGTCGAGCCGGTCTTCCCCCTCCAGCCGCAATCGGCGGTGCTGCCGCTGGCGCCGTTCGCGGCCGCCTCCGTCGGGCTCGGGCATGTCAGCATCCCCTATGATGTCGATGGCGCGCCGCGCTACGAATATGTCGCGCTGCCTTACGACGGCGACTTCATGCCGGCCATGACCGTGCGCGCCGCCGCCGCCTTTCTCGGCGTGCCCTGGAGCAAGGTCGGGCTCGCCCTCGGCGACGGTGTCCGTATCGGCAAGCTGCGCGTCCCGACCGACCCGGCGATGCAGCTGGTGGTCAACTATCGCGGTCCGCGCGGCACGTTTCCGATCTACTCCTTCGCCGATTTGATCGCGGGGAAGGTGCCCGGATCGGCGCTGGCCGGGCGGCTGGTGCTGATCGGCGCCTCGTTTATCGGCAACGCCGACACCAACCCGGCGCCGTTCGACAATATCCCGATGCCGGGCACGGAGCGGATGGCCAACATCATCGATTCGATCCTGCGCCAGGACTTCATCGGCGACGCGCCGGCCCCGTGGCCGAACATCGTCATCGCCCTGGTCGCGGTGCTGGCGGCGGCGACCGGGCTCGCAACCGCGCTGCTCCCGACCCGCACCGCCGCTCTCTCGGGCCTCGCGCCGATCGCCGCTTGGGGAGCCGGCGCGCAGCTTGCCTTCGACAAGGGGTTGTGGCTGCCGGTGATCAACCCGGTCATCGCGCTGGCGGCGGCGACCTTGACGGTGCTGCTCTACCGCTATGGGTTTGTCGATTTCCAGCGCCGGCGCATCCAGGCGGCGTTTCGCCACTATCTCGCGCCGGAGCTGGTGACCGCGCTGGCGGCGCATCCCGAGCGGCTGCAGCTCGGCGGAGAAACCCGGGCGATCACCGTCATGTTCTGCGACATCCGCGGCTTTACCGCGATCTCGGAGACGTTCAAATCGAACCCCCAGGAGCTGTCGCGGCTGATCAACCGCGGCTTCCTGTCGCCGATGACCGGGCTGATCATGGCCAGACGGGGGACGATCGACAAATATATCGGCGACGCGATCATGGCGTTCTGGAACGCCCCGCTCGACGATGCGGCCCATGCCGACCATGCCTGCGAGTCGGCTCTGGCGATGCTCGACGGGCTCGGCCGTGTCAACGAGGAGCTGGCCGCCGAGGCCCAGCGCGAAGGACGCCCGTTCCACCCGCTCCATATCGGGGTGGGGCTCAACACCGGCGATTGCGTCGTCGGCAACATGGGTTCCGACGAGCGCTTTGCCTACACCGCGATGGGCGACGCGGTGAACCTCGCCTCGCGGCTCGAAGGCCAGACCAAAATCTATCACCTCCCGATCATCGTCGGCGAGGCGACGCGCGCGGCGGCGCCGGGTTGGGCCGCGCTCGAACTCGACCTGATCGCGGTGGTCGGCAAGGCGGAGCCGGTGCGCATCTTCACGCTCGTCGGCGATGCTGGGCGCGCCGCCGACGCCGAATTCCGCGCCCATGCCGAAGACCATGCCGAGATGATCGCCCGCTACCGGGCGCAGGATTGGGCCGGCGCTCGCGACGCGCTGCTGAGCTGCCGCTCCCATGACCCGGCAATGGCGGCGTTCTATGATGTCTATGCCGAGCGGATCGCCCGGTTCGCCCTCAACCCGCCGGGAGAGGGATGGACGGGCGTGTTCGTCGCCGAGAGCAAGTGACGCGCGCGCCGCCTCTCGGGTAGAGTCGCAAGACGATGAAGATCATCCAGATTTCGGACACGCATCTGAGCCCTGTCGCCGACCATTTCATCGGTAACTGGCCGCCGCTCGCCGCGTGGATCGAGGCGGAGAAACCCGATCTCGTCATCCATACCGGCGACCTGACGATGGACGGCGCGGACCGGGTCGAGGACCTGCGCTACGCCGCGGCCTTGCTGCAAGGGCTGACGGCGCCGGTCCGCGCCGTGCCCGGCAACCACGATGTCGGCGACGCCCGCGACGCGAAGCAGCCGGTCGATGCGGCGCGGCTCGCCCAATGGCGCGCCGAGCTCGGCGACGATCGCTGGTTCGTCGATCTCGGCCGGTGGCGGCTCATCGGCCTCGACGCGCTGCTGATCGGCAGCGGCACGGAGGAGGAGGACGAACAGGCGGCCTGGCTCGACGCGGCGATGGACGGCACTGGCGGGCGCCAGCTCGCCTGGTTTATGCACAAGCCGCTCTTCCTCGAAGCGCCCGGCGACACCGAGCCCGGGTATTGGGCGGTCAAGCCCGCGCAGCGCCA
>DASUIE010000207.1:0-39685 GCA_036273175.1 Allostellaceae bacterium
CGCGACATCGCGGATGACTCGGCGGAACACGCGCTCGATCGCCGCCGGCTGACCGTAGCCGACCGTATCGGCGAGGATGATGCCGTCGGCGCCGGCTTCGGCGATCTCGTTGGCGATGCGGACGACGCGGTCTTCGTCGACATCACCCTCGATCGTGCAGCCGAACGAGGTGGCGAGGCCGCAATTGACGCGGACCTTCTTGCCGCTGTCCCGGCAGAGCTGGACCACGCGGCGGAAATCCTCGATCGATTCGCCGGTCGAGCGGCGCACGTTGGAGAGGTTGTGCCCCTCGCTGACCGAGAGGACGTAGTTCATCTCGGGGACGCCGCAGGCCAGGCCGCGCTCGGCGCCGCGCGAGTTTGGGATCAAGGCCGAGACGTGGAGACCGGGCTTGGTCATCGCATGGGCGATCACCGCCTCGGCGTCAGCAAGCTGCGGGAGTAGCTTGGGCGGCACGAACGAGGCGACCTCGATCGCCCGCACGCCGGCCGCGTATTCGGCATCGAGCCAGGCGAGCTTCACTTCGGTCGGCATGATCTCGGCGATCGACTGCAAGCCGTCGCGCATGCCCACTTCGCGCAGTATTACCGTGTCGCCCATCTGACCCTCCTGACCAATGCGTAAAATCTAGGCGGGCCGCCGCGACCCGGCAACCTAGACGACGTGCTCGGGCGTCAGCGCGCAGATTTCGTCGGTGTCGCCAACCTCGATCTGGATCGTCGCGTGATCGATGCCGAAGCCCTCGTGGAGCTCGTGGGCGAGGGCGGCGAGGGCGGCGTCGCCGGGGTGGCCGCCCGGCATCACGAGGTGGCAGGTCAGCGCCGTCTCGGTCGTGCTCATGCCCCAGATGTGAAGATCGTGAAGGCCGGTGACGCCGGGCGCGGCGAGGAGGTGGTCGCGCACGGCGGCGGCGTCGATGCCGCTTGGTACCGCGTCGAGGACGAGGCCGAGGGCCTGCTTGGTCAGACCCGCGGTGGCGTAGACGATCACCGCCGAGACGACGAGGCTCACCGCCGGATCGACCCACAGCCAGCCGGTCAGCGCGATGACCACGCCGGAGACGACGACCCCGGCGGCGATCAGCGCGTCGGCGGCCATATGGGCGAAGGCGCTCATCACGTTCAGGTCGCGGCGGCGGCCGGCGAGGAAGAGCAGTGCCGTCGCGCCGTTGACGACGATCCCGCCGCCGGCGACCCAGGCGACGACGGCGCCGCCCACCGGCACCGGGTGGGCGAGGCGCCAAATCCCTTCCCAGGCGATGCCGCCGGTGACGATCAAGAGAATCCCGGCATTGCCGAGCGCCGCGAGGATCGAGGTCGAGCGCAGCCCGTAAGTGAACCGCCGGCTCGGACCCCGCCGGCTCAGCATCGCCGCGCCCCAGGACAGCGCGAGGCCGAGCACGTCGCCGAGATTGTGGCCGGCATCGGCGAGCAGCGCGAGCGAGTCGGCCCAGAGCCCGAACCCCGCCTCGGCGATCAGATAGACGAGGTTCGCCGCGATCCCGACCGCGAAGGCGCGGCCAAAATCGGGCGCCGCGTGGCTGTGGGAATGGGTATGGCCGTGGTGGTCGTGTACCAAAGCGGGATCATCATAGCTCAATTATGATTCCGGCGCGTATTTGAACCCGGTTACCAGCGCAATGACCGCAAGAATGCCAATCAGCCCGGCGAAGACGGCATGAGCCGCGAGCGGACCCGCCGCCGCCGACAGGATTCCGACGCCGAGCACCGGCAGCGAGTTTCCGGCATAGACGGCGATCAGGTAGCTCGACACGGTCTCGCCGCGGCGGTCGGCCGGGGCGATCCGGTTTACCACTTCGAGGCTGCCCCGATAGCCGAGGGCGCCGGCGATTCCGGCAAGGTCGCCACCAGGAGGGTCAGTGCGGGAATAAGGAGGGCAAGCCCGCCCAGCATGCCGGTGCGGGCGCCGAGGCTCGCGGTGGCCGCGACGGTGCCGGTCGCCACCGCGAACAGCCCGGCCAGGACCAGGCCGGAGATGACGGGCGAGGTCGGGCGCAGCGCCTCGGCCAGCAGGTTCGGGATTAGCGCGGCGTAGAGCCGATCAGCGCGAAGGTGACAAAGGCGGTGACCGCGAGCGAGACGATCGGGAGCCGGAGAAGAGAGGCCATTCGCAGCCAACGTCGCCCGCCCCCATAGCGTTTCGAGCCGCTTGACAGCGGCGGCGCGCGGAGCGGAGATGCGCGCCAGAGAACACAGCACGATCGGGAGCCGCCCCATGCTCGACGCCTATCTCTACAACGGTCTGCGCACCCCGTTCGGCCGCCATGCCGGCGCGCTCGCCAGGATGCGGCCCGACGACATGCTGGCCGCCGTCATCGCCAAGGTCGTCGCCGAGAGCGGGTTCGCCGCCGAGAAGATCGAGGATGTCGTCGTCGGCTGCGGCAACCAGGGCGGCGAGGACAGCCGCTGCGTCGCGCGGCACGCGGCGCTCGTCGCGGGGCTGCCGATCGAGGTCCCGGGCTCGGTGCTGCAGCGCAATTGCGGCAGCGGGCTCAACGCGATCGCGGTCGCGGCTCAGCAGATCACCTGCGGCGAGGGCGATTTGTTCGTCGCCGGCGGGGTCGAGAGCATGAGCCGGGCGCCGTTTGTCATGGGGAAGGCCGAGGGGCCGTACAGCCGGAATATGCAGGTTTTCGACTCGACCATCGGCGCGCGCTTCCCGAACCCGAAGGTCGAGGGCCGCTTTGGCGGCGATACGATGCCGGAGACCGCCGACAACCTCGCACGGGACTATCAGATCACCCGCGAACAGGCTGATATCTTTGCTGCCGGGTCGCAGTCCAAATACGCCGCCGCCAAGGCCGACCGCTTTTACGACGGCGAGATCACCGCGGTGGAGGTGCCCGGCGGCCGGGCCGGGCCGGTCACGGTCAGCGAGGACGAGCACCCGCGCCCGCAGACGAATATGGAAGCCCTGGCCAAACTGCGGCCGCTCTTCGCCGACGGCGTCACCACCGCCGGCAACGCCTCCGGGATCAACGACGGCGCGGTCGCGATGATCGTCGCCAGCCGCAAGGCCGGCGACGACGCCGGGCAAAAGCCGATCGCGCGCATCCTGTCGACCGGGGTGGCCGGAGTCGCCCCGCGCATCATGGGGTACGGCCCGGTACCGGCGGCGCAGAAGGCGCTGGACAGGGCCGGGCTGACGATCGCCGACATGGACGTGATCGAGATCAACGAGGCGTTCGCCTCTCAAGTGCTGGCCTGCCTGCGCGGTCTCGACGTGCCGTTCGACGACAGCCGGGTCAATCCGAACGGCGGCGCGATCGCGATCGGCCACCCGCTCGGCGCCTCAGGGCCGCGCATCTGCCTGACCGCGGCGCGTCAGCTCCAGCGCACCGGCGGGCGCTATGCTCTCGTCGCGATGTGCGTCGGCGTCGGCCAGGGCATCGCCACGGTCATCGAGCGGGTGTAGTAGCCCCGGCCGAACCCGGCTTACGGCCGTTTGCCCGCGGTTTCGCGCGGGCTTTCTGGACGGTCTTGTCGGCTGCGGCTTCGGCCAGCGCGGTTCCTTCGGCGACAGCGAGCTCGTGGACGGCCTCGCGGGCCTCGACGATATCCTTGTCGGACAAGTCCTCGGCGCCGACCAGTTCGTCGCGCGCCTTGGCGGTGACCCGGATCAGCTCGTCGAGCTTGAGGTGCAGCGCCATCGTGTCGCGGCTCTGCGTGTTCTGGATCACGAAGACCATCAGGAAGGTGATGATCGTGGTCCCGGTGTTGATGACGAGCTGCCAGGTGTCAGACCAGTGGAAGAGTGGGCCGGAGGCCGCCCAGACCAGGACGATGCCGATAGCTAGCACGAAGGTGCTGGACCGCCCCACCTGACGCTCGATGGCGCGGGCGAAGCGGGCGAAAAGAGGGAGAGCCTCTGGGGCTGTCTGCTGTTTGGCCATCGGTCCTGCTCGCGGTGGGGGAGCCTCAGCAAACGCCATTGGCGAGTGCGCGTTCCTACTTTGTGGTGGCGACGAAGACGCCGTCCCAGGACGGCCCCGGCGGATTGGCTTCGAAGTAGGCGATCCGCGACTCGTAGAGATCGTAGAGCTCGCCGAGCTCGGCACGGAATTCGCGGCACCGGCGCAGCGCCGCCAGGGCGCCGGTCCAATCCTGCTGACGATAGAGTTCGAGCATCGTCTCGTGACGCGCCGCCAGCGTTTTGAATTCGCGCGACTCCGCCATCGTGCCGTCGCCGAGCAGGGCATAGATGCTTTCAGCCTGGTCCTTGCCCATCACCGCGATCCAGTCGAGCTCGATCGCCGCAAGAGTTGGCGCGGCGTGGCGCGTCGCCTCGCCGATGATGATGTCGACGCGATAGGTCTTGGTCTGCCCTTCGAGGCGGGCGGCGAGGTTAACCGCGTCGCCCAGCACCGAATAGTCGAAGCGCTGGTCCGAGCCGACATTGCCGACGACGCAATCGCCGGTGTTGAGCCCGACCCCGACCTTGAGCGGCCTGAACTCGCGCCCCTCGTCCGCGGCCTCGGCCGAGAGCTCGGCGTTGACCCCTTCGAGCGCGGCGATCATCGCCAACGCGCTGTCGCAGGCGTGCCGGGCATGCTGGGAATCGTCGAGCGGCGCGTTCCAGAACGCCATCACGCAATCGCCCATGTATTTATCGATCGTGCCGCGGCGCGCCATGATCACGTCGGTCATCGGGGTCAGAAAGCGGTTGATCAAGTGCGTCAGACCGTGCGGGTTGCTCTTGAAGCGCTCGGAGATCGCGGTAAAGCCGCGCACGTCGCAGAAGAGCAGCGTCATCGTCCGCGTCTCGCCGCCGAGCTTGAGCCGGTCGGGGTGGCGCGACAGCGTATCGACCATGTCGGGCGCGAGGTAGCGGCTGAAGGCGCTCTTGATGACCCGGCCTTGATGGTCGACCACCCGGTAGCGGAATAGCAGCACCGCGATCGTCGTCACCGTCAGCGCCGCGAGCGGCTTCACCAGCGGCAGCCACAATCCATGGCGAAAGGCGAGCTCGGTCGCGCCGACCCAAATCGCCAGCGGCAGCGCCGCCGACAGCGCGGCAAGCCGGGTCGGAAGCACCGCGGCGCTGAGCCCGGCCAGCGCCGCGAGCAACGTGATCGTGGCGAACACCACGATCGGCCAGCCGGGCGGGCTCTCGGCGATGAAGTCGCGATGCAGGATCGAATCGATGATCGCCGCCATGCGCTCGGTGCCCGGAAGCGGCGTGCTGCCGTAGGGCGAGGCGTTGCTGTCGGGAAGTCCGAGAAACGACGCCCCGATCAGCACGAGCTTGCCCTTGAGCGAGGCGGGCGGAATGCGCCCCGACAGCAGATCGACAAAGGAATAGGTCGGGAAGGTGCCGCGCGGGCCGCGATAGTTGATCAAGAGACGCGTTGCCTCGTCGGTCGGGATATCGATCGGCCCGAGCTCGATCCCCTTGCCGAGCGCGAGACCGACATCGGTCCATTTGACTCCGAGATAGGCAGCGGCCGCCCGCACCGTCAGCGACGGCAGGAAATCGCCCTCGAACGGCAGCGCGAGGTAGTCGTAGCGCGGTGAGCCGTCGCGGTCGAAGGCGATATTGACGTGGCCGAGGCCTGCCGCGGCCTTCGCCCAGAGCGGCAGCGGGGTCACCGCCGAGAGCGGCTTCAGCGGGAAATCCGGCTTGAGCGGGCTCTTGACGAAGCGCTGGTATCCGGAATCGGAGACAAAATCGGGCGCCGCCACCTTTTTGCCGGTGAAGGTGAAGGCGATCGGCAGATAGACGTTGCCCGACGCCTTGATGGCGCGGGCGAGGTCGCCGTCGGGGTCGGCTTCGGCCAGGGTCTTGAGCGCGCCCCGCAGCGCCGGGTCGATGTCGGCGGGCAGCGCCGCGGCGGCGGTCTTGGCGGCGGCTTGCAGCTCCGGCGGGATCGGCTGCTCGGGTTGCGTAAACAGGAAGTCGAAGACGATCGTCTTGGCGCCGGCGCGGTCGAGGGTCCGCAGCGCCTGGGCAAAGAGGCGGTGGCTCAGCGGCCAGCGGCCGAGCGCGTCGATGCTGCGGTCGTCGACCATGACCAGCGCCACTTCGGGCCCCGGCTTGACGACGCCGCGCAGGCGGAAGCGCAGGTCGAGCGAAGCGGTTTCGAGCCCGCGCACCAGCGAGGTGCCCTCGAACGACAGCAGCACCAAGACGCCGAGGGCGGTGGCGACTGCGAGCAGCAGTTCGCGGACGCCGTTCGACAGGGTCAAAATACGGTCGGATCAGTGCCGCTGCTTGCCGCGGCCGACGATGACATCGGCGTAAAACCGCGCGCAGCTCTGGCGGGCGTTGGGAACAAAGGAATAGGTGTTGCCGGTGGCGTTGCAGGCGGCCTTGCAGCCGTCGACGCCGGTGCGGCAATCGGCGCGGATCACGGTGTGGTCGGCGATGCATTGGCACCAGCCGAACGTGACGCTGGTGCGGTCGATCAGCCGGTCGAACTGCTCCGGCGTCCAGCGCGCGACCGGTGTCGGAGCGATGCGGCGGGCCGGCGGCGCGGCTGCTTGCCTGGCGCCTGGAGCGGCGGCGGGAGGCGGCGTCGGCGAAGTCGTGTCGATTTCGCTGCCGGAACCTGACGGGATCATCACGGTGCCGGTGACGGGCCCGCCCTTGGCATCGCGGTAGCCGAAGCTGACCTCGCCGTCGAGCACGCCGACCGCGGTGCGCTCGGGATCGGCGTCGACAAACCAGTCGGTCGAGCGCGCCGCGGCGACGCCGGTCGCGGTATCCACCTCGAAGTTCGACGGTTGGCTCATCTTGGCGACGACCGCGTGGATCAGCCCGGTATCGAGGCCGAGCTTGACGTCGCGCTGCTCGCCGCTGCTCGCGACCGTGTAGCTCTGGATCGTCAAATGGCTGCCGGAGGCAAGCGACAGCACCGACCCGTCGGCCATGCGCAGCTTGAGCTTTGCCCCTTCCGGCACGTCGAGGACATCGCCGACATGCACCGCGTCGCCCATCTTCAGCACGGTGCGTTGGTCGGCGGCCACGACAAAGCAATCGCCGTTGAAGGTCAGCACCTCCCCGGCATTGTCGGCGGCCAGCGCCGCCCCGCCTCCGCCGAGCAGCAGCGCGGCGTATATTAGCACCAGGAGTTGCGACCGAAAGCTCATGCCCTACCATCGCATATTTCGCGCCGACGCGGAACGCGGCGCCGTGGCATTCTTTCTTTCATTCTTTTAGTGATTCAGGCTCCATCATCTTGTACTGAACGATCGTGATGGCGTCGCGGTTTTGATTGCAATAGACTAGGTCAACACCGAATATCTGTTCAAGCGGGCGTGTATTAGCGGTAAATACTCCCAGGCGCTGAACCTCGGAGCGGATTAATAAGACTCGTCCGTCGCTAGGGATCGCCGCGCCAGCAGGGACCCCTCAAAGACAACACGAGTCCTTGCAACCCATTCTTGCGACGGCTTTACATCAAATATTTGTAAAACGTTACTTGTAAGGCACGAATAATCATCATAGCCTATAAAGATTCATCCGTAATATAGAGCGATATACGGGACAGAGTACGCCAGTGGCTCACATAGAATTTTTGGGGTGCTTGCGGCTGGTGAGAGAGGCCCTTTCGTCCGTGCTGTTGGACGCCGGGTTCACCGTATTTTGTGAGATGGGCGAGCACGACAGCGATACGATTGTGGTTATAGATCTCGATGACAATAGCGATCTGAAGGCGCTCCACGCTCAAAAAGCGCGCGGGGTCAAGGTTGTGGCATTGGTGCACGAGGCCAGCGGCCTGAAAATGGACCCCGACGACATTGCGGCGCTGAGCGGCATTCTTACCTATGATTTATCCCTCGAGGCATTTGTCCGGTCCTTCCGTCTCATTCGCCGTGGTGAGCGCGTGTTTCCTCCGGATTTGGCCTTGGGTCGAAAACCCGCCACGCCAGCATCTACCGTCGAGGGTCGACCCGCCCGTGTACAACTCTCTCCTCGCGAGAGAGACGTCCTCTTACATTTGGTGGCAGGTCATTCGAACAAAACGATCGCGCGGTACCTCGGCATGGCCGAGTCCACCGTGAAGGTTCACCTCAAGCACTTGTTGCGCAAGATCAACGTGGATAACCGAACGCAGGCCGCTATCTGGACCCTGGCGAACCTGCCGGGGCTTAGCGCCACCGCCCGCCGCTCCGACTGAGCGGCTAGCGGGCCGATATCATCCCCGTCGGCTCGCTAGCCCGATCGGGACGGGTTTTGACAAACGCCGCCGAGAGTGACTGTGAGTACCGCCTGTTCGCATACCCCGCGGAAAGCAGGCAGCTTCCCAGGATGAGGCCAGCGCCGATTGCGCTGATCGCGTCTGGTATTTCGTGGAAGACGACGATGCCGGCGGACAGAGCAATCACTAGGCGCAGGAGTGTATAGGGGCCGAGCGTGGCGGCGCTGGAGCGTCTGACGGCGGCAATGCCGCAATAAACCCCCAAGGGGCCGAGGAGAGCGAGGGCGGGCAGCCAAACCAGCGTGCCCGCCGGAGGCGGTGCAGCCCAGACAAAAGCGGGAAGGCTTCCGATCGCGGGGACCAGGTTGGTGTAGAACATCGTCGTGGCTTCGCTGTCTTCGCGCTGCAAATAGCGGTTCAGCACAAACGAGAGGCCGTTGAGGCTCGTCGCCAGCACGGCGAGGAAGTAGGCGAAGGTCCATCCGGAAAAGGAGGGCTTGGAGATCAGCAGCGCACCCGCGATGCCTATCGCCGCCGCGGCCCAATTCAAGCCGGAGACGGTCTCGCCAAGGATGAGCACGGAGAAAACGGCGATGTAGAGAGTCTGTGTGTAGGAGATCGCGGTCGCGTCCGCGAACGGCAGATGTCCGAACGAGTAGATCATTGCCAACAGGTAGAGGAACGCTACCCCGCCGCGGAGCAGCTGCAGCACGGGCTGACGGGTGCGCATCACCGCCAGGCCCGGGGCCAGCGCGAGCGCAAGGACAACTCCCGAGGCCCCTCTCACGAACGCAAGCTGCAGAGCAGACACCTGCGCCCCGATGTGATGGATAATCGCCGTTTCGGCCGCAAACAGGGTGGCCTGCGCGATCATCAGACGGATCGCCAGCCGCTGCCCGGTCATGTCGGCAAATTTTCGGTGCGCAGCCGCCGGCGCGTCTCCGCGGCGTAGTGACCGGCCCGCCGCATGTGGTCGGTGTTCGGTCCGATCGTGTCGAGGAAGCGCCGCCAATCATCGGCGGTCAGCGAACCGGAGTCGAGCACCTCAAAACCCGGATCCCGGTAGCATTGCCGCAAGAGGGGCTGCACCTGAAAGAACGGCTCGCGCTTGTGAAAGAAGACGGGGGAGTTAGTGCGGGTTAAGCGGACGTTGGTGAATAAAGGCCCGAACCACGTGGCCGTCTCGATTATTCCCTCATAATTTTGATAGGCCTGGGTCTTCTTGGCATTGGCGACGCCCCGCGACAGCAACGCCCAGCCGCCGGCGGTGCGCGCCAGCCATCCGCTCCAGATTTGCACGTGGCCGGGAGACGAGCCCTGGACGAGAAAGGGCGGCGCCAGATCGCCGAGCCCGTCCGGCGCGATCTCCCTGAAATGATCGCGAAAGCCGGGATATTGCGCGCCGGCCTGTAAGGCGACCCAGTCATCGTGCGGGGCGCCCTCATACCTCCAGAATGTCTCGTCGTTGTCGAGGAGCAAGCTGAAGGAGATCGGCGGGAACAGATGCCATCCGAATGCGGATGCCGCAGTCAGCGGTTCGCAGTAGCGATACGCGTCGATCGATATCTTGCCATCGGCAGCACGGTCGGCCCGCCGCGGCGCGGGAGCGTCTGGGATAAGCCGGTAGAACTGGCAGATGACCGGTTCCGCCGGCTGGCCCATTGCTCGATCCCTCTCCGCGGCGCCGCCTGGTCCTCAATACTACACTGGGTACGTGCCAGTGATGGTTCCGTCTCCGTAACGCACCTTGCCGGTATCCGCGATCCTCTCGTCGGGAAGGCGTGGGGTCGGATATTCCCCCGTAATGGTTCCGTCGCCGAAGCGGACTTTGCCGATATCGGCAGTCTTGGCGTCGGGAAGCCGTGGAGACGGCGAGATCGGTTTCCGGGTAATCGGGGCCATCAGCTCTCCTCCTGCTGTGCTCGCGCTGGATTTAGGGGCGAGCGGAAAAGAGGGTCGCATATTGTTTGGAGGCGCACCCGGCGGCAATGGCGGTCAGGTAACCGGTTAATTTTTGGACTCGGCCCGATCGCGAACGCCGGCTTTCAGAAGCGCCTCGCGGAACCGCTCGGCGAGGGGACCGAAACTTCCCGGGAATCGCGCAAGATAGCGCTCCACGCAAAATTTAGGGTCGAGCGCCATGAGCGGGCCGACCGCCGCTCGCGCTTCTTCTGGCCGGTCGTCCAGCGAGAGCGCGATCACAAGCAGCTTGTGCCCCGTCGTGTAAGTACGGTTGTCGCGAATGCAGCGGACTGCGGCCTTGGCCGCCTTGCCATATTGGCCGTCGGCGAGATAGGCCATCGCCGCCCCGCCGCTATACGCGCAAACCATTGGGTCGAATGGGGAGAGGGCGGTTGCCCGCTCGATCTTGGCCACGGCTTCCCGTCCTAGCCCGCTCCAGGCATGGGCGTTGGAGTCCCACAGCCAGGCCCTCGAACTGTTTGGATTGATGCGAAGGGCCGCCTCGAAGAACGGGAACGCCCGGTCAAAATCCTTATGCAGATACGCGGCGACGTGACCCTGGACCGCGATTGCCATCGAGTCCATCGGGTCGCATTCGCCGGCCAATTTCGCAAAGTGCTCGGCAAGCGCGGTGTCCCGCTCCGGCGCGGGCGACCACTCCTGCCCGACGCGCATGATGTGCCAATACGCGCACCAAGCGAACGCCGGCGCATAGCGCGGTCCCCGCTCCATGGCCTGGGCGAACAGCCCCTCCGCCTTCTCGAACGCCTCTTGGGAGGGCTGATGCATGCACTCCTGCGCGCGCAGCAGCAGATGGTAGGCGCCCTGCTGCTCCGGTTGCGTGACCCGGACGCGTTTAATCTCGGCGTACCGCACGCGCGGCGCTACTGCCCGAGCAACCGCCTCGGCAAGCTGGTCTTGGACGTCGAGCAGATCTGACATGTCCCTATCGAACCGCTCGACCCAGAGGCTCTCCCCGATCGTTGTGTCGGTGAGTTCAACGGTGAGGCGCAACCGATTGCCGACAACTCGGACGCTTCCCGAGAGAAGATAGCGAACCCGAAGCTCGGCGCCGATCTCCTGGGGGGACCGCTCCTGCTTTTTGTAAACGGCGGTCGAGAGCCGAGAAATTACAAATAGGGTCGGGACGCGGGAAAGCCGCTCGATAAGGTCGTCGGTGAGCCCCTCAGCCACATAAGACTGGCTCGATTTCGCCCCCAAATCGCGGAACGGCAAAACGGCGATCGACGGCTGGGCCTTTTGGGCGTCCGCCACCCGGCCTTCCTCCACCGGCGGGTCGCTTTGCTCTGCGCGATACAGGCGGTCGGAATCCAGGATCGGTGTGATTTGCCAATCCTGGCGAATTCGACGGTAGAGCGCCGTCGTCTGGTCTGAGGGACGCATGTCGTGACTCGCCGCCAGCAAGGCTTGGAAGCGGTCGTATTCCGCCAACGCTTCCGCGGGATCCCCACTATCGACCAGCGCCGTCATCAGACTCCGAACCGCGCGCTGATGCGAGTTATCGAATTTCAGAAGCCGGCGCGCCGCCTCGATCCGGCTCTCCGCCGGTGCGGCAGCCGAAACGAGTTCCTCGAGCTTGGCTTCGAGGTCGAATTTGCAGCGGGCCTCAAACCGCGTCCGCTCCACCATGAGCCACTGGTCGAAGGCCGGCGATACGTCGACCAAATCGTCGAGGAGGTCGGGGCGGTCAGGGTTTTCAAACACATCGATCCAGCAATTGGCGGCGTCGAGCCGAACCCAGTGTCGTTCGCGCTCGAGCTGCCAACTTCCGCGAGACTGGTTTAGCTCGGCAAGCGCGTGGCGCAGGTGGTCGCGCGCCAGCGTTTCGCCGGAGCGATCCCATAAGAGTCCGGCCAGAGTTTCCCGTGAGATACGCTCTTCCCGGGAAATACACAGGTACGCGAGTAACGCCTTAGTCTTTTTAACAGTTGGAAGGATATCTTCCCCATCAGGGCTGATTACCTGCATCCTACCGAGCAGTTTTATACGAGTAAGCTTTGGTACAACGGCGCGAATCCGAGGCGTAACTGTGCGCGCGCCTGGTCGGATGGCCACGATGGTTTGCGGATATTCCCGGGATGTGAAGTGGTCCACGCCGTTTCTCCGCGATACTGCTGTCGAGCGGACGAGTTTCCGACAGAGCAACGCAGGATAGGCCAAAATTTATTCGTGGCGAATCTGATTTTCGCGATTTTCCCCTAATAGAACCCCTAATCGCACCCCGCTGCGCCAGCATAATCGCCGCCCGATGAACCTTACCAACGTCGCTGGGATAGGAGAGGCCTTGGCCGCACAAAAATTGGATGGGCGCGCGATGCGTCGATCATCACCAAGGCTGAGCGATGGTCTCGGGATCCAGAGCTGCCGCGAGAAGACGACTTAGGCCCGCCGTCTCGCCAAATCCGCCTTAGTTCTGAAAGGGAGTGTGATGAGTTCGCCGCGTGAGGAGGCTGTTCTGAAAGCCGCCGATAATTGGGTGAACGCGATGGAGGCGCTCGTCGCGGCCAGGAACACAGGGGAGGTGGAGGCCCAACAAGACGCCGCGGATCTTGCGGGTGTCCGGCTTGTCCTTGCCGTGACGAGTTGGCGCTTGAGCCGTGAGCCCGCCGAAGCGTTGGCGGTTTCCTCAGACGAACCCGCGACCGGGCCGCCCCTCGACAGGTAGATTGGACAGGGCCCAAATCGCAGCCTCGATGCGATTGTGCGCCTTGATTTTGCGCATCAGGCTCGCGAGGTGGATTTTGACGGTAGCTTCCGCCATGCCGAGGTTTCGGGCGATGACATAGTTCGACTGACCCTGAGCCACGGCCGAAAGCACTTCGCTTTCGCTTATGGTGAGTTCGTTGTCTCCGGGCTCGTCGGAGCGAATGCCGGAAGGGGGATTTTCGGCCATTGGCGCGCTCCTTCATGCCGTGCCGATCCCTTAAGCTACCATAGGTCCAGATGGGGGCAAGACAGCATGTGACCGGTCCCCGAGGCTCGCGAGGTAACGCAGCGCCGACAGGCTGGGCAAAAAGAAATAGCCCCCGCCGCGCACCGTCACGAATTGCGGCATCTCCCGCAGGCGCAGGGCGGCGCCGCTCGGCTGCGGCAGCGAGAAGGTGTCGGCGACCGGGCAACCGGCGATCGATTGGCGGTTGCCCGTGACCGGATCGCTTTCCTCGGTCAAACCGCCGAATTTCGTGCGGGTCAGCCACGCCGCCTGCACGAATTCGAATTGCCGGGCGATGTTGGCGTTGAGGCCGACGAAGCGCAGTCCGATCTCCTCGCCGGGCGGCGCGGGATCGAGCGCGGCCTCCGGCGACACGTAGGGGCCGTAGGGCCGGCCGCGGCGCACCAGCCGATGAAACCGCGTCGGGGCGATCAGGTCGTCCCGGGCATAGCGGTTGCCGTACCCGAACATGCGCAGGAGCCTGGTCAGGAAGCCGCTGGGGCCGCCGGGCAGGTCGGCGGTGCGCGGGTTGGATCGGCGGATGTGGGCACCGAGCGGACAGGCGGCGCCGAGCGGGTCCGCCTCGATGGTGTAGCGGTTCAGCCGGTCGCCCGGTTCGACGCCGGCGATCGGCTGCTCGGAAAGGGACGCGAGGGGCTGGCCCAGCATCGTGCGGCCGACCAGGGCCTCGGCGAGTTGCTGGCGCGGCCGGCCGACAAATCTCGCCTGCCGTTCGAGATACTGCCAGAAGCCGCGCACGTCCTGCCGCAGGTCGCGCAGCACCAGATAGGTCCCGTTGCGCCCAAAATCGCGCTTGCCAGGCTGGTCCTCGGCGTCGGGCAGCAGGTTTTCCGGGTCCGCCTCCGGATCGAGCAGAGGCCGGTCGGTGAGCATGCCGTACTCGTTGCGGTAGCCGAGGAGGAACTCGCCAAGCGCGACCCGGTTGCCGTAGGTCAGCTCGGTGTCGCCGGTCTTCCGCTCCTGCCGCCAGTCGATGGTTGGTTGGCTGATCCCGTCGGCGAAGCCGAACGGCTCGCGGCTGAACTCGTCGACATCGTCGCCCATCTTGTCGGTCGACAGCACATGGAGTTGCGAGAACGCAGTGGCCCAGTTCGCCCCTTTGACCGCTTCCGCCCACGCGGCAAGTCCGCCGGGACGGGCATAGAGCATGACCAGCAAGTCCGGTTCGCGCCCCGCCGCGCCCCAATCCCAATACGACGGAGCGCTCGCCGCGACATCGCCGAGCCGTAGCGAGCGGTTGTCCTCGCCGGCCATCCCCGAGAGAAACTCGTCGGAAAACCCGGCGAGCGCCGCCTCCGAAAACCCCAGCCGGCTCAGCCCGCTACTGGTGACGGCGATGTGCAAAACCGCTTCCGGCAGCGGCTGCTTTTCTTCGGCGCTGGTCACCGGCGCAGCCGCGAGCCAGGCGCGCGCGGCCGCCGGGTCCTCGATCCGCAGCAGCAGAAACGACGCGTCGCTCAGGTGACCGTGCCCGAAGCGCACGAGTCCCTGAATATCGTCGAAGGCGACTGGCGCCGGTGTCAGATCAGGTTGAGCCATTCTCTGACCTCGTCATCGGTCATGTCGAGCCGGGTCAATCCGGCGCGGATCAATGTGTTGCGGGTGAGGTCGAAGGCGGTGAGGCCCGGATAGGCCTTGTACCAGACGTCGATCGGCAGCTGATGCCGGAAGATGTAGTATTCGAACTTCTGCTCGTCGTCGGAGCCGCCCTGGACCAGCCAGTTTGTCTTCGGGTAGCCGACGCCGTTGCTGAACAGCAGGTTCAGCCCCCAGCCGACCTTGTTGATGAAGTCGTCCATATAGGCTTCTAGCGAGCCGTCGTAATTGCTCGCGAAGAACATCTGCTTCTGGCTGTTGAGGAAGACCCAGCGCGCGAAATGGATCGTCTTTACCCGGGCGAGATGGCCGCGGTTGAAGATGTGGCGGGCGCCGTAATCGACGACCGACAACAGCGCGATCGTCAGCAGCCGGCGAAACAGCCCGGGCTTCAGCCCGCCGATGACGAGGTAGGGGTTGGTGACGTCGTAATCCTCGTGCCGCGCGATCTCGGCGCGTGCGGCGGCGCCGGGGCGCGGCGTGATCTGGGGGTCGGTCGTTTCGCGCCGGCGCAGCTGCCAGAAGAACACCGGCAGATAAATCAGGACGAACGGCAGCAGCAGCATTCCGATCAGCGGCCCGACCGCCAGGTTGAGCGCGTTCCGCAGCCGCCAGCCGAGCGGCGTCGGTTCGGGTTCGCTCAGGACGAGCTCGCCGGAGGCCTGCCGGGCCGCGACGTATGAGACGAGGTCGCGTTGCAGCGCGTGGGGGTCGGCGATGGCGACCGCGCGCGCCGGGTCCCCGAGATAGTCGGCGAGGGCGTCGTGGAGCGCCGCCTCCTCGCGGATCTGCCGCACCGTGCGGCCGATTGTGTTGACATAGTTGGCGATCGGGGCCTGACCGTGCCGGCGCATCCATTCGAGCAGATCGTCGTCCGGCGAAAAACCGTCGCAGCAGGCGAAGATCCGCCGCAGTCCCGCCGCTCCGGCGGCAAGCTGCTCGAGGAACGCGGCGCCGGAGCCGTCACAATCGCCGAAAAACACCAAGGTCGGCGGCAGTTCCGGCGCGGGAACGTCGTAGATCGCGATGTCGTCGGCGGTGGGGTCGGTCAGGATCAGAAGGCGAGCGAAATGCAGGCGGTCAAACCTGCCGAACGGGATCAGCGCGTTCTGAGAGTCGGCCGCGCCCGGGGTCGCGTTCATCGACGCGAGCAGTTGCCGCAGCTCGTCTTCGCGCCCCGGGATCACCGGAGCCATCACGAGGAAATTGCCCTGCGGCGTCATCGGCCGCTAAAGCGTTTTGAGGAACTCGACCAGCGCATTTTTGTCACCGTCGCCGAGATCGGTTCCGTAGACGTGCCCGCCATTGCCGTTCCCCCGAATGCGGGTATCGAAGCGAAAGCCGTGCGCCGCCGCCTCGTCGCCGGTCGAAATGAAGCCGACCTTGTCGAAATCCACGACGTCGTAGCCGCGATAGAAAATGCCGGGGCGCTTGTCGGGCGGTGACAGAAGGTCCCGCAGTGTCGGGACCGACCCGTTGTGCAGATACGGCCCCAGCAGCCACACCCCGACGAGCGGCCGCGAGACATAGCCGCCTTGCGCGCCCTCGACATCGGCATCGGCGGCCCCGAGTCCCCGCACGACCAGGTTCATCCGGTCGGCGTTGCGCTGGTTCCAGCCGATGACGTGCTCGGGGTCGGTGCCGAGCTCGGCGAGCGGGATCGCGGTGCCGGTCCGCTTGCCGCCCTCGGCATGGCACTCGGCGCAGCGCGCCTGGTAGATCGCCTTGCCGCGGTCGGCGAGGCTCGCATCGACGGCGCGGGGATAGGGCGGCGGCTCCGCCTTGGCGATAAAGTCTTCGAGCCACCGGTTGCGCTCGGCGAAGCCGCCGACCGGCAACGACCCGATGCCGAGCGCCGATGTCGCCACCACGGCGTAAAGCGTCTTCGCCTCGCCGGCCGAGTGATAAAGGTGCCCCTTGCGCTGGCCGAGCCGCCACACGGCGGGAAAATCTGTATTGCCGGTCGTGTCGTCCCAGGGCGTCTGGGTCAGGATGTATTTCGGCAGGTTGAACGCATCGTCGCGCCCAGGCCCCCAGGCCGGCTTTCTGTCCATCCAGCCGAGCTCGCGCTCGACGAGATGCAGCGCCGTTCGCGTCACCGGGATCAGCCCGGCGGAATAGTCGGCGACATCGATCGGATCGAGCGGGAAATGGACGGCCATCTCCGGCAGCATCCGCGCCGGGGTGAACCGCGAATCGTGCGACGCCGCGATCAGAAAGCGCAGCAGCCCTTGCAGGTTCAGCGTGTGCGCCGGTCCCCCGACCGCGAACTGGGGTTCGGCGTCGGCGCTGAGGCGATAGCTGGCGGTGTGGCACAAGGCGCAGTTGATCGTCACCCGCTCGTAGCCGAGCCGCTTGATCGACAGCCCGAACGGCAGGCGCTCGCCCTCCTCCCAGGGAAGCCCGAACGCGCCGTAGCCGCCGAACCCGGGCTTTTTCGGCCCGTACCCCTCGGTCGCGTATTTCGCCACGAGATCGGGGAACACCCGCGGCAGGATCATGAAGATCGGATAGGGGATCCCGGCGAGCGGCTCACCGGCGAGCGAGCCGTAGTTGAAGCGGTCGGCCGGGGTGGCGAATTGCTGTTCGCCGGACTTGAAGAACTTCCACCAGGCGATGGCACCCACGACGGCGGCGATCACGACAACGACGACGCCGATCGCCGCCAGGCGCCACTTCCATCGGTTTTCGCCGGGCATCATCGCAGCGCCTCAAAACGTCTTGAGGTATTCGACGATCGCATCCTTCTGCTCCGCCGAAAGTTCGGTGCCGTACTCCGCGCCCTCGTGCCCGCGATTGCCGTTGCCGGCCCAATCGCCGGGCTCGCAGACATTGTGCTCCTGGCGGTTTTCCGGGTTGCGCCGGCCCGGGCAGCCGCCCGGCTCCACGCAGCGGGTCTCGTAATGGAAGAAATTGGTCCCGTTCTCCGCCGCGACGGTCGAGACGAAGCCGAGCTTCTTCTGATCGATCACATCGTTGCCGCGGTAGAAATCCGGCGGCCGGTTGTCGGCGGGTTCGAGAAGGTCGCGGACCGTGGGCACGGAGCCGTTGTGCAGATACGGTCCGCGCAGCCAGATGCCGTCGAGCGGCAGATTGGCGTAGCCGTCGGTCTTGCGGAAATGCGAGAAGCGCTCGCCCGCAAACGCGGCGTAGAGGTTGCCCTGCTCGGCGGCCAGCGCGTGGGTGTAGTTGTCGAGCCGGCACGGGTCGGTGCGGATATGATCGATCTTGTCGACCTTGCCGACATACGCGCCGCTGAAGTCCCGCCCGCTGATGCCGTGGCACCCGGAACAAAACTTTTCGTAGATCGGCTTGCCGGTGGCAGCGAGTTGGGCGTCGATGGGGAACGGGTATTTCGGCGGCGCGTTGGCCGGAGATTTGAGCCACGTGGCGATGAACTTGAACGAGGTCCGGTCGAGCGTGGTCGGCACGGCGCCGGTGCCGAACGAGGCGCTCCGGTTGCGCTCTTCGACGTCGGTGTTGTTGCCGTCCCAGTGAAGTTGCATTTCCTTGTCCGCGCGCGGCCCCTGGAGCCACAGGGACGGGAAATCGACGATGCCGACGCTCTCCCGCTCCGGCACCAACCCCAACGGCCAGTTCAGCAGAGCCTTTTCCGGGTTGAAGGTGTCGAAGCGGCCTGGCCCCGGCTCGACCTCGTGCTGCAAAAAGCTGAAACGGCCGCGCAACAGCAGCACCGCCTCGCGCATCGCCGGAACCACGGCGTAGGCGATCAGCCTGCGCTGTACCGCCGAGTAGCGCTCGCCGGTCCGCTCGGCCGCCTCGATGACCTGCCACGGGTTGAACCGCTCGTCGAGCACGCAGCTCGTGACGAATTTGGTGAAGCCGCCGAGGTTCATCTGATGCGACGGCATGCCGATAACGACGACGGGCTCGCTTTGCGGCGTTTCCCGATAGGTGCCGGCGTGGCACGCCGCGCAGTTGAGCGCGATGCGGTCGAACCCGAGGCTCCGCTTCCGCGAGGTGCCGACCGGGCGATCCATCCCCTTTTCGTAGATGAAGCCGAGCGACCCCCAGCCCCGGCCGGGCAGGAAATCCGGGCAGATTTGCGGCAGCGCCTTGAAGATGCCGGCCGGCAAGCCGGCGAGAAGCTCGCCGCCGGTCGACCCGTATTTGAACTGGCGGATCGGGTCGTCGAAGAACGCCTCCGCGTCTCCGCTCGAAAACGTGAAATAGGCGAACAGACCGGCCGCGACGACGAGCAGGATTGCTCCGCCGACAAGCGCACAGCCGACCCGCCACAAACGGCGGAGCGTGCCCCGAAGGGTCACGGGCTCGCGCCCCGCCCTTAAAACTGCAAGGTGAAGTGGAAGATGCGGGTCTTCTCGCCAAACACCTGGCCGAGATAGAAACCCGGCTCGATCATGCGGATTTCGTCACGGATCCAGCCGGCGACGATCGAGGTCTCGGAATAGTCGAGGACGATGCACTGCTTGCCGTCGAACCAGCTCTCGCCCTTGTAGACCCGGGCGACGATGGCGGCGATGCCGAACGGTGTGATCAGGTTTTTCAGCAGCCCTTTCTCGGCATCGAAGATTTTGCCCTGCCAGGCGAAATGGTTGATGAAGCTGGCAATCGCCGGGGTCAGCGCGGTGCCGGCGCCGATGATCGCGGTACCTTTGCCTTCGCCGCTGGGGATATCCCCGACTGGGGCGCCGGTGAAAAGCGCGTCGAGCTGAGGCGTCGTCATCTTCAGCAATTGGTCGATGCTGTAAGCCATGATCGTCTCCCGCAAAGTCCGACACAAAGCGTTGACTAAGGTCCTCCCACGGCGTCGACCGTGCGTGGTTCCGTCGCCGAAAACTCGTAAGCCGGCAGCCTGGCCGCCAGCACCGCGTCGGCGGCCTTTTCGGCGGCGATGTAGATCGCGCTGGCGATGAAATAGCCGGGGATGCGCGGAAATATCGAGGCGTCGACGACGCGCAGCCCCTGGGTGCCGTGCACGGTGAAATCGCCGCCGAGCACGCCCCCCTCGGCGAGCGGACCGATCGCGCAGGAGCACGAGGCGTGGTGGCCCCAGGCGTTGTCGCGGACATAGGCGGCCAGCGC
This sequence comes from Allostellaceae bacterium, assembly GCA_036273175.1. Classification (GTDB taxonomy): domain Bacteria; phylum Pseudomonadota; class Alphaproteobacteria; order ATCC43930; family CGMCC-115725; genus DATARH01. The sequence goes on from DASUIE010000207.1 coordinate 19,761, forward strand.
CTCGTCGCTCTCGCAATCGGCCCCGGGCATCTCCTCGTCGGCGACCAATTCGTCGCCCATCGCCCGCACCATCTTGCGGACAAAGCGAATGCCCTCGACCGCCGCCTTCAGATCGGCGCCGCCGGGGTCGTCGCCTTCCTCGAAGTAGCGGAAATTCACCACCGGGGTGTCTCGCGGATCGGCCGAGCGCAAGGTCACGGTACCGGCGCGGTTCTGCGTGTGCGCCTTGAGGATGGCCCAGCTCAGATAGTCGTGGTGATCGGTGATCTCCCGCGAGTATCCCGGGAAATACCCGTAAAAGCGGGCGAGCAGCGCCATGCAGAACAGATCCGGCAGCGGCGCTTGCGGCGTCGACCGGCGGGTCACCGCGATCGCCGACCCGTTCGAGATGTACATGCCGCGCCGCCGGTCGCGCCATTCGCGGTAGATCGGGTCGGCGGCGTCGAAGCACGCGCCCGACAGCGACGACCACGGCCGGCGCAACCGGTTGACGACGGCGATCTCGTAACGGTCCTGCAGGTTCCGTCCGACGCCGGGGAGCGCAACCCGGAGCGGGATCCCGTGCGCGGCGAGCTCGGCCGGCGGCCCAATACCGGACAGCATCAGGAGTTGTGGCGAGTTGAAGGCGCCGCCCGAAACGATCACCTCGCGGCGCACCCTGAGATGGCGCCGGGCGCCGCGAGACGCCGTGGCGATCGGGTCGGCGCGGTAGAGATGGGCGCCTTCCAGATAATCGACGCCGACCGCCCGGTGCCCCTCGTCGAGCACGACCCGCGTCGCCAGCGCGTTCAGCCGGAGCCGCAGCCGGTCGGGGAAGCGCGCGGCCACCTCGCGCAGCCGCCGATAGGTGCCGGTCCGGCTGTGGCCAGCCGTCGCCAGCGGCGTGTAGGCCGGTCCCTCGAAGCCGCGCCGCGCCGAGCGCCGGTCGTTGGGATCGCCCTCGCGGCGGATCAGCCCCAGCAGCCGGCGCCAGATGCCGTCGCCCCAGGCGGTCGCCGCCACGAGGCGGCAGAGCTCGTCATCGGCGAAGGCTTCCCCCGGCATCGCCTGCTCGGTGCGCAGCCAGCCGGCCCAGCCGTGACCGGTCGGATCGATCCCGAACCGGCTGAGCCACCGCCAGAACGGCCGGTGGCGGCAATCCTCGACCCGGCTCAGATAGCGCCGCATGTTCTCGGCGCGCCACGAGGGGTCGCCGGTCAGGGCGGCGATTCCGTTCCAATCCGCGTCGTCGGGGGTGACGAAGATCATCGCGTTGTGCGCGGTGCACCCGCCGAGCGTGCCGGCCCGCGGATACAGCACGCCGTCCGGCCCCGCCTTGGGGTCGCGACGCTGCTGGCTCTCATCGGCGTAGTGGCGGACGAAAAAATCCCAGCGCAGCGCCGGGTTCTCCGAAGCGAGCGGGTGAAATGCCGGTACATCGCCATGCTCCGGCAGGCCGGGCGCGGCGATCTCGCGGTAGTCGCCGCCGGCTTCGAGCAGCACGACATCCATCCCCGCCTCCGCGAGGCGGGCCGCCACCGTGCCGCCGCCGGCCCCCGAGCCGATGACCGCGTAGTCGCAGATGTCTCCATCGTCGGCCAACACGCGACCTCCGCCGAGGGGCTAGAACGTCTTCAGAAACTCGATCAGCGCGCGCTTGTCGTCGTCGCTGAGCCCCGGATCGCCCGCCGCCGCCATCGAGGTGCCGAAATAGTGGCCGCGGTTGACGACAAAATCCGGGCACTTGCTCAGCTCGAGCAGCGGCTGCGCCAGATTGGCGAAAACCTTCGTCAGCTGGGCATCGGTGGCGTTCTTCGGCAGCGCCAGCAGGTCGTGCTTGAGCCTCACCAGCAGGCGCAGCACCTTTTCGACATGCGCGATGCGCTGGATCGGATCGGTGGTCTCCGGCAGCGGCTGGAGATTGGCGAGCAGGCCGACCGGCATCCCCTTGGGGATCGGCCCGATCTTGATGTCGCCATTGGCGTCGACCAGCCGCGGGAGCAGGTCGTGCGCGATGCCGCTCGCCGGGCGGAAAATGTCCGGCAAATATCCGGCCGGTATCGTGATCCAGCTGCGCGCGTCGGTGCGCTGGATATAGCCCGGCACCTTGTTCCCGAGCACCGGGTCGGCGTCGCGCTTTTGCGGCCACAGCATCTGCTCGATCGAGGCGTTGAAGACGCGCATGCGGGCGTCGACCGACGGATCCTGCTCGAACGGGCCGACCGTGTTGTTGAGCAGGAACGGCGCCGTGGACCACAGGCCGATCAGCGACGGCGGCCGCGTATAGCCGCGCCCGCCCGCGGGCATCTTGTAGGGGTGCGGCGCTCCGGTGAACGGGTCGTGCACCGTGACCGTGCCGACCGACGGCAGGTCCTTGTACGATTGCGACGAGAAATTGTCCCAGATATTGCCGGCGATCGCGTTGGTCGCGAGCGGGCTGCAGGCATTGGTCTGCAGTAGGGTCACCGGGATGCGCGCCTCGGTGGACAGGAAATTGTCGTCGAGGAAGTTCGGCTTGTCGACGATCGCGCGCATCTGCTCTTTGTAGTCGTCGGTCTTGGTCCAGGCCCAATAGCGGTTCCAGCAATCGAGATAGCCGGAACCGGCGCAGCCCGCCGGGTCTAGGCCCGCGGCGGGCGCGGGCGCCTTGCTCGAATGGCAGCGGGCGCAATTATCCGCGAACACATGCCGCCCACGCCCCAGCACGGCTTCGTCGGTCGACAGGTATTTCGGCCCGCCCGGCGCGTTTGCCAGCTTGTCGGGGCGCGCCGCCTTCAGGAAGAAGAGCGCGGTGAGCGGGGTCGCGGCTTCGGTCGCCTGCCAGTAGCTCGAATTCCTCTCGGCCACGGCGATCTCGATCGGCGAGATCGGCTTGCCGCCGGCGACGGCGTTGAAGTGCAGCAGCCATTCCTCGCTGAACAGGCCGATATTGAGGTAGACCCGGTTGAGCGCGCCGAGGCCGCCGACCGAATCCGACGCGTCCTTCAGTACATGCGGCGTCAGGGATATATCGGGCTTTTGGTAGAATTGGTTGAGATAATCGCCGATCTCGCCCGTCAGGTTGTAGTCGTTGAACTGCTTGTTGTTGAGCTGCCCGCCGGTCAGCTTTTCCCGGCCCCAGCGCAGCGCCATGTCGAGGCGCGGCTTGAGCGAGTAGACCGCGTTCATCGTCCGCGGGTTGTTGATATTGTCGGTCGATACCAGCGAGGTGTCCATGCTCCCCGGCTTGTAGGTGTGGACAAGCTGGAACATGAAGTTGTCGTGCGCGGCCGAGTAGATGAACAGCCGGTCCACCCACATGTACTGAGCCCCGACCGTCGAGTTCAAATTCGCCCATTCGGGATGTGCGGGGTTGGCCGGCGGGTTGGTCGGGGCCGGCCCGACATGGCAAAAGCCGCAGGACATGCCGACCCGGTAGGGCCGCACCAGGTTCTTGTCGTTGTAATAGCTCGGGTCGGTGAAATACCGCTTCGCGTCCCAGCGCTTTGCCGCCGCTTCGTCGAAATCGGGGTTGGGAAAAAGGCGCAAACCGACGATGCCGCTGGGGTAGCCGTAATACGACCCGACCGGGACGGTAGAGCCGCGCGCCCCGATCTTGACCCCGGGGTATTTGCGCTCGTCGGCAAACGGGTCGGGCGGGCAATCGGAGCGGCGGGTATCGAGCAGCAGGCCGAACCGGGCCTGGTCTGGCGCGGCCGGCGCGTCGAAGCACGGCTCGTTGATGACCCCCAGCCAGTTCCAGCGCCAGTCGCGGTCGATCTTTTTCGACGGGTCGTAGGCAATGATCTTCAAGAGGTCGAACCCGCCGAACGTGCTCGCGGTCATCCCATCCCAGAACCGGTCGTCGCCGCCGCTCCACACGAGCCACGTGTTGCGGCCCTTGACCTCGTCGGAGGTCAGCGCGACCCCGCCATCCATGTCGTGGAAATAGTTCTCGTCCGCGGGCGGAAACGAGGCGGCGTCGCGTCCGCCCGCCCGCGCCTCGTCGAGCACCTGGCCCGAGCGCGGGGAGCTGTCGAAGCCGGTCAGGGCCAGCAGGGCGACCAGTAAGAACGACGAACGAAGCAGGGCCGCGAAGAGTGGCTTCATCTAACCCCCTTGTGGCGTTGAGCAGCCTGAGCCGGGGTGATCAGTGGAGTCGAAGATCGCGTCGGCTCAACTATACCGGAGATCGACCCCGCCACAAGTCCCGGTAAGGTTAACGGCGCGCCCGGCCGGATCGGCCACGAGCGCCAGGGCCATAGCTTACGCCGGCGAAAATCGCTATTGATCCGCCGCGAAAATATTTCCCTTTTTTATCGTACAGGCAGAAGAAATGAGCGTGAACGAAATCACTTGGCTGACGTGCCCATTCATCTTCTCTACCACGAGCCTTCCCGTCGATGGCTCGGGTCGAGTTGTTTCCGCGAAGGTGCAGGTGGATTTGCTCGGGTCGACCGATATAGTATGAATAACAAAGCCTTCCATCGCGTGTACCAATAAAGTCAGGCTTCCTTGATCTATTGTCCACGCTTTCATTCGTCCGCGATTGACGGTCACCGCCTTGTCGAACGATAAGACATGAGAGCCTTGATTCGCGTATTGTCCTGAGCTGGCTTTTGAGTAATCGAATATGTTTCCATTCGTACTGATGTAAAGACGATGATTAATAGTGATTTGCAATTGCGATCTATTGTGCTTCTCACTATCCGGCTGAAACACTTCGGCGCGAGTCGCATTAACCTCGATCGAATATCCTTCGAGATCGCTTAACGTCACCGCCAAGGCAGGGGAAGCCAGAGCAAAAACAAGAAAGAAAATGGCCATGCCAGATTTCAGCATCGATAGTGCGTCCTACTCGCAATATTGCTTGCCGCCGAATGCGAAGCACTTGCCGCCGGGGCGCGGTGCGGTGGGCGCGGGAGCGGGCGCAACCGGGGCCGGCGGCAGGGCTCGCTGCGGTTCGGCGATCGGTGCGTACGCGCGTTCCGCCGGCGGCGCGGCAGCCTGCCTGTGAGGCGGTGGGGGCGTCGGCAAGGGGCAAACCCGGCCGCTGCTTTCCTTTATGCTGGCGGTCGCATCGAGGCTGGCCGTCTCCGCGTTGAGGTGCTTTCCGGTATGCTGGTTGAAGTGCTCGACCGCGTTTTGCGCGAGCGGTCCCCACAGCCCGTCGATCGCGCCGTTGTAACAGCCGACTCGCTTGAGTTCGGTTTGGAGGTTTCTGGCGATCTCCTTGGCGTCGGCTTCGGGTACCGGCGGGGCCGCGGGCGGCGCTGCGGCGGGAGGCGCCGGGGGTACGGGCGCGATCGACGCGACCACAGGCGCAGGCTTCAGCGCTTCGATCCGGCGCTTGGCGATCGAGGCGAATTCGCTGTCGGGGTAGCGTTTCACGAAATCTTCGAAATCGGCCGAGTCGTTGCTGGCCTTGATCGATTCCCAAAAGACGATGTCTCGATTTGGAGCCGGTGGCGGCGCAACGGCAACCGGCGGTGGCGGTGGCGGCGGCTCCACAAAAAAGAATTTTCCTTCGATCGGCGAGTTCGAAACCCAGGGCTGCTGACCACCGCGGGTCTCGTTCTTGACCGTAACCGCCGCGTTGTTGAAGACCTCGAAGACCCCGACGCCGGGCTTTTGCATCGCCTCTACGAGGGCCTGGGTATAAGGGCTGTGGCCGTTCAAACCATCGGCCGCGACATTGCCAGGCTGCGTCGCGTAGGAGATCAACGTCCCCGTGGGCGCCCTCATCTGCGCCAGACCGCCCTCGGCGCCGCGCAGCCCGCGGCCGCCGAACGGATTGTTGCGGCAGGCATCGAGCAGCACGAAGTTGAGCTTTGACCCAGCCGCTTCCATCTGCCGGAGCACGAGCCCGGCATCGATCAGCTCAAAGTCGATATCGGCCGCACCGGTCGGGTTCGCATTTACCGGGATCAAGTAGTTGGTGCCCTGAATCTGCACGCCGTGGCCGGCATAGTAAAAAAGCCCGACGCCGTCGCCGGAGAGCTCCGACCCGAACTGGCGGATGGCTTTTTCGAAACCCTGGCGGTCGAGATCGGTCAGCGCGCCACCGCCGATGAGGTCGAAGCCCATTTCCTTCAGCGTCTTCGCCATTAGCTGCGCGTCGTTTTCGGGGTTGCCGAGCCGAGGCAGGTGCCGATACGCGCCGTTGCCGATCACCAGCGCGACACGATGCTTCGCGCTATCGACGCGAGCGTCTGGGGCGCCGCGAGCCGGCCCAATCAGCAGCGCCGACGAGGCCAGCAGGAGTAAGGTACCGAGGATAAGCTTTCGCACTCTGCTACCCAACAACGCACACTCCCCAATTTGCCGACAACCTTTGGCTGCCGCAAGTGCGGAAAGGTTGACGTGTCCAACGCCGCGAATGATGTTTTACGGAATTTTTCGCGCTCGACGCGGAACGAAGGGGAAAATGCTGAAGCACGTGCTCATCGCAGCGTCGATCGCATTTCCAGGTATCGCCTTGGCAGACGATGTCCCTCCGAAAGCCTCACCGGCGACGGCGGGCGCGTGTTTTGAGGTGATGGTCGTCCCCGGCGGTCGCATCGAGAGCGACATCTTGCGAATCGATAGATGCACCGGACAATCATGGCTTCTGGTTAAAGCAAGCCCGCCAGCCAATCCGGGCCGTGACGGGTACGAGTGGATGCCGATACCGGTGGGCGGCAATGCCGCTGCCCATGTTGGCCTCGGCGCCAAGTGCTTTTCCTTCAACAGCAAACAGTACTGCGAGTAAGAAACCGGATGATCACACGACTCGTATTTATCGCCTCGCTGTGCCTTGGGGCGGTCTCCACTGCGCATGCGATAACAATTGATGAGCTGAGAGGATATTCTATACAAGTAACAGGAGCCGCGACAGGTGAATTTCGCTCCGATGACCCGAGGGTGCCTCGCTTCGGGAAAATGGATGTTGATCGCCGTGTTTATATCAGTCAGGCAGGTCATTTTTTTAGTTACGCTCATAATACCGCGGGGAGGGTTGCGGAGCGAGGCCAGGCGGTGTCGCAGCTGGATCAAGCAACGTCCGGGCACCGCCAGCGGATGGGGGTCTGGACGATAGAAGGCGGCAATTTGACTCGCATAACCCATGATATCGAAGGATTTATCGTCTCCACGATCGTGATCGATCCGAGCAAGACAACGTGTTCGATCACGACAACGATGCAGGTCGATCCGGTCACCCACAGGTACATGAAGCAAGGGCTGCACGGATGGGTCGCAGAGATGGTCTCGCTGCATGTCGATTCCAGTGTTTGCACGATAACGAAGGGGAATATCTTCGCGAGCGACCAATAATTCGGGGCGGCTTTCAGGAGACGTGCGATGCCGAGCGCGCTTTATGTCGGGCTGCAGGATGCGGACAAGATCGCGGTCTTTTCGATAGACGGCGCCGGCAAGCTCGCCAAGCAAGGCGAGGCGGCGGCAGCCGGCGGCCCGTCGGTGATGGCGGTCGGCAACAACCGCCGGGTTCTTTATGTCGGTCAGCGCGGAGCGCCGGCGATCGCCACCTTTCGGATCGATCCGAAAACCGGCGCGCTGAGCGCGGCCGGGACCGCCGCCCAGCCGCATGCGCCCACCTTTCTCGCGCCTGACCGCGCCGGCCGGTTCATGCTGGTCGCCTATTACCAGGGCGGGGGTGCGGCGGTGTTCCGCCTCTCGGCCGACGGCACGGTCGGCGCGGCGTCCCAGGATTGGCTGGCGACCGCAATCGGCGCGCACGCGATCGCGACGGACCGCTCGAACCGGTTCGCTTACGTGCCGCACATTTCACGCGTCCAGGACAACGTGCTCGAGCCGCCGAAGAACATCCCCGGCCCCAACGCGATCATGCAATTCCGCTTCGATGGCGACACCGGGCGCCTCAGCGCCAACTCGCCGCCGCAGATCGCGCAGCCCGATCTCGTCGGGCCGCGGCACTATTGTTTTCACCCGAATCTCGACCTCGTCTATTTCTCGAACGAGCAGGGATGCAGCGTCACGTCGTATCGGATCGGCACGGGCGGCACGCTGGCGCCGCTGCAGACGATCTCGACCCTGCCGGCCGGCTTCGACTCCCGCAACACGTGCTCGCAAATTCACCTGACCCCATCCGGGCGGTTTCTGTATGTCGGCAATCGCGGCCACAACAGCATCGCCGGGTTCAGGGTCTCCGACACCGGGTTTCTGACGCCGGCCGGCCATGCGCCGACCGAGCCGGTACCGAGCGCGTTCTGCCTCGACCCCGAGGGCAAATTCCTGTTTGCCGCCGGCACCGCGTCCGGCCGGTTGGCTTCCTATCGCATCGACGGCGAGCGTGGAACCTTGACTCCGTTGGCGGTGCAGGATGTCGGGCCGCGCCCGGCGGCGGTCGCCGCGGTCACCCTCGACGGCTGAGAGGGAGGGCGGCGTCCCGCGCCGTCAGCCCACCGCCGCCCGGAAGATGCGCAGATAATTGCCGCCGGCGATCTTGGCGGTGTCCTCGGCGGTAAATCCGCCGCGCAGCATCGCCGTGATCAAGTGCGCCCAGCGCGTATAGTCGGCGACGCAGCCGCGCGCGTCGAACTGGTCGGTGCCGATGCTGACATGGTCGACCCCGACGATGTCCGCCATTTCCTTGAGGCCGTCGACGTAGTTTTCCAGGCTCGGAAAGAAGTGCCAGACGCCGACCGAGCCGCCCGTTTCGGCGATGGCCCGGGCATGATCGGGACTCACCTGGCGTCCCGCGAGCGGCGTCGGCCCCATCGCCCGCGATCCCGACACCGCCGTGTGCGACAGGAGCAGCGGCTTGGCCGCGACCTTGACCGCCTGCTTCACCATCTCTTCGGTGGCGTGCGCGACGTCGCAGACAAAACCCAGCCGGTGGCAGGCGCGAATGATTTCGGCGCCGAATTCGGTGAGCCCCCGATGGGTGATGGCGCCGGTCTGGAAATCCCCGATATCGTTGGGGGTGTAGTGAACGAGCTGGAGGTGCCGCAGCCCGCGCCGGTGCGATTCCTCCAGCCGCTCCAGTCTGCCGTCGAGAAAGTCGAGCCCCTCGACATCGCCGATAATCGCCGGCGCGCCCGCCTTATGCGCGGCTTCGAGGTCGGCGGCGCACAGCGCGCGGCGAACGCCGTGATGGGCCACGATCTCGTCCATCCACGCCAGGCGTTCGAGATGGTGCCGGTACAGCTCTCCGGGCGCCGGGGTGCGCAGCGCGGAAAGGGCGCCGTCGGCGTCGCGGCCGAGGATCGGCCCGTCCGGTACGTCGGCGAGGCAGGCCACCGCCAGCGAACCCTCGCGCATATGATCGGCGAGGTCGCCGCTCGGCGGCGCCTTCGATGAGATTCCGGTCTTGCCGCCATGAGTGTGGACATCGACCGAGATCGATCCTCGCAGGAGGGCCAGCGCGGCGGTCGCGTCTTCAGCCGCCTTCGCCGCGGCCGTGGAGCCGCGCGGCCCGCTTTCGCCGGCGAGCATCGCCGCGACAGAGGCCAATCCCGGGCTCCACATCCCGGGATGCATGACGGCGGGGCTGTGGCCGCAGCAATCCATGGCTCTCTCCGTGAGATCGTTCAGCCGATCGGCGGATGCCGCTCATCGGTCCCGGCTGCATTCTCCCAGGCGCGGGCGACCTGGAACAACGTCGCCTCGGCGAAGTTGCGTCCGACGAATTGGACCGACAGCGGCAGCCCCTTCGACGACAGGCCGGCCATCATCGCCAGGGCCGGATGGCCGGTGACGTTGAACGGCGTCCGCGCCTGCCGGGGATAGGTGCGCTCGGTCTCCTCGGCGTCCTCGATCCGGCTCGGCGGGTCCATCGCGCTGGCGCACAGCAGCACATCGACTTCGCGCAGCGCGTCGTCGACGGCCGCGATCATCTCGCGCCGCCGGCGATTGGCCTGGACGTAGTCGCCGCCGCCGAGGAACGCGCCCGGAAGCAGCCGCCGCCGCGCGAGCCGCCCGTAATCCCCCGGCCGCTCGCGCAGCCACGGTCCGTGGATGGCCCAGGCCTCGCTCTGCAGGATCACTCGGTTTACGGCGGCAAATTCGCCGAGCGCCGGCAGCCGAATGTCGCGCAGCTCGGCGCCAAGGCTTTTCAGCGTGTCCGCGACATTCTCCAGCCCGGCCGCGACCTCGGGGTCGGCCGGCAGATCGGTCTCATGGAAATGCCGGACAAAGCCGACACGCAGGCCACGCACGCCGCGATCCAGCCCGGCGGCATAGTTGCCGGCGGAGGTAGCGGCGCTGCCCGGATCGAGCGGATCGTGCCCGGCGATGACCCCGAGCATCAGGGCGTTGTCGGCGACGGTGCGGGTCAGCGGGCCGACATGGTCGAGCGTAAACGACAGCGGGAACACGCCGCGGCGCGACACCAGCCCGTAGGTCGGCTTCAGCCCGACGATGCCGCAGGCGCTGGCCGGGTTGCGCACGCTGCCGCCGGTGTCGCTGCCGAGCGCCAGCGGGAACAGCCCGGCCGCGACGCCCGAACCCGACCCCGAGGAGGAGCCGCCCGGGTGATGCCCGGTGTTCCAGGGGTTGCGCGCGGGCGGCCAGGGCAGATCGAAGCTCGGGCCGCCGATCGCGAACTCGTGGGTCGACAGCTTGCCGAGGACGATCGCGCCGGCGCCGCGAAGGCGCGCGACGCAGACCGCATCCTCCGCCGCGACATTGTCGATCAATATCTTGGAATGGCAGGTGGTCGGCAGGCCGGCGACATCGATGATGTCCTTGATGCCGACCGGGACGCCGTGGAGCGGGCCGCGCGGCCGCCCCGCGGCGATTTCCCGCTCGGCTGCCTTCGCCGCCGCCATCGCGGCCTCCGCATCCAGCCGGATGAACGCATGGAGCTTCGGATCGAGCTGCTCGATGCGTTGCAGCAGCGCCCCGGTCAGTTCGACCGGGGAGAGCTCGCGGGCGGCGATTGCGCGGGCGGCGGCAGCGGCTGTCAGCCAATGCAGTTCGCTCATCGCCCGCTCCCGGCCTTCATCGGTGGCCAAGGCTCGGCGCGCGGATCGGTCGGCGCCTTCATCCTGGCGACCGCGCGCTCGGCCTGCTCGGCGGCGGCTGCCACATCCTCGGGAAATCCAGCCAATGCCTTGTCGAGCCCGACGTGCCGCACCAGAAGCTCGATCGTCGCCTTGTCCATTGCCCGCTCCTTGACCGCGGGTGGACTTTACCATTTCCAGGCCGAGAGCGCTGCGCAAAGCCGCGCGGGCTCGGCGTGCGGCCCGCTGTCACAGCGCCCTTTCGGGCCGGAAACAAAAGCCGACGACGGACGTTTTAACCGAATGGAGTTCCCTCAAATCGTCGCCGAATGCGGCAAATCTGGCGCCGCTTCCGAGGACAAGCTCATACGGGAAAGTTATGAAAATCGCCCAAGTCGCGCCGTTGATGGAGGCTGTTCCACCAAAGCTTTATGGCGGGACGGAGCGGATTGTTTCCTACCTGTCCGACCAGCTCGCCGATCTCGGGCATGACGTTACGCTGTTCGCCAGCGGCGACAGCGAGACAAGGGCGACGCTCGAGCCGGTCTGGCCCTGCGCGCTCCGTCTCGACAGCTCGATGCGCGATTATCTGGCGCCGCATATCGTCATGCTGGAGCAGGTCGCCCGGCGCGCCGACGAGTTCGATATCATCCATCTGCACCTCGACTATCTCGGATACCCGATCCTGCGGCGAACGGCGACGCCGTTTCTGGCGACGCTGCATGGCCGGCTCGATCTGCCGGAGCTGGCGCCGCTTTACACGGCGTTCAACGACGTACCGGTCGTTTCGATCTCCAATTCCCAGCGCGAGCCGTTGCCCCAGGCAAACTATGTCGCTACGGTGCTGCACGGGCTGCCGTCGAGGCTGTTGTTGCGCGGCTTCGGGGCGGGCGGGTATCTCGCCTTTCTCGGCCGCATCTCGCCGGAAAAAGCACCGGATGCGGCGATCCGCATCGCCGCGGCGGCCGGGATGCCGCTCAAGATCGCGGCCAAGGTGGACAATGTCGACCGGGAGTATTTCGCCGCGCGGATCGAACCCATGCTCGGAGCTGCTCATGTCGAGTTCATCGGCGAGATCGGCGACGCCGAAAAGGGCGAGTTTCTGGGGAACGCGGCGGGGTTGCTGTTCCCGATCGCGTGGCGCGAGCCGTTCGGCCTGGCGATGATCGAGGCGATGGCCTGCGGCACGCCGGTGGTCGCGTTCCGCAACGGCTCCGTCCCGGAAGTGATTGACGACGGCGTCACCGGGTTTATCGTGGACGACGAGGAAGCCGCCGCTTCGGCGGCGCGGCAGCTGCGAGGGCTCGATCGCGCCCGCGTCCGCCGCGTTTTCGAGGAGCGGTTCACCGCCGGCCGCATGGCCGAGGATTACCTGAGCATCTATCGCCGGCTGATCGCGCGCGAACAGCCATTGCGACAGGCCGTCTGAGACTAGATGGCCAAGACGGGGGGGTCGGCGGGCGCGACGGGCAGCGTCTCGTCTTTCTACATTCCGGTGACCGCCAGCAACGTGGGGATCGACCGACACGTGCTGAAGAACGCGAACAGCTTTGCTGTGCTCGACGAATTCGGCCAGATCCAGGCTTCGGGGCCGGCGGCCGAAGGGCTGTTCTTCGAGGACACGCGCTACCTGTCGCGGCTGGCGATGGCGATCAACGGCGCAAGGCCGCTGCTGTTGTCGTCGACGGTGACCGAGGGCAATACGATGCTCTCGGTCGATCTCGCCAACCCCGAGGGGGCAGACCACGGCGGCCCCGGCCTCGCGCCGGCGTCGATCCATGTCCTCAACGAGATCGCTCTCGGCAGCGATGCGCTTTTCGCCACGCTCAACCTCCGCAATTACGGCCGCGAGCCGGCAGAACTGGAACTGACGATCGATATCGACGCCGATTTCGTCGACCTGTTCGAGGTGCGCGGCACACATCGGGCGCGGCGCGGGGTGGCGGCGCCGGTAGAGCTCGCCGCGGCGGGCCCGGTATTCACCTATCGCGGGCTCGACGATGTGACGCGGCGCAGCGTCGTCGCGCTGGACCCGAAGCCCCGTTTGGAGGGGCGTTGCGCCCGCTGGGCGCTGAGCCTCGCCCCCGGCGAATGCTGGAGCGCGCAACTGGCGGTCCATTGCGAGCGCGACGATCGCCCCTCGCGACGAACCTCTCGCCGGGAGAGTCGCGCCGCGGAAGCCGCCTGGAGCGCCGAGCGTCGAGCGAGCGTCACCGGTATCGCCACCAGCAATACCGCGTTCGACGACTGGCTGCGCTGCTCGCGCGGCGATCTCGATATGCTGACGACGCGAACCCCCGAGGGGCTCTACCCGTACGCCGGCGTGCCGTGGTTTTCGACCGCGTTCGGCCGCGACGGGCTGATCACGGCATTCGAGAGCCTATGGGTCGATCCCGATCTGGCTGCCGGCACGCTGCGCTTCCTGGCCGCCAACCAGGCGACCGGGCTCGATCCCAAGGCGGATGCGGAACCCGGAAAAATCCTGCACGAGACGCGGCTCGGAGAGATGGCCGCGCTCGGCGAGGTGCCGTTCGGCCGTTATTACGGGACGGTCGATGCGACACCGCTTTTCGTCATGCTCGCCGCCGGACATTACGAGCGGACCGGCGAGCGCGATCTGGTCTCCGAGCTGTGGCCCCATATCGAGGCCGCCCTCGCCTGGATCGAGACCTATGGCGATGCCGACGGCGACGGCTTTGTCGAATACCGGCGCAAATCGCGAGACGGGCTCGACAACCAGGGCTGGAAGGACAGCAGCGACGCGATCTTCCACGCCGACGGCTCTCTCGCGGAGGGACCGATCGCGCTTGCCGAGGTGCAGGCCTATGCCTACGCGGCTTACATCGGCGCCGCATCGATCGCTTCGGCGCTCGATAAGTCGGACCGCGCGGCGGCGCTAACCGCCAAGGCGGAAACGCTGAAAGACCGGTTCGACGCAGCATTCTGGCTCGAAGATCGCGCCACTTACGCGCTTGCGCTCGACGGCGCCAAGCGCCCATTGCGCGTCGTCGCGTCCAATGCCGGGCATGCGCTGTTCGCCGGGATCGCTCGGCCGGACCGCGCGTCGCGGGTCGCCGACACGTTGCTGTCGTCCGATGCCTATTCCGGCTGGGGGATCCGCACGATCGCGGCAAGCGAAGCCCGCTACAACCCGATGTCGTACCATAACGGCTCGATCTGGCCGCACGACAATGCCCTGATCGCTCTTGGTTTTGCGCGCTATGGCTTCAAGGCCCCGGCGCTGCGTGTAATGGACGGCTTGTTCGGCGCCGCCCAGAGCTTCGCGCTGAAGCGCCTGCCCGAACTGTTCTGCGGGTTTCCTCGCCGGAGCAACGCCGGCCCAACCGCCTATCCGCTCGCCTGCGCGCCGCAAGCCTGGTCGGCGGCTTCCGTCTTCGCGCTGCTCGCGGGGGTTTTGGGCATCTCGTTCGTACCGGATCAGCAGCAAATCCGGTTTTTTCGCCCGGCGCTTCCGCCCTGGCTGTCCGAAGTACGTCTCACCAACCTGCGGCTGGGCGAAGCCGTGATCGATCTCGTGTTGCGGCGCGATGGCAGCGCCGTCGCGAGCGACGTGACCCGTCGCGACGGGCCGATAGAGATCGTCGTAGCCTATTGAACGGCGACACAAGGATCGATGCCATGTCTGTTCCCGTCTACGCGGCGCGCGGGCCGATCCCGTTTCTTTTCCACTACATTCAGCGCCGGCTGGGCGGCCACATCGTCGTGCTGGCGGCGATCTTGGCCGCGGTGGGCTGCGCGATCGGCTCCCAATACGCGGTGAAGAACCTGGTCGACGTGCTCGGCTGGCAGTTTCCGCCGGCGAGGAGCTTGTGGATGGCTGTCGGCATCCTCCTGGCTCTTGTCGCCGGCGACAATCTCCTGTGGCGGCTGGCCGGCTGGATCGCCGCCTGCGCGTTTGTCGAACTGAGCGGCGACCTGCGGCTCGACCTCTTCGAACACCTGTCGGGCCATGCGCCCAGCTATTTCACGGACCGTTTCCCCGGCGCTCTCGCGGGGCGCGTCAGCACAGCGGCGAACGCCGCGCTGACGATCGAGAATTCGCTGGCGTGGACCACGATCCCGCCCGCCGCCGCGGTCGTCAGCAGTATCGCCGTGCTGGGCCTCGTCAATTGGCGCTTGATGGCGACGCTGGCGGTCGTTTCCGTCGTCCTGGGGCTCGCCGTCCGGCATTTGGCGGCGCGCGGCCGCCATCTGCACGACCGCTACGCCACGCGCGCCGCCGGCGTCTCGGGCGACTTGATGGACATCATCGGCAATATCGGCCTCGTGCGGGCCTTCGGCGCGGCGGAGCGCGAGCGCGAGCGGCTGGCGGGTATCATCGGCAACGAGATGTCGGCCCAGTCGGCGAGTCTCAGGTCGTTGGAACGGCTGCGCCTGTTCCATGCCGTTTCGGTTTTTGTCGTCACCGCCGGCGTCCTGACCTGGTCGGTCGTCTTGTGGCGCTCACACCGCATCACGACCGGCGATGTCGTACTGGCGACGACGCTCGGCTTCACCGTTCTCCATGCCTCGCGCGATTTCGCGATGGCGATGGTGGACCTGCTGCAGCAATTGGCCAAACTGGGCGAGGCGATCCGGGTGCTCGGCCTGCCGCACGACATGGCGGACGCGCCGAACGCGCAGCCGCTGATCAGCCTTGGCGGCTCGATCTCGTTTCTCGATGTCTGCTTCAGCTATCCCGAAACCGAGCGCGTGTTGCGCGATTTCACCCTGCATATCCCGACGGGCCAGCGTGTCGGCCTGGTCGGACGGTCCGGAGCGGGCAAGTCGACGATCCTGGCGCTGCTGCAACGCCTCTACGATCCCGAACGCGGTTGCGTGTTGATCGACGAGCAGAATATCGCCGAGGTCACGCAGGAAAGCCTGCATCGCTCGATCGCTGTCGTGCACCAGGACATCTCGCTGTTTCATCGTTCGTTGATCGAGAACCTGCGCTACGGCATGCCCGATGCCTCCGATGGCGAGGTCGAGCGCGCGGCGGCGGCGGCGCACTGCACGGAATTCATCGAGCGGCTGCCGCAGGGGTTCGACACGATCGTGGGCGAGCGCGGCGCGAAGCTTTCGGGCGGCCAGCGACAGCGCATCGCGATCGCCCGGGCGTTCATCTACGACGCGCCCATCATCCTGCTCGACGAAGCGACCTCGGCGCTCGACACCGAGTCGGAACGGCTCGTGCAGGATGCGCTGGTGCGCCTCGTCAAGGGACGCACGGTCATCGCGATCGCGCATCGTTTGTCGTCGCTCAGCAACTACGACCGCCTCGTCGTGCTGGACCGCGGCCGGATCGTCGAGGACGGCGCCCCGCGCGACCTGCTGCGCCGGCCCAACGGCGCCTTCAGCCAGCTCTATGCGGGCCAGCATGGCAACTAGCCGGCATGCGCTCGCCGGCCCGATCGGGGCGTTGATCCTGACATTGGCGTGTGTTGCCCTGGCGAGCGTGAGCAGCCCTGCCGCGGCGACCGACGAGGTCCAGAACCCGCCGGCAGCGCCTTCCGCGCCGGCGCCGGCAGTCGCGCCGGAGGCGGAGCAGCCGAAGAACGGCACAAAGACGCCACCGAATGTCCGGCCGCTGCCGTCGAGCGACGCCACGGCGGTGCTGGGCAAAAAGGTCAGGGGCGCGAATGGCGAGGATCTGGGGCTGATCGTCGACGTGCTGATCGACCCCGACGGCCGGCCCCGCGCCGCGGTGATCGATTTCGGCGGATTTCTTGGCGTCGGCAGCCGCAAGATCGCCATCGCGTGGAAAGCGCTGGATTTCACCTCCCTCGGACGAGCGGGCACGGTCGAGCTTGGCCTCGACCGGGCGCAGATCGCCGCAGCGCCCGAATATAAGCCCGGCCCGCCCGGAGCCGATGTGGTCACCGCGCCGGGCGGCCCGACCCCGCCGGCCGATCCGCATAAATGAACCGGCGATGTCGGTGGTCCTGGCAAAAACCAAAACCGAGCGGGACGAGGCGGCGCTGGCCAATCGCGGGCTCGATGGGCTCAACCTCTTCGTTGCCAATATCCAGACCGGGTTCGGGCCTTTCATCTCGGTCTACCTGACGACGCAAGGCTGGACGCAGACCGCCATCGGCATGGCGCTCAGCCTCGGGACGATCGCGGCGATGGCCAGCCAGATCCCGGCCGGAGCGCTGGTCGACACGATCCGCAACAAGGCGACGGTGGCGCTCTTTAGCATCATTGCCTTTAGCGCCAGCGCGCTGCTCTTCGCGATCCGCCCGACTGCGCTGTGGGTCTACGCGGCCGAGGTTTTGCACGGGTTTTCGAGCTGCACGCTGGGTCCGGCGATCGCCGCCATGAGCCTTATCGTCGCCGGGCCGGCGATGCTCGGGCCGCGGCTCGGGCGCAATGCTCGCTTCGCCTCGATCGGCAACGGGATCGGCGCCGCCATGATGGGAGCGTGCGGCTATTACGTCTCAGAGCAGGCGGTATTCTTCCTGACCGCCGCGGTGACGCTTCCGGCTGTCCTGTCGCTGCTGCCCTTGGCGCGGCTGCGCGACACCCTTCCGCCGCCGACTCCGGATGGAACTCCCGCGCGAGCGCCCCTGTCCAGCCTGCTGACGAACCGCGCGCTGGTGATCTTCGCCTTGTGCGCGATGCTGTTCACGCTCGGCAATTCGGCGATGCTGCCGCTTGCCGGCAATACCCTCACCAAGGAAGCCGGCAATTTCGCCAATCTGCTGATCGCGGGATGCATCATCGTGCCGCAACTGGTGGTCGCGGTGATCTCGCCGACGATCGGCGAGCTTGCCGAGCAGCGCGGCCGCCGGTTGGTGCTGCTGATCGGTTTTGCCACGCTGCCGGTTCGCGGTGTGCTGTTCGCGACACTCGATCATCCCGCGGCGCTGGTGCTGATCCAGGGGCTCGACGGGATCGCCGCTTCCTGCGTCGGGATCCTGGTGCCGCTGGTCGCGAGCGACATCGCCGGCCGATCCGGACGCTTTAATGTGTCGATCGGTTTTATCGGTCTCGCCATCGGCGTCGGCGCTACCCTCAGCACTGTTCTCGCGGGACGCATCGCCGACACGTTGGGCACTCCGATGGCTTACGCCAGCCTCGCGCTCGTCGGGCTGTTCGCCGTGCTTCTCGCGCTCTGCGCGATGCCGGAGACGCGGCCTCCGCTTCAGGCGGTTGGCTCGAAAGCCAGCGCCAAGCCGTTGATGCAATAGCGCAGCCCGGTCGGTTTCGGGCCGTCGTCGAAGACATGGCCGAGATGGCCGCCGCAGCGGGCGCACTCGACCGCGGTGCGGGTCATGCCGAGACCGGTGTCGGCGCTCTCGTGGACCGCCCCCGCGAGCGGCGCCCAAAAGCTCGGCCAGCCGGTATGGCTCTCGAACTTGGTCGCCGACGAGAACAGGCCGCGCCCACAACCGGCGCAAGCGAAGGTGCCGCGGCGATGCTCCGCCAGCAGCGGACTGGAGCCGGGCGGCTCGGTGCCGGCGCGGCGCAGCACGTCGAATTGCGCCGGGCTCAGCAATCTGCGCCACTCCGCCTCGCTATGCGCGACCTCGAACGCCGCGGCCGGCGCAAACCGGGCGAGGAGGGCGGTCGCGGTGCCGCCGAGGAGGAGCCGCCGGCTGATCATCGCCCGCATATAATCCCTCCTCGCGCATCCGTGAACGTGACATGGCCCCTTGCGGCGACTACATCCTCGCATCGGCATGGCCAGGGAGGGTTCGATGCGCCGCATTCTCGGGGTTCTCGCGGTACTGCTGCTCGCGTCCGGGGCCGCCCCCGCGGCCGAGACCGTCACCGCCGTTCCCGCGCCCGCGCTCGACGAGACGCCGGGCGCCGCGTCCGAGGTCGCGGTGCTCGCCGGCGGGTGCTTCTGGGGGGTGCAGGGCGTCTTCCAGCATGTCGAGGGCGTGACCCAGGCGGTCTCCGGCTATGCCGGCGGCGCCCGCGACACGGCCGAATACGAGACCGTCAGCACCGGCAAGACCGGCCATGCCGAGTCGGTGCGGATCGCCTACGACCCGCACCGCATCACCTATGGGCGGCTCTTGCAGATCTATTTCTCGGTTGCGCACGACCCGACCCAGCTCGACCGCCAGGGGCCGGACCGCGGCACGCAATACCGCTCGGCGATCTTTCCGCAAAACGCCGACCAGGCGCGCATCGCCAAGGCCTATATCGCCCAGCTCGACGCCGCCAAGGCCTTCCCGGCGCCGGTCGTCACCAAGGTCGAGCCGGGCAAGGAATTCTACCCGGCCGAGGCCTATCATCAGAATTACCTGACCCTGCACCCGACCCAGCCCTATATCGCGATCAACGACCTCCCCAAGGTAGAGGCGCTGAAGCGGCTCTTTCCCGAGCGCTACCGCGCCGCGCCGGTGCTCGTCGCCGCGAAGTGACCGGCGATCGCGCCGCTTTCGGCGAGGGCCGCGATCTCGGCCGCGCTGAACCCAGCCTCGCCGAGCACCTCGGCGCTGTGCTCGCCGAGGCGCGGCGGCTGACGCCGTAAGCCCGGCCGCCGGCGGTCGAGGCCGAATTCGACCGGCAGCGCGGGTAGCCCGGCAATCTTCCCGCCCTCTTCGCCAAAGCGCGAGACGAACACGTCGACGAGCCCGCCGGTCGCCAGCAAATGCGGGTCGGCGAAAAGGTCGCCGGGCTGGCCGACCGGCGCCCAGGAAACGTTGCAGCGCTCGCAGCGGCGCTCGACCTGGTCCTGCGGCAAGGTCGCCAGCACCTCTTGCAGCGCCGGGATCAACCATTCGCGCTCGGCGAGGCGGAGGACGTTGGTCGCGAGGCGCGGATCGGCGGCGAGCTCCCGCAGCCCGAATTCCTCGACAAACCGCGCCCATTGCTGGTCGCTGGTGACGCCGATGAAGAGCTGGCCGCCGCCCGCGGTCTTGAAGACCTCGTAGACCGCCCAGGCGCCGCGCCGTGCCGGCATCGGCCTCGCCTCGAGCCCGGTCGCGGTCATCCCGGCCATATGCGTGCTCATCAGAAAGGCGGCGCTCTCGAACAGGGCGCTGG
>DASUIE010000208.1:0-8024 GCA_036273175.1 Allostellaceae bacterium
CTTCGAGTGAACATGCGGCCGCGGACGACCGACGACCAGGAGATCGCCGGACGGCTGATCGCCAAGGCGGTCGACGAAACCGCCAGGCAGCACGAAGTCTATATCGAGGTCCATGGCGGCTTCGGCCGCCCGCCCAAGCCGCTGACCGAAGAGGCCGAGGCCTTGTTCAAGCTCGTTCGGCAGACGGGCGCTGACCTTGGCCAGACGATCGGGTGGCAACCGACCGGCGGCGTCTGCGACGGCAACAATATCGCCGCATGCGGCGTGCCGGTCGTCGACACGATGGGGGTGCGCGGCGGCAAGATCCACAGCCCGGACGAATATCTGATCGCCGATAGCCTCGGCGAACGCGCGGCCTTGTCGGCGCTCACCATCCTGCGGCTATTGTCGGAGGCCGCATGAGCTATCGCGTGCGGCCGGCAAGCGGCGAGCATTTCCGGGCGATCTACCAGATGGCGAAGCTGACCGGCGGCGGCTTCACCAACCTGCCGCCCGACCGCTCGACGCTCGTCGCCAAGCTCGACCGATCGGAAAAGAGCTTCGCGCGCGCCGAGGACAGTCAATCCGGCGACCTCTACATGTTCGTGCTCGAGGATCCGAAGAGCAGCGAGGTTCGGGGAACCTGCCAGGTGTTCGGCCAGGTCGGAGTCACCCAGCCTTTCTATTCCTACCATCTGAGCACGCTCACCCAGTCGAGCCCGGAGCTCGGCAAGACTTTCCGCAATCAGCTGCTGACCCTGACCACCGACCTCGAAGGGTCGTCGGAGGTCGGCGGCCTATTCCTCCATCCAGAGCTTCGCGCCGGCGGCTGGGGATCGCTCCTCGCGCGCAGCCGCTATCTGTTCATGAAGCTGCACCGCGCGCGGTTCGGCGACCGCACGCTCGCCGAGCTTCGCGGGGTGATGGACGAGGCAGGGAACGCGCCGTTCTGGGACGCGCTCGCCGGCAAGTTCTTCGGAATGAGCTTTCCCGACGCCGACGAATTCAATGCGGTTCACGGGACCAAGTTCATTGCCGATCTGATGCCGCGCAGCCCGATCTATCTCGCGCTTCTGACCGACGGTGCAAAGAGTGTGCTTGGCCAGCCGCATCCGAGCGGCCGGGCGGCCATGAGGATGCTCGAGGAAGAAGGCTTCTATTTCGACCGCTATGTGGACATTTTCGACGGCGGCCCGACGGTCACGGTCGACACCGACGATATCCGCACCATGCGCGAATCCACGCTCGAGACCGTGGGCGAGATCGCCGAGGGCGGGAAGATCAAGGCAATCGTCGCGAGCGGGCGGCTGAGCGACTTCCGCGCCTGCTGCGCGAGCCTTCGCAAGCTGCCGAAGAAAGGCGTGGCGATCGACCCCGAAGCGGCCGAACTGCTGGAGATCGATGCGGGCGACGAGATCGTGGTGGTCGCGCGCTGATGGCGCTCGTCGAAATCAATTTCGACGGGATCGTCGGCCCAAGCCACAATTATGCTGGCCTCAGCTTCGGCAATGTCGCGTCGATGGGCCATGGAGGCCAGGTTTCGGAACCCCGTGCAGCGGCCTTGCAAGGCATCGACAAGATGCGTTCGAACCTGGCGCTCGGGCTCGGCCAGGGGATTTTCGTGCCGCACCCACGGCCTCACCGAAAATGGCTCGAGCGGCTTGGCACGACGATCGAGCAGGCCGAGGCGCCGCTCGCGGCGAACGCGATGTCGGCATCGCCGATGTGGGCAGCCAATGCGGCGACTGTATCTCCTGCGCCCGACGCCGCCGACGGCAAGTGCCACCTCACCGTCGCCAACCTGCGGACGATGCCGCACCGCAGTCACGAATGGCCCGCCACGCTCGCCCAGCTCCGGCTCGCGTTCAAGGGCGAGGCTTTTGCGGTGCACGAGCCCGTGCCGCCAGCATTCGGCGACGAGGGCGCGGCCAACCACATGCGCCTCAGCGCGGCCCATGGCGAGGCCGGAGTCGAGATTTTCGTCTACGGCGTATCCGGGGGAGCCTTCCCCGCACGCCAGCATGTCGAAGCGTCGAAAGCGATCGCCCGGCTCCATCGCCTCGGCTCCGATCGGACGGTCTTCGCCGAGCAGTCGGAGGAAGCGATCGCTGCCGGCGCGTTCCACAACGACGTCGTCGCCGTCGCCAACGAACGCCTTCTGTTTGCGCACGAGCAAGCGTTCGCCGACAAGCAGCCCCTGCTCGACGCGTGCGAGCGGCTCGTTCCGGACTTCGATTATGTCGAGGTGGCGGCGGCGGACGTGCCGCTGGAGGATGCGATCAAATCCTATCTGTTCAACGCCCAGCTGGTGACTCCGCCCGACGGTCAGACGACGCTGATCGTGCCGACCGAGGTGCGCGAGACCGCCTCGGTGTGGCGCTGGCTGGAACAGCACCGTTCGGGCAACGGTCCGATCCGACGCGTCGAGGTGGTCGACGTTCGCCAGTCGATGGCCAATGGCGGCGGCCCGGCGTGCCTGCGCCTGCGCGTCGTGGCCGACCCCGCAACCGTCGATCCACGGTTTATGGTCGACAATGCGAAGCTCGACCGCATCGCCGACGTGATCCGGCGACACTGGCCCCGGCAGATCAGCCATGACGAGCTGCAGCGCGCTTCGCTGATCACCGATGTGGAGCGGGCCCGCGCGGCGCTGCTCGAGACGCTGGACCTCACCGAGCTCGCCTGAGCCAGTCCCAGATCGGGACGGCAAAGCCAAATCTTTATGCGGCTTTAACCCTGTTCATTAGCCATTTCGCGGCGCAAAACCGCGGCCGGGACGTTGAAAGCGTTAACGAGTCGCGATGTTGAGTAAGATCGGCCGCCTGTTTACGATCAAGACGCGCTTCGAGGCGTGGCTGGTCATCTATGCGATCGCGCTTGGCGCAGTCGAGCGCGGACGCCACTATCTCGAGACCTATCCTGGCTGGGGCGGCTGGCTGCTCGCGGTCGCCTGCACCGGAGTCGTGTTCATCGCCGGGGGCAAGCTGCTCGATTCGGTGAAACCGGCGCAGCCGGCGATCGCCGCGGGTCCTTATCGAGCGCCGCTACGGCGCCGAATGATCACTGGTCGTAGTCGACCCACGCGCCTGCCGACTCGTCGCGTTTCAGAGTCACGGATTTCACGTCGCACAGATTGATCCCGGCCCAGGTGACCGGGCCGGTGCCGTCGACGTTCGCGCGAATATCGAATGCACAATCGGGATTGCTGAAGCTGACCGGCGAGCGCGCACCGGCGGCCGGCGCGGCGCCGAGCGGTTTCCACTCGTGCGTGCCCGAACGCGCGATCGAGAGTTCGGCGAGCCCGCCGCCAGTGCCGTTGATCAGCGTGAAGTTGGATGCGCCGGCGAGTGCGGACGAACCGCATGCCAGTCCGAGAGCAGCAAACACAAGCTTCCTCATGACCGCGACCATATACCGGCCGCGGCCAATCGGAAATCGGTACTTTTGCTTAGCTACGCGGCGTTGAGCTCGGCGTAGTTCGGGCGCCGTCCGCTCCAGAACACCGGCGCCGACGCCGGACCGTGAGTCGCTGCTTCCCTGAGCGGCAGCGCCGTCGAGCAGAAGGCGCATTCGGCCGACAGGCGGCCGATCAGCCAGTGCGTGCGGCCGCAGCCGGGGCAGTGATTGACTTCGCCGTCGTGATAGACGGCATGATACCCGCGCGCACTCGGATTGAAGATATTGCGGCGGGACTCAATCGAACTCAGCATGGTGCTTTCCTTCGAAACCATTTGCACTCCCAACGAGCAGCGAGTCGTTAGGTTTCAAAGCTGATCCACCTGCTGTTCCAATGTGTCACTGTGGCGCAACATCGCTGTTCCACGACGGGACAACAGCCGTTACGGAGGCGATTCGTTGCCGGGGCGGCCAATCGGCTGTGGATATTAACCAACTATTAGTCCTTCTGGGTTGATGGTCGGTAGGTTCTCTAGCGGAGGGGGACCAGGTGGAGTCGAACGAGCGTTACTATCGGCGCCGCGCGGTCGAGGAGCGGATGGCCGCCCGGCGCGCAGTCAGTGAAACGGCTCGCGCGTGGCACGCCAAGCTCGCCGAAGACTTCGCCGAGCGCGCCAGCGCCTGCACCGCCGCCGCCACCGCCACACTCACCTGCACGCAAAGCGCCGTCCTCGGCTGATCTGATTGCAGAGGCGGTTACGCCTCGGTCTCCTCGATCGCGTCGAGCACCGCTTCGGGCGCGACCCGCTTGCTTCATTTCCTCGATCTCGTGCTGCTCGGAAGTCGAGGGCTCCATCCGTTCCGCGATCATCGAGACCATTTCGACCAATTTGGTGATCTCCGCCTCGGCGAGCAGGCTGACCTGGAGGTCGAGCTCGGCGCGCCGGTCGGCGGCCAGCGCCATTCGGTTCTGCGTGAGGCTTCGGTCGTCGGTCATTCGCGCTGCCAACGAAGGCGGCAGCAGCGGCGTTCCGGCTTCGGCTTGCGCTGGATCAATCCGCGCAACGCTTTTGCCCGCGCGCGTGTTGGGGGCTCAGCAAAGCAGGAGAGCCCAAGATGGCCACGGACGCCGCCCAACGGCCGGCCCGCAATATCCTTCGCACCATCCTCGCGACCATCATTGGCCTGATGGGCCTGTGGCTGCTCGTCTTCGGCGGCGAGCTGCTGAGCCTCGGCGGAAGCGCTTATTATGTGATCGCCGGAGTGGCGTTGCTGGCTACGGCGGTCCTGCTGCTGCGCGGCAACCCGCTTTCGTTATGGATTTACGCGGCGCTCCTCATCGGCACGATCATCTGGGCAATCGCCGAGGTCGGCCTCGATTTCTGGCAGCTCGCGCCGAGAGGCGACCTGCTCGTCCCGACCGGAATCCTGCTGCTGTTGCCCTGGTTCAATCGCGGCCTGTCGGGGCGGGTGGCGCTCAGGCGTAGCGGTGGCTTGGCCCTCGCTGTCACGCTCCTGATTTCGGTTGGCGTGCTCGCCGCCGCCTTGACCCGAGACCCCAACGATACCGCCGGAGCCCTTCCCAACCGCCACGCCGGGCAGGTCTATTTCGCAGCCGCCAACGGCGACTGGCCTGCTTATGCCGGCACTTGGGCCGGGCTCAAATGGTCCCCGCTGACCCAGATCACGCCGGCCAACGCGGACAGGCTCCAGGTCGCCTGGCAGATCCATACCGGCGACCTCAAGCGCCCGGGCGACCCGGGCGAATTCACCTATGAGATGACTCCGATCAAGATCGGCGACTTCGTCTATTTGTGCACGCCGCACGACATCGTCATCGCGCTCGATCCGGTCACCGGAAAGACGCGCTGGCGCTTCGACCCGAAGGTGCGAGTCACGGGCACGCAGCACATGAGCTGCCGAGGCGCATCCTATTACGACTCCGCGGCCGCGCCGGGAGCCCCGCCGATGGCGCCGCGCGTGCCCGACTGCAGCACCCGGATCTTCGTCGCGACCAACGATGCGCGGCTGATTGCGCTCGATGCGCTGAGCGGCCGGCCATGCGGTGACTTCGGCGACAAGGGCCAGATCAACCTCACCCCGCAATATCCCGGCTATCACGAGGGCTGGTACCAGTTCACCTCGGCGCCGCTCGTCACACGCGGACTCGTGGTCCTCGCCGGCGCCGTCTACGACGACAAGGCGGAGAAAATGCCGTCGGGCGTGGTGCGCGCGTTCGACGCGAAGTCCGGCAAGCTGGTGTGGAACTTCGACCCCGGCAACCCCGACAGCACCGCGCCGCTGGGCCAGGGCCGGCACTACAGCCTGTCCTCGCCCAACAGCTGGAGCACGTCGGCGGCCGACGACAAGCTCGGGCTGATCTACCTTCCGTTCGGCATGGGCGCGGTCGACGAATGGGGCGGGAACCGCCCGCCGACGACCGAAAAGCTCGCGAGCAGCATCGTCGCGCTCGACGCCGCGACGGGCAAGCTGCGCTGGGTGTTCCAGACCGTCCACCACGATCTGTGGGACATGGACGTGCCCGCGCAGCCCGCGCTCGTCGACCTGCCGATCGGCGGAAAGACGGTGCCAGCGCTAGTGCAAACGACGAAAACCGGGAACATCTTCGTCCTCGACCGCCGGACCGGCACGCCGGTCATCCCGGTCGACGAGAAGCCGGTGCCGGGCGGCCCCGCGCCGGGCGACCACCTCTCGCCGACGCAGCCCTTTTCGCGCTTGTCGCTGATGCCGCCCGGCCGCGTACCCGAAGCCGACATGTGGGGCGCGACCATGCTCGACCAGCTGTCGTGCCGGATCGCCTACAAGAAGATGCGAAGCGATGGGCCGTTCACGCCGCCCTCGCTTCAGGGCTCGTTCGTCTTCCCGGGCAATTTCGGCGTGATGGACTGGGGCGGCATGGCCATCGATCCGGTGCGCGGAGTCGCCTTCGCCAACCCCGATTATATGGCGTTCGTCGACAAGCTCACGCGCAACAAGCCCCACTGGAGCCAGCAGGCGACCGACCGCGGCCTTAATCCGAACGCGGGCGCACCGTTCGCGGTCTATCTCAACCCGTTCCTGTCGGCGATCGGCCTCCCCTGCCAGGCGCCGCCCTGGGGCTATGTCGCCGGCCTGGATCTCGTTTCAGGCAAGGTCATGTGGGAGCACAAGAACGGCACGATCCGCGACCAGAGCCCGATCCCGCTGCCGATCAAGATGGGCGTTCCCTCGCTCGGCGGCCCGATGATGACCGCGGGCGGAGTCGCCTTCATGAGCTCGGCGCTCGACAATTATGCGCGCGCTTACGATGTGACGACCGGCCGGCAGCTGTGGCAGGCGCGGCTTCCCGCGGGCGGCCAGGCGACTCCGATGAGCTATCTCGGCCGCGACGGCCGGCAATATGTCGTGGTGGTCGCCGGCGGCCACGGAACGCTGGGGACGACGCCGGGCGACGACGTCATCGCCTATGCGCTTCCGCGGGGGCGCTAAGGCGGCTCCGCCCAGGGTTGCGCGCCGCCCCTCCTCCCCCTATGTCGCGCGCCTGCCGTTCCGGCACCCCGCGCGCCCGTAGCTCAGCTGGATAGAGCACCAGACTACGAATCTGGGGGTCGGGAGTTCGAATCTCTCCGGGCGCGCCATTTTCGCCGAAGAAAAGCACCCGTTAGGGGTTCTGAGTTAGCCAGGGGCATGGAAACCCCAAAGAGACGAATAGCGCTGCCGCGCGAAGTCGCCGACATCTATCGGGCGCTTGGTCGGTTGGCCAAGCGCTACCCTGGACGCCCCTTCACTCCCGACGGGCACATGATCGGCTCCATCGGAGAGGTCGTTGCCGCAGAGGCGTTCGGACTTTGCCTCTATGAACCATCGAAGGCCGTGCATGACGCGTACGACGCCAACGGCGACGTGCAGATCAAGATCACTGCGGGAAAATGCGTGTCCATGTATGACTGTTGCGAGCGCCTGCTCGTGCTTCGGGTGATTAGTCCGGAAGAGGCTGAGGTCGTCTATGATGGCCCTGGCGAACCGGCGTGGAAGCAGGCGGGTGCGATGCAAAAGAACGGCCAACGCAAGATCAGCCTAACGAAGCTGCAGGCAATCGACGCCGCACCCGCGCTGAAGCGTAGCTATGAGTATTGATCCGGACCAGTTCGCGCAGATCGTCGGTCCGGCGCTCCACGAGCGTTCGGGCAAGGTGTTCTATTCCGGCCGTTCCGCATTCAGCTCGCCATCACGCTTGTACATCCTCGGGCTGAACCCGGGCGGCTCGGCCGCCACCCATGCGGGCGACACGATCGGCCGCAACCTCACGGCATGGTCGGAGCGCTCCGCTCAGTGGTCAGAATATTGCGACGAGCGTTGGGAAGGCGCAGAGCCGGGGACTTACGGAATGGCGCCGCGCGTCCTTCATCTGTTTCGGCGGCTCGGGCTGGACCCACGCGATGTACCCGCCAGCAACGTCATGTTCGTCCGATCGAATAACGAAGCTGCGCTCACTAAGGAGAAGGCGAACCTGCTCGCCTCGTGCTGGCCGGTGCATCGCGCGATCATCGACACACTCGGCATCTCGACCATTGCCTGCTTCGGCGGGACAGCGGGGCGATGGGTCAGGTCCTTGCTAGCAGCGAACGATCCGGCCGGCCGCTTCGTTG
>DASUIE010000209.1:0-6327 GCA_036273175.1 Allostellaceae bacterium
GGCCGCACCTGTACGATCTGGCCTCGCACGCCGAAATCCTCGAGCACCGCTTCCAACAGGCGCGCGTTCTTGGACAGCGCTTCCTCGTCGATCGCCTGGGTCTTGCCCTCGGGCGCCTTGGTCAACAGGTCGAGCTCGGGGAGGATCGGGTCCTCGTCCGGGGTCAGCGACAGGTTGGGCTGGCGCTCGAGCTCGGCGCGGCGCCCCGGTCCGGCCGGACGCGCGCGCGGGATCACCAGCCGGACCAGCTTGGAGGCGGTGATCCTTTCCGCCTCGGGTTCGTAGGGAACGGCGGCCGGAATGGGCGCGGGCCGCTCCACCTTCGGCTCGCGCCGTTCCGGCAGCTGGGTCACCACCGAGCGGTACGAGGCAGGCTGCGTCGCCGGCTGCCGGCGGCGCAGGATCGCCTGGGTCTCGCGCCGGTTCTCGCGGTGGCGGCGCCACCAGCCCGCGCCCATCGCCGCGGCGGCCAGCGTGCCGCGCCCCGAGGCCGCGCTGAGCCGCGCCGCGCCGCGCCCGGCGCCGCTGGCGATGTCGCGCCAGTCCCGCGTCGACAATCCGGTCACCGACAGCAGCAGGAGGGCGACCAGCGCCGCCGCGACCATCGCCGCCGGCAGTTGCAGCCCGCCGATGCCGATGCGGACCAACAGGCGCGTCAGGGTCCAGCCGACAGCCCCGCCCGCGCCCGCCGGCAGCGGCATCGTCCGCACCTCCAGCACCGAGCAGGCGACCGCGCCCAGCACCAGCGCCAAGA
The DNA here is from genome assembly GCA_036273175.1 of Allostellaceae bacterium. Classification (GTDB taxonomy): domain Bacteria; phylum Pseudomonadota; class Alphaproteobacteria; order ATCC43930; family CGMCC-115725; genus DATARH01. Next base: position 755 of record DASUIE010000209.1, read on the forward strand.
GCAGCATCCCGATCCGCTTCGGCATCGCCCGCAGCGGCCGCTGCAGCATCAGGCGAAACGCCCAGCCGAGGAGGACGACCGGGATCAGATAGGCGGCAAGGCCCAGGCTCTGCACCAGCGCATCGGCCACATAGGAGCCGTCATGGCCGAGAAAATTGCGCGCGGGCCCGTCGATCGCGGTGTCGAGCGACGGGTCGCGCGGGTCGTAGGTGACGAGCGCCAGCAGGAGCAACAGGCCGGTGAGCACCAGCGCCGCGCCGGCCCCCTCGAAGGCCCGCTTGCGCGCCCCGGCCACCATCTCGGCCCAGCTCCGCGCGCGCTCGCCCGCGCCGCGGCCCCAGAAATGCGCCGTTCGTCCGATCATCCCCTGCCCCCCGGTCCTCGGCCCTCCCCCGAAGGCCGCGACCCGTTAGACTCGCCTACAACACCCGCCTGATCCGATCGAAGGCGGCTTCGAGCGTGGCGTCGTCGTGGACGATCGCCAGCCGAATGTATTTCTGCCCCGGATTGACGCCGCTGCCGCCGTCGCGGGCGGTGTAGCCGCCGGGCAGCACGCGAATCGCCGCGTCGCGCCACAGCCTGAGCGCCGCCTCCTCGCCGTCCCCGACATCGAGCCACAAAAAGAACCCGCCATCGGGCCGGTAAAAGCCGAACCGGCCGGCGATCGCCGCCTCGGCGATGTCGAACTTGCGGCGGTACTTGGCGCGGTTCTCGATCACATGCGCCTCGTCGCGCCACAGCGCGGCCGCCGCCGCCTGGATCGGCAGCGGCACCTGGCACCCGCCATAGCTGCGCAGATGCGAGAAATGCGCGATCAGCTTGGGGTCGCCGGCGATAAACCCGCTGCGCAGCCCGGCCGCGCTCGACCGCTTCGACAGCGAGTGGAACACGACAACCTGCTCGAACAAGCTGTTTGCCCCTGGGCCGAGCGCCGCGCAGGCTTCCAGCGCGCCGGGCGGCTTCACCGTGTCGTAGATCTCGGCATAGCACTCGTCGACCGCGAGCACGAAATCGTAGCGCCGGGCGAGCCCGATCGCCTGCTTCAGATAGTCGAGGCTGGCGACGGTGCCCTGCGGGTTGGCCGGCGAGCACAGGTAGAACAGCGCGGTGCGTTCCAGCGTCGAGCTCGGGATCGCCGCGAGATCGGGCATGAAGCGGTTTTCGACGGTCGCGTCGAGAAATACCGCGTCGGCCCCGGCCATCGTCGCCGCGCCGTTATAGGCGAGGTAGTACGGGTTCGGCACCAGCACGACCGGCCGCCCGCCTCCCTTGCGCCGCGGCACGACAAGCCCGGCCAGCAGGTAAAGCCCCTCCTTGGTGCCCGCGAGGGTCAGGACGTTGCGCTCGCCGTCGACCGCGCCCGGCTTCAAGCCATAGCGCATCGTCAGCCAGTCGGCGGCGGCCTCGCGCAGTTCCGGGATGCCCTGCATCGGCGGGTACTTGTTCCACTCATGCGCATGCGCGGCGAGGGTTTCGGTCAAGAGGGCCGGCGGCTGGTGCTGCGGCTCGCCGACCGACATCGCGATCGGCGCGTCGTTGACCCGCGGCGTCACCGGGTTCAACAGCGTGCGCAGCGACTCGAACGGGTAGTCCGACAGCGTGTCGAGCTGGGGGTTGAGCGGCATGCGGCAAGACTACGCGATTGGCGGGGATCGGAAAAGCCGCAGGGGATTGACCTGCCCGACCGCCGGGTCTTTAAACTAGGAGAAAGCGAAAATTCTCCAGCGAACCTTTACTCAAGGCCTCGCAAGAGGCCGCCAAGATTTCGGTAAAGGGGCGCGGATGATTTCGGAAGTCTCCGAGCGTTTCGGATTGGTGCCGAATTTCTTTCGTTCGGCCGCCGCCGCTCCCGGGCTGATCGAACAGATGTGGCGGTTTGCGCGGGCGGCCTATGTCGACAACCCGCTGCCCTCCTTGTTCAAGGAACGGCTGTTCGTCCATCTCTCGCGCTTCTGCAAGGTGCGCTACTGCATCGTGCGCCATGTCGGGTTTCTGATCGGCGAGGGCAACCCGGCCGGCGATCCCGCGGCGGTACCCGAATCGCTCGCCGAGGCGCTCGCCCTGCTGCGGCGGCCGCTGCCCAATGCGGCGGCGCTCGACCTCGCATTGCGCCGGCTCGAGGCGCATGCCGGCCCGCCGGAAATTCCGGCGCCGGCGACCCCGCCGGAGGCCGATCTGTTCGACGCGCTGGCGATCATCTTTCTCCAGCCGTTCGGCTCGACGCGCGCGGTCAAGGCGGTGCGGCGGGTGGCCGGCGATGCCGATGCCGAGTCGCTGGTCGCCTTCCTCGCGTTTGTCCGCACCGCGCATTTCTGGACCGAGACGCATCCGGAGATCGTGTTCGAGCCCGACATGGTCGTCATCATGCAGCGGCACAAGGAGCTGTCGCGGCTCCTCCTCGACACCGCCGACGCGCGGCGCGGCATGGCCGGGGCCCAGCTCCTCAACACCCCGGCGACCCGGCACTAGCCTCTCGCCGGTCCATGCGCGATGCTGGCGCGATGGGCGACGATGCCGAACTCCTGATCGCCGGCGGCGGGCTCAACGGGCTGGCTCTCGGCATCGCCTGCGCCGGGGCCGGGCTCTCGACGATCCTCGTCGATCGCCAGGATCTCTCGGCGACGCTCGCCGAAAGTTTCGACGGCCGCGCCTCGGCGATCGCCTACGGCTCGTCGCTGGTGCTCGCCGGCATCGGCGTCTGGGACGAGATCGCCGCCGAGGCCGAGCCGATCCGCGAGATCCGCGTCGCCGACGACGATTCGCCGCTGTTCCTCCATTACGACCACCGCGACCTCGCCGAGCCGTCCCCGCTCGGCTACATCGTCGAAAACCGGGTGCTGCGCCGGGCGCTGCTCGCCCGCGCCCGATCGCTGCCCGCGCTGACCCTGATCTCGCCCCGCGCCGTCGCCTCGGTCGCGGCCGGGCCAGGCGGGGCGGCCGCCTCGCTCGCCGACGGCCGGGAGCTGCGGGTCCGCCTCGCCGCCGCCGCCGACGGCAAGGATTCGCCGCTGCGCCGCGCCGCCGGGATCCGCGCGGTCGAGTGGCGCTACCCGCAGATCGGCATCGTCGCGACGGTTCGCCACGAGCGCCCGCATGCCGGGATCGCGATCGAGCATTTCCTCCCCGCCGGCCCATTCGCGATCCTGCCGATGACAAACCGGCGGTCGTCATTGGTCTGGACCGAGAAGGCGGCCCTCGCGCCGCATCTTGTAGCCCTCCCCGAGGCCGAGTTCGCCGCCGAGCTGCGCGCCCGATTCGGCGATTTCCTCGGCGCGGTCGAGCCGGTCGGGCCGCGCTGGACCTATCCGCTGTCGCTGATGCAGGCCGAGACGTACATCGCCCCGCGCCTCGCCCTCGTCGGCGAGGCGGCGCATGTGATCCACCCGATCGCCGGGCAGGGGCTCAATATCGGCATCCGCGATGTCGCCGCGCTGGCCGAGGCGATCGTCGATGCGCGCCGGCTCGGGCTCGATATCGGCGGCGATTCGGTGCTGGAGCGGTACCAGCGCTGGCGCCGCGCCGATTCGGTCGTGCTGGCGGCGGTGACCGACGGGCTCAACCGGCTGTTCTCGAACACGGTCGCGCCGGTCAAGCTGGCGCGCGATCTCGGCCTCGCCGCGGTCAACCGGGTGCCGCCGCTGAAGCGCCTGTTGATGCAGCACGCGATGGGCATCCTCGGCGACCGCCCACGCCTCGCGCGGGGGGAACCGCTGGTGTAGACTCGCCGGGTCATGGCGATCCGCCAGCTCCCGCCCGTGCTCGTCAACCGCATCGCCGCCGGCGAGGTCATCGAACGGCCGGCCGCGGCGGTCAAGGAGCTCGTCGAAAACGCGATCGACGCCGGCGCCACGCGCATCGACGTGATCGTACGCGAGGGCGGACAGGCGCTGATCTCGGTCGCCGATAACGGCGGCGGGATGGACTGCGACGAGCTGGTCATGGCGGTCGAGCGGCACTGCACCTCGAAGCTCCCGGCCGACGATCTCGACGCGATCGACCATCTCGGCTTTCGCGGCGAGGCGCTGCCGTCGATCGGCGCGGTCAGCCGGCTGTCGATCGTGTCGCGCCGAAGGGATTTAGATCGGGGCGCCGATTCGGCCTGGGAAATCCGGGTCGAGGGCGGCGTCAAGCACACGCCCGTCCCCGCCGCGCATCCGCCGGGCACGCGGGTCGAGGTGCGCGACCTGTTCTTCGCGACGCCGGCGCGCCTCAAATTCCTCAAGACCGCGCGGAGCGAGCGCGACCACGCGGTCGACGCCGTCAAGCGCCTGGCGATGGCCTATCCCGAGATCGCCTTCACCATTACCGGCGACGACGGCCGGGTCATCCTGCGTCTCGCCGCCGAGCTTCCCGGCGGGATGGCGCGGCCCGCGCGGCTCGCCGCGCTGCTCGGCCGCGACTTCGGCGAGAACTCGGTGCCGGTCGACGCGCTCCGCGACGGCTACCGGCTGACCGGGCTGATCGGCCTGCCGACCCTTAACCGCGGCTTGCCGCGCGACCAGTACCTCGTCGTCAACGGCCGGCCGGTGCGCGACCGCCTCCTGATCGGCACCGTCCGCGCCGCCTACCAGGACGTGCTGGCGCGCGACCGCCACCCGGTCGTCGCCCTGTTTCTCGACGCGCCGCCGGCCGAGATCGACGTCAACGTCCACCCCGCCAAGGCCGAAATCCGCTTTCGCGACAGCGGGCGTGTGAGGGGCCTCGTCGTCGGCGCGCTCAGGGCAGCGCTCGCCGCCGCCGGTCAGCGCAGCTCGACCACCGCCTCGGCCGCCGCGTTCGCCGCGTTCGCGGCGCCGTCGGGGTTCGCGGCGCCGCGTTTCGCGTTCCCGCCGCCGGCCGTGCCGCGCGGCCTCGCCGAAACCGGCAACGACTTCCTGCGCCCCGATCCCGTCCCGGCGCCGCCCGAACCCGACCCGGAAATGCCGCTCGGCTCGGCCCGCGCCCAGCTCCACGGCACCTACATCCTCGCGGAGACCCCGTCCGGCGTCGTCCTCGTCGACCAGCACGCCGCGCATGAGCGGCTCGTCTACGAAAAGATGAAAGAAGGGCTCGCCCGCCACGGCGTCGCGCGGCAGACGCTGCTGCTTCCCGAAATCGTCGAGCTCGACCCCGACCTCGCGGCGCGGGTCGCGGCGCGCGCCGACGAACTCGCCGAGTTCGGCCTTGTCCTCGAGGCGTTCGGTCCCGGCGCGGTGATCGTGCGCGAGGTGCCGGCGCTGGTGCCGGGCCTCGACGTCAAGGCGCTCGTCCGCGACCTCGCCGACGAACTCGCCGAATGGGACGACGCGCTGGCCCTGAAGGAGCGCATCGACCGGGTCTGCGGCACGCTCGCCTGCCACACCAGCGTGCGCGCCGGACGGCGCCTGTCGCCAGCCGAAATGGACGCTCTCCTACGCCAGATGGAGGCGACTCCCAACAGCGGCCAGTGCAATCACGGGCGTCCAACATACGTCGCGCTCGACCTCGCCGACATCGAGCGCCTCTTTGGCCGGCGCTAGGGATCGACGGCATTTCAAAAGGCGGACAAAGCCCGCAAGGGATGTCTTTCGATGAATAGCAATTCTTGCTGTTGT
>DASUIE010000210.1:0-11994 GCA_036273175.1 Allostellaceae bacterium
CAGCTGGATGAAGGAGCTCCGCGTCAGGCCCGAAAAAGGCTCGGACGGGTTTGTCATCAAGCCGAATGACGGCTGGCAGATGTTTGGCCGGCTCGGCGTCGACGAAATGAATTTTCAAGGCGTCGGCGCCGATCTGCGCTCGGCGCTGATCGGCTCGGTAAACGCAGACGTGACCAATTTCACGGTCGGCTTTTTCGGCGCCGCCGAGACCACGTTCGGGTTCGACGATCTGGTCGCGCAGTTTCTCGACGGCAGGCTCAAGGAGCCGGGCAAAGAGACCGCGACCGCCGACCCCGCCGGCGCCACGATCGTGTCGAAGCTGAAGCGCGCCGGGTTCACGCTGAACTGGAGCCAATGGACCAACGCGCCGAAGGCTCACGCCCACGGGTTCAAATACAGCACCAAGACGGGCGCGACGCTCGAGGAACTGGACATATCCGGTCTGCGCTACGAGGACCCCGACCTCGGCCTCAAGCTCGACATCGCCAAGGCGGTCCTGCCGACAGGCAAGGACGGCAAGCCGGCCTTCGAATACACCAGCGCCGGCAAGATCATCATCCCGACGGCAGAGATCGACGACGCCGCGTTCACCGTCGCCGATGTAATGAAGCTCGCCGCCGGCAACGGCAAGCCCGACGCCAAGGCAAAGGACGACGGGCTCAGCTATACGCCGGATTTGAAAGCGCTCGAACTCTTGAGCGGTCACGTCAACTTCACGGTCGAGCCGTTTGTGCGCACCGGCGTCTCGGTGAAGCAGACGGCGGCGTCACTGCTGGTCGACGGCACCTACCACGTCCGCATCAACATCCAGCGAGGCGGGCAGCTTTCGGTCGCCGTCAACAATCTCGCCAGGGTCGGCGCCGAGATAAAGGTCGAGAACGGCCAGGTCTACATGAAGTCGGGCGGCGGCGTGCGGCTGTGGCCGGGCTCGGTGAACATCAAGGTCAAGAGCCTCGACCCGGACATGAAGGGCCTCAGCGGCAGGGAGGCGGAGCTCGCGCGGTCCGGGTTCGTCAATGTCAAAACCCTGTTCGCGGGGGGCAAGGACGGCGACAGCGACAAGGACGACGACGACAAGCCGTCCGGTTCGTTTCTCAGCAGCTTCTTCTTCGGCGATCTCGACATTCATCTCGAATTGCCGGGCAGCGGAACGATCAACCTCGGCAATGCCGGATCGCTGACGCTCGGCGGCCGCGACTCGCCGGGTTTCGTGCTCGATGTTACGTCCTCGACGGTCCCGGCGATCAAGGCGGCGGTGCCCAAGCTCACGGCCAATATCGCGAGCCTCAACCTCAAGCTCGACACCGCCGGCACCACGCTCAAAACCGGGTCGATCAAGATCGACGGCGTCCGCGACACGACGCTGCATTTCGAGAACGGCGGCGTCGGGCCGGTCTACACCGACGACGACGGACACAAGACGCAGAACGAGCTGCCGATGCCGTCGATGCTTTACGGCACGCTGACCAAGGCGACGGTCCAGGACATCGAGGTTCAGACCGCTCCCGACAAAAAGGCCGGGCCATGAGCTGGCGCGATCTTTTGGCCCCCGCCCGCCAGGCCGCGCCGCGCTGGACCCCGAGCGCCGCCCAGGAAACCGAGGCGCGCGACGCGGAAGCGGGCGGGCCGGCGCTATTGCGCGTTGCCCCCCACGTCGACTTTGCCGCGATGCGGCTCCACGCCGACGCCGAGTCGGCGGAAATGGCGGAGGAGCTCGGCGCCCGCGCCTTCACCTACGGCAACGATGTCTTTCTGGGCGGTGGGCAAGGCGCGGCCGAAACCGGCGAGCTGGTCGCCCACGAGGCGGCGCACGTCGCCCAGCAGACTACCGCGGGCAGCCCCGCCCTTCAGTTTTCGCCGAAGGACGATGCCGCCAAGGCAGGACCGGGCGCCAACCCTCCCGATGAGGATTTCATCAGCGATCCGGAAAATTGGGGCGCCGAGGACGACCACATCCTGTTCAAGCAGGACGACATCGCCGCGCTCGACGACGCCGAGCTCAAGGCCTTCGCCGCGAAACAGGCCGAAGCCGTCGAGGTGCAATTGCATGGTTACGCGAGCGAGGAGGGCGGCGGCAAATACAACCTCAACCTGTCGGCGCAGCGCGCTGTCGCGATCCGTCACCGGCTGCTGGAGCTGCTTCCGGCGGGGTCTCGGGTGGTGGTTTTCGCCCACGGCGAAAGCCGGCATTTCGGCGCCGCCGATCAGAACCGCCGCGTCGGCATCTCGCTGATCGGGCCGGAGCGGGACGACCTCAGGCTGCGGACCCGGTTTGGGCTCGCCCCCCGCTTCACCCACAGATTCCCGTCGGCGCCGACCGGGTCGGGCCAGGACAAGGGCGGCGCGACCGGCGTGCCGCCGCCCTTCCCGCCGCCGGTGCCGCCGAGTTTCGACCCGTCAGCGCCGCTGCTCGGGCCGCTGCCGCCTGGGCCGCGGATTCCCTACTACCTGATGGACAATCCGGCGATCCTCGGGAAGGGGGCGGCCCGGGGCCACCTGCCGGGCGAAACCGGCAATATCGTCGACCAATACGGCTCCGCCTACCTCAAGTACCACAACCTCGGCATTCCCGATGAGCTGCACCTCGGCCCATTCGATTTAGGCGCCGGGGAGCTGGCCAACAAGGAACTGAAGAACGAGATCGAGGCCTATTGGCTGCGCAACGACCCGAACGTCATCGACCAATCCAACCAGGAGGTCGGCGCGCATGTCTTCACCTACGACGTCCTCGATTTCTTCCGCGACAAGAAAAAACCGAAGGACCGCTGATCGATGAGCGCTTTTCCCGGATCCCCTCGCCTGTTGCGCGGCGGCCTCGTCCTGATCGACCCGGACACCGCCGCGGTGCTGCGCATCATCGCACTGCAATACAACCCCGACACGCTGACCCGCAGCCTGCAGATCAAGGGCACCGGCGGGGAATCGGGGGACCACCTCGAGGCCTTGCGGCTCAAGGGGCCGCCCGTCGAGACGATCAAGGTCGAGGCGGAGATCGACGCGACCGACCAGCTCGAGGCGGCCGATGCGCAGACCGTCGAACTGGGCCTCCACCCGCAGCTCGCGGCGCTCGAGATGACCGTCTACCCGTCGAGCGCCTATCTCTCCGGCACCAATATCGAGGCCCAGTTCGGCACGATCGAGATCGCGCCCGATCAGGCGCCGCTGCCGCTCTTCGTCTTCGGCCCCAAACGCATCCTGCCGGTGCGGATCACCGAACTGAGCATCACCGAGGAGGCGTTCGACCCGGCCCTCAACCCGATCCGCGCCAAGATCAGCCTGTCGATGCGGGTGCTGACCGTCGACGACCTCGGCTTCGACGTGCCCGGGGGCAACGTGTTCATGAGCTATCTGCGGGCCAAGGAGCAGCTTTCGCAGCGGGCCGGGAGCGGCAGCTTCGCCGTGCTCGGCATCAGCGGCCTGCCCAGCTAGACGGGGAGACGGCAGATGCCCAACTATAATTTCCCGCCGACCAGCCGCTACTACAGCGTGCCGGTGCTGTCGCGACAAACCGCCGACGGGCGCACGGTGAACTACCTGTCGCGCCGGTTCGTGCCGCCATCCGCGCAGTTTTCCCTGTTGCACCTGCACATCGTCACCGAGGGCGAGCGGATGGACCTGATCGCGGCGCGCGAGCTCGGCGATCCCGAGGCGTACTGGCGCATCTGCGACGCCAACGACGCGATGCGGCCCGACGATCTGACCGCCGTTCCGGGCCGCGCGCTGCGCATCACCCTGCCGCAAGGCATACCGGGAACGACGGGCTCGTAATCCGATGCTGACCGGAATCCAGCTCACGATGATGATCGGGCCGGCGATCCCGCTGCCGCCGCCGAAAGCGGTGACGGACGCGCTGCTCAGCGTGCAGGTCACTAGCGGCAAGAGCAAGGCGGGATTTCAGCTCACCTTCGGCGTCAGCAAGAGCTCGCTGCTGCTGACGACGCTGCTGCCGGCCGGGTATTTCGACCCGATCACGACGCGCGTGCTGCTGATGGTGACGACCGGCGGGTTCCCCAACGTGATCATGGACGGCATCGTCACCCAGCAGGAGATGACGCCGAGCAGCGAACCCGGCCAGTCGACGCTGACGATCACCGGCGAGGACCTCAGCGTGCTGATGGATCTCGTCGAGATCAAGCGGCCGTGGCCCGGCTGCGACAGCACCGTGCAGGCTTACGGGGCGCTCGCGCCCTACGCGGCGCTCGGCGTCACCCCGGTGGTGATCCCCTCGCTGTTCACCGACTTTTTGCCGCCGACGGACGGGTACAAATCGCAATACAAGACCGACCTCGAACACCTGAAAATGCTCGCCGACCGCAACGGCTACGTCTTTTATGTCGATCCCGGTCCGCTGCCGATGCAGAGCATCGCCTATCTCGGACCGGATATCCGCATCCCGGTGCCGCAGCCGGCGCTCAGCGTCAACATGGATGCCCACACCAATGTCGAGTCGCTGAGCTTTTCGCTCGACGGGATGGCCAAGGAACTCATGGTGGTGACGGTCTACGACCCGATCACCGGCAAGGTGCCGATCACCGTCCCGGTCCCCAATATCAGCGTTTTCCAACCGCCGCTCGGGGCGCGCCCGACGGCGCCCGCCAAGGTCAAATTCTCCCGCGACCTCACTGGGCTGAGCACCGGCGAACAGTTGAACCGGGTGATCGGAATGCTGCTCAAGGGCTCGCAGAACGCGATCACCGCCACCGGAACGCTCGACGTGCTGCGTTATGGGCGCGTGTTACGCTCACGCATGCTGGTCGGCGTCCGCGGCGCAGGGCTTGCCTATGACGGGCTTTATTACGTCGACAGCGTCACCCACAACCTCAAGCGCGGCGAATACAAGCAGAGCTTTCAGCTCAGCCGCGACGGGCTGATCTCCATCACACCAAGGGTACCGGTATGAGCGAAGCGCGCCAGAGCGACACCTATCCCGGAATATACAGTGCCACGGTCACCACCAACACCGACCCGAAGATGAAGGGCCGGCTGCTGCTCACCGTGCCCGACGTGCTGAGCTATTCGCCGTCGACCTGGGCGGAGCCAAGCGTGCCGCTGGCCGGGCCGACCGGACCGTCGATGGGCGCCTACATGGTGCCCCCGGTCGGCGCCGGGGTCTGGGTGATGTTTCAGCGCGGCGACCCCGACAGGCCGGTGTGGATCGGCTGCCGCTGGGGCGACACCCCCACCGGCGTCCCGACGATGGCGCTCGCCGGCAACCCGGCCGACCCGAACATCGTCATCCAGTCGCTGCTGCAGCACATGGTGATGATCAGCGACATGCCGCCGTCGCCGGCGACCGGCGGGATCATCCTGCAGAGCGCGACCGGCGCGACGATCGTCGTCAACGATTCCGGCATCTACATCTCGAACGGCAAGGGTGCGTCGATCACGATGGTCGGCCCGACCATCAACTTCAACACCGGCGCAATGACCATCACCTGAACGGGAGGGCGCGAAATGCCCGGATTGATGATGCATTTCTCGGTCGGATGCCAATGCTTTCACGCGGCGCCGGCGACTGTCACCCCGGGGCAGTCGCGCGTTCTGGTGAACACCCAGCCGGTGGCGGTGATGACCGGACAGATCGCCGTCACCGGTTGCCCGTTCCAGATCCCGGTTCCCGGCGGCACCAAGCCGCAGCCCTGCATCACCGTGAAGTGGACGATGCCGTCGACGCGCGTGAAAATCCTCGGCCAGCCGATCATGGTGGTGCCGGGACCGGGGCCGGGCCCCGGGATCTGCCTCAGCGCCGAGCAAATCCCGGCCGGCCCACCGACGATCAGCGCGGTGCAGACGCGCGTTTTCGCCCTGTGAGAGAGGCCGCGCCATGAATGTCGGCTTCCCCTATCGCTTCGACTCGCGCGGCGGCACGCTCTCGCCGAACACTGACGATCACATCCGCGACATGATCGAGCAGCTGATCTTCACCACCGCGGGGGAACGGGTGAACCGGCCCGATCTCGGCGGTGGCCTTCAGCAGATGGTGTTCGCGCCGAATAGCCCCGAGCTCACGGCGACGCTGCAATTCACGCTGCAAGCGGCGCTGCAATTCTGGCTCGGCGACGTCATCGAGGTGCGCGACCTCGAAGCCAGCGCCACCGATTCGACGCTCAGCGTCACCATTACCTACCTGGTCCGTAGCGGCGGCCAGGTTCAGACCGCGCAATTCGACCTGGCCCAATAGCAGCGGGAGCGAGAGCGGCCATGATGACCCCATGCTGCCTCCAGGACGACCGCCGCGACGCGGTCCGCCGCCGCGAGGGCTGGAACGGCCTCGACTATGTCGAGCTGGCCGAAGACGGGCAGACGCTGCGCGCCTATTTCCTCGGCAAGCTGCCGCCCGAGCTGGCGGGTCCCTCGGCCGCGGCGATCCCGCATCTGCGGATCGAAGGCGGCGCGGTCATCACCGGGATCGCCGTCACCGCGACCGACCCGGCGGTCGATCCCGATCCCGAGCACGACGATTCGCTGTCGATAACCCTCAGCGCGACCGGCGATTTCTCGACTTACACCTTGCGCCTCACCGACATTGCCGACCTCGATCCGCTTTACGACCGCGCCGAGTTCACCTTCCGCCCCGACTGCCCCGCCGATCTCGACTGCGCGCCGGTCTGCGACTGCCCGCCGACGCCGCTCGACGAGCCGGAGATCGACTACCTCGCCAAGGACTATTCGAGCTTCCGCCAGTTGCTCCTCGACCGCATGGCCCTGCTCGTTCCCGACTGGCGCGAACGGCATGCGCCCGATCTCGGCATCGCGCTCATAGAAATCCTCGCCTATACCGGCGACTACCTCAGCTACTACCAGGACGCGGTCGGCACCGAGGCCTACCTCGAAACGGCGCGCCAGCGAATCTCGGTGCGCCGCCATGCCCGGCTCGTCGATTATCGGCTGCACGAGGGGTGCAACGCCCGCGCCTTTGTCTGCTGCGCCGTCGACACCGACATCGAGCTCGATCCCACCGAGGTGAGCTTTATCACCGGGCTGAACCCCCGACCTGGCGACCAGCGGACGGTGATCGGCTGGAACGACCTCGCCAATGTCTCGACCGATACCTACGAGGTGTTCGAGCCGCTGTATCGCGACAGCGCCCAGAAGATTTCGTTGCGCGCGGCTCATAGCGAAATCCGCTTCTACACGTTCGGGCGCGCCTTGTGCTGCCTCGAACAGGGCAGCACCGGCGCGGCGCTGGTCGATGGCGGGCTAGCCCTGGCGCCCGGCGACGTGCTGATCCTCGAGGAGGCGCGCAGCCCCGTGACCGGGCTGCCCCAGGACGCGAATCCCAGCCGGCGCCACGCGGTCAGGCTGACCGCCGTCACCGCCCGGCAGGACCCGGTCATCCGCGGCGCCGACGGCACGCCGGCCGCCTATCTCTGGGTCGAGTGGAGCCGGGCCGACGCGCTGCCCTTCCCACTCTGTCTGTCGGCGATCGGCGAGGCGCCTGATTGCCGCTATATAGACAACATCTCGGTCGCGCACGGCAACGTCATCGTCGTCGATCACGGCCATACCCAGCCGCCGGAGGATCTCGGCTCGGTGCCGGTGGTGACGGTCGAGGGCGATTGCGAATGCGCCGATCTGCCCGGCCCCCTCACCCGCACCGCCGGCCGCTACCGCCCGAGCCTCGCCGGGGTGCCACTGACCTGGCGCCAGACGCCCTCATCGGACATCGCCACTCCCGCGGCCCGGCTGCTGTCCCAGCATGCCTGGAGGGCGCTGCCGCAGCTATGGCTCGCCAGCCAGCCGCCGGCCCCCTGGGCGGCGCGCATCGATCTGGTCGACAGCTTCCCCGGCGACGCCGGCTTCACCGTCGAGGTCGACAACCAGGGGACCGCGCATCTGCGCTTTGGCGACGGCGATCTCGGCGCCGCGCCGGCCGCCGCAACCGCCTTCACCGCCGTGTACCGGGTCGGCAACGGCACGGCTGGCAATGTCGGCGCCGAGGCGATTTCCCGGCTGGTGCTGAGCGGGACGACCCTGAGCGGGCTCTCGATCACCGTGCGCAACCCGCTCCCCGCTATCGGCGGCGTCGAGCCCGAGAGCATGGCGCAGGCGGTGCTTCTGGCGCCGCACATGTTCCGCACCCGCCTCGAACGCGCAATCACCGCCGAGGATTATGCCGCGATTGCCGACCGCGACCCGCGACTGCAGCGCGCCGCGGCGGCGCTGACCTGGACCGGCAGCTGGTACGAGGCCGATGTCGCGGTCGACCCGCTCGGCAGCGAAAACCCGCCGCCGGGCTTGCTCCGCGAGATCGACCGGCACCTCTGGCGCTATCGGCGGATCGGCCACGATTTGTCGGTTCGGCGGGCCGAATACGTGTCGATCGACGTCGCGCTCGATGTCTGCGTGCTGCCGCATTACCGGCGGGCGGACGTCAAGGCAGCGCTGCTCGATGCCTTCAGCGACCGGCTCCTTCCCGGCGGCACGCGCGGGTTTTTCCATCCCGACCGGCTAAGCTTCGGCGAGGGCATCTTCCTGTCGCGGATCGTCGCCGCGGCGCAAGCGGTGACCGGCGTCGAGTACGTCGAGGTCACCCGGCTCAACCGCCGCTTCGAGGCGCCCAACCACGAGATCGACAACGGCGTCTTGCCGCTGAAGCCGTGGGAGATCGCCCGCCTCGACAACGATCCCAACCACCCGGAGTTCGGCCGGCTGGAAATCCGGCTGCGGGGAGGGCGCTGACATGATCGCGAAACCCTGCGGCTGCACCACCGCGACCTGCTCCTGCTGCACCGGGACCGAGCCGCTGACCCCGCTCACGATCTGGAACCGCCCCGGCCTGCCGGCGATCCGCGACCGCGTCGGCACGCACGGCGCGTTCCTGGCGACGATGAAGGACCGGCTGGCGACGCTGACGCTGGACGCGGTTGGCCCCGACGGCCAGACCGTCGAGACCTATCGCCCGCTCCAGGGGCTAACGGCGCGCGACACCTCCGATTTCTCGATCGCGCTGCTCGATAGCTGCGCCACGGTCGGCGACGTGCTGACCTTCTACCAGGAGCGGATCGGCAACGAGGGCTATCTGCGCACCGCGACCGAGCGACGCTCGGTCGTCGAGCTGTCGCGGCTGGTCGGCTACGTGCCGAAGCCGGGGGTCTCGGCCTCGGTCTTCCTGTCCTACACGCTGGACCCGAGCCAGTCCGGCATCTCGACGATCCCGGCCGGCAGCGCGGCGCAGAGCACCCCCAAGCCCGGCGAGCAGCCGCAGACATTCGAGACTTCGGAAGACCTCGACGCGCGCGCCGACTGGAACAATCTGCCGGTGCGGCTGACGCGGCCGCAGCGCGTCACCTTCGCCAATTCGCTCGCCATCGACACGCTCTATCTCGCCGGCAACGTGACGCTGCGCACCGGCGACCTGTTGCTGATGTCGTTCGGCGCCGGCGGCGCCCCGGCAGCGGTCCGCACCGTGGCGAGCGCGACGGCGGAGACCGACAAAAACCGCACGCTGGCGGCGCTTCAGCCGATCCCGCCGGCGGTCCAAGCGGCGACGATGGCGCTGCTCCAGTTCGCCGCTGCGGCCACGACGGAGCTGTATCAGCATCCCGACGGCGCCGGCTCGCGGATGCTGGCGCGCGGGCGAACCCTGTCGCAGGAGACCTATCTCGGTCTGGCGGCTCTGTGGCAAACCTGGCCGGCCGCGCTGCTGCGGGCTGCCGACGGGCCGCCGTCACCCGCCGTCGAGGCGCTGTACCAGGCCTTTGTGGCCGCGATCGCCGCCATTGCCGGGGCGCCGCCGCCTCCGGAAAAGACCGTCACCGACCCCTCGATCTTCGTGTCGGGCCTGCTCAAGCCGCGCGTGCGGCAAGCCGCCGACGCGCTGCGCCTGCCGCGCAGCCTGGTGCAGGAATTCGCAGCCGGCCGCGACACGACCCCGCAAATGCTGATCGGCTTTGCGCCAGAGCTGCGCGACAGCTTTTACGAGGCCTGGGAACACGCCGACGTCAACCCGGCCGAGGAGGCGCTGCAGTCGCTGGTCGTTTTCCGCACCAGCGCCTCGCTGTTCGGCGCCACGGTTCAGCGCATGGCCACCTTCTCCGATGGCGTGCTCGACACGCCCGACCAGTGGAAAGAGTGGAACATCGACTTCGCGGAGGACCCGCAAACCCTCTATCTCGACCAGGTCCACGACAGCATCATCGCCGGCGGGCTGGTGCTGATCCAGAACGATGGGGTCGGCGACGACGATCCGCGGCGAATGGTGCGCCAGGTCGTCGGCGCGCAGGCCTCCTCGCGCACCGCCTACGGGATCAGCGGCAAGAGCTCTGTCCTGACGGTCGATCAGCCCTGGTGGCAACCCGACACCGGGTCCAGCGCGGACATGTCGCAACTTCGCGCGACGCTGGTCTACGGCCAGAGCGAGGCGCTGACCCTGGCCGAGGAACCGATCCTCGACCCGGTCGCGGGACAGGAGATCGAGCTCGGCGGCCTCTTCATGGAGCTGAAATCGGGCCGATGGATCGTCCTGTCGGGCGAGCGCTCGGATATCGACGGCGTATCCGGGGTCGCGGTGTCCGAGCTGATGATGGTCTCGGGCCTGCAGCACGGCTTCGACCCGACACTCCCCGGCGACAAGACCCACACGACGCTGGTACTCGCGACCTCGGCGGCGTTCTCCTATAAGCGCGATACGCTCTCGATCTTCGCCAATGTGGTGAAGGCGACGCACGGCGCGACGGTGGTGACCGCCGCCGGCGGCGCGGTGCGCGGCGAGACGCTCGGCTCGGGCGACGGCGCCGCGTTGTTCCAGACCTTTGCCTTGCGCCAGCCGCCGCTGACCTTCCTCTCGGCGGCGACG
Organism: Allostellaceae bacterium; assembly: GCA_036273175.1. GTDB lineage: Bacteria > Pseudomonadota > Alphaproteobacteria > ATCC43930 > CGMCC-115725 > DATARH01. The sequence goes on from DASUIE010000210.1 coordinate 10,799, forward strand.
CCGTCGGGCGTTGAGACCACGTTGCAGGTGACGGTCAACGACATCACCTGGCACGAGGTTCCCGCACTGGCGGGGCAGGGGCCGAAGGCGCGGGTCTATGTCACCAAGATCGCCGATGACGGCACCACCACCGTCACCTTCGGCGACGGCGTGACGGGCGCGCGCACCCCGACCGGCGTCAACAATATCAATGCGAGCTACCGCAAGGGGATCGGCAGCCCCGGCGATGTCTCCGCCGGGCAGATCAACTTGCTGCTGACGCGCCCGCTGGGCGTGACCGCCGTGGTCAATCCGCTCGCGGCCTCGGGCGGCGCCGACCGCGAGCCGCGCGACGCCATGCGGAGCAACGTGCCGCTCGCGGTCGGGGCCCTCGATCGGCTCGTCTCGCTGCAAGACTACGCAGATTTCGCACTGACCTTCGCCGGCGTTGGCAAAGCCATGGCGCAGCGGCTCAGCGACGGCCGCCACGAGCTGGTGCATCTGACGATCGCCGGCGCCGACGACATCCCGATCGACCCGACCTCCGATCTGTTCAACAACCTTCTCGCGGCGCTGCAGCTGTTCGGCGATCCGTCGCTGCCGGTCCAGCTCGCCGTCCGCGAGTTGGTGGTGCTCGTGCTCAGCGCCAAGATCGAGCTGGAGCCCGACTACCATTGGGAAAGCGCCGTCGCTCAGGTGCGCGCCGCGCTGCTCGACGCGCTCGGCTTCCAGCAGCGGCAGCTCGCGATGCCGGCGCTGCTGAGCCCGATCGTCGCGACGATGCAGGCGGTGCGCGGGGTCGCCTATGTCGATGTCGATGCGTTCGGCGGCGTGCCGGAGCGCGTCGCCGAGGCGGATGGGACGCGCCGGTTGCTGACGCTCCCGGAAATCTCGGCGACGGTGCAGGACATCGTCCAGCCCTCGCCCAACTCGCTGCGGCACCGGTTCGTGATGGCCGGCGGCGTCCCGCCCTTTGTGCCGGTCAACGCGGCCGGGCTGGAGAACGGGACGATCCGCCCGGCGCAGCTCGCGCTGCTGTCGTCCGATTTGCCCGAAACCCTCGTGCTCAACCAGATCGTCTAGCCAGGCGAGGCAAACCGCATGACCGAGGCAACGCCCGACCCGCGCATCGACCGGCTCTATCGGCTTCTGCCGATGGTGTACCGGATGCGCGACGCCGACCAAGGCTACAAGCTGCGGGGCCTCCTGCGGGTGAT
>DASUIE010000211.1:0-14058 GCA_036273175.1 Allostellaceae bacterium
GCTGTGCGAGATCAATGTCAGCTCGGTGTTCGCGGTTCCGGACGAGGCTCCGGCGGCGATCGCCCGGCTCGCGCTGAGCCGATTGACAGGGCGCGGGCGCTCGCCTTCCATCGGGGGATGACCGACGGGCCCCATCGGACCGAGGCGAAGAAGGCCGAGCTGGCGGCGCGCGAAGCCCGCCTCGCGAAGGCGCTCCGCGAGAACTTGGCGCGCCGCAAGGAGCAGAGCCGGGCGCGCCGCTCGCCCAAGCCGTCCGCGCCGCCCGAAAAACCCCCGGCTTGAGCGGCGACGGGCAGTTCGCTAAAAGCAACCCGCACGACAATGGGCGGACCTTTGGGGTTCGCCGCACGTTCGGCCATAAGATCGAACACACTGGCCGGGGGCCGTAAAAGATGGACCAGATTCTGATCCGCGGGGGCCGGCCGCTCTGCGGGGCCGTGCCGATCAGCGGCGCCAAGAACGCGGCTTTGCCGCTGATGGCCGCCTGCCTTCTGACCCCCGAAACGCTGACCCTCGATAACCTGCCCGCCCTCGCCGACATCGTCACGATGTCGCACCTGCTCGCGCAGCACGGCGTCTCGGTCGCGCCGCAAGACAACGCCAGCCGCACCGTCGCCTTCACCGCGGGCCATATCGCCTCGACCACCGCGCCCTACGATTTGGTGCGCAAGATGCGCGCCTCGGTGCTGGTGCTGGGGCCGCTGGTCGCGCGCTGCGGGGTGGCGCGCGTATCGCTCCCCGGCGGCTGCTCGATCGGCACGCGGCCCGTCGACCTCCATCTCAAGGGGCTGGAACGGCTGGGCGCCGAGGTCGAGCTCAACGAAGGCTATATCGAGGCCCGCGCGCCAAAAGGGCTGCGCGGCGCCGAGATCGTGTTCCCGACGGTGTCGGTCGGCGCCACCGAGAACCTGCTGATGGCGGCGACCCTCGCGGAGGGCGAGACCGTGCTGGTAAACGCCGCCCGCGAGCCGGAGATCGCCGATCTCGCCGCGTGTCTCGCCGCGATGGGCGCGCGAATCCGTGGCATCGGCACCGACCGGCTGACGGTGTCCGGCGTCACCAGCCTCAAGCCCGCGCGTCACCGCGTCATCCCCGACCGCATCGAGACCGGAACCTACATGATGGCGGCCGCGGCGACCGGCGGCGAGATCACCCTCGAAGGCGCCCGGCTCGACCATGTCGCGGCAGTCGCGCGGATTCTCGAACCGGCCGAGATCGATGTCACCGAGTGCGCGGGCGGGCTCAAGGTACGCCGCCGCAACGGTCGGATCGCCGGCATCGATGTGATGACCGAGCCGTTTCCCGGCTTTCCCACCGACCTTCAGGCGCAGATCATGGCCCTGATGGCGACCGCCGAAGGCGCCTCGATGATCACCGAGACGATTTTCGAGAACCGCTTCATGCATGTGCCGGAGCTGATGCGGATGGGGGCCAACATCACCGTCCACGGCGCCTCGGCGCATGTGCGCGGCGTCGCGGCGCTGAAGGGGGCGCCGGTCATGGCCACCGACCTGCGCGCCTCGGTCTCGCTGATCATCGCCGGGCTCGTCGCCAACGGCGAGACGATCGTCAACCGCGTCTACCACCTCGACCGCGGCTACGAGCGGATCGAGGAAAAGCTGGCGGCCTGCGGCGCCCGCATCGAGAGGGTCGGCGGTGGCGCCTGATTCGGGCATCAAGCTGCGCGCCGAGGATGCGGAGGACCTGGCAGTCGTCTCGGCCTGTTTGCAGGACGCGCTCGTCTCGGTGCGCGACCTCGCCTTCGACAGGGACGAGCGGCGCTTCGTGCTGATCGCCAACCGCTTCCGCTGGGAGCGCGGAAAAGAGGCGGCTGGGTTCGAGCGGACCCTGTGCGGCATTGCGTTCGCCGAGGTCGACGGCGTGTCCTATCGCGGGTTCCGCCGCAGCGAAGAGGACCGCATCCTGTCGCTGCTGGCGATCCGCATGACCGATGGCGACGGGACGATCGACCTCGATTTCTCTGCCGGGGTATCGATCCGCCTCAGCGTCGCCGGCATCGAGTGCTATGCCCGCGACCTCGGCGAGCCGTGGCCCGCGGCCTGGCAGCCCGACCATGACGGGGATGCGCTGTCGTGAGCGGCGAGCCCCTGATCATGGCGCTGCCCAACGGCCGCATTCTCGGCGAGGTGATGCCGATGCTGACGCGGATGGGCGTCGAGATCGAGCCGGCTTTTAGCGACCCGGCCTCCCGCCAGCTCCGCTTTTCGACCTCCGATCCCGGCCTCGCGATCATCCGCGTGCGCAGCTTCGACGTCGCCACCTTCGTCGCGTTCGGCGCGGCCCAAATCGGCGTCGCCGGCAACGACGTGCTGATGGAGTTCGACTATTCCGACATTTACGCGCCGCTCGACCTCGATATCGGGCATTGCCGGATGATGGTCGCGGCGCCCGCCGACTGGGTCGGGCGCGAGGACCCCCGGAGCTGGAGTCACCTGCGCGTCGCCACCAAATACCCCGAGGTGACCCGCCGCCATTTCGCCGCGCGCGGGGTGCAGGCGGAGTGTATCAAGCTGAACGGCGCGATCGAGCTGGGACCGAACCTCGGCCTGTGCCGCCACATCGTCGATCTGGTGCAGACCGGCAAGACGCTGTCGGCCAACGGCCTTGTCGAGATCGAGCACATCGCCGACATCAGCTCGCGCCTGATCGTCAACCGCCCGGCGCTGAAGACCCGCCCCGACGAAGTCGGCGGCTGGATCGAGCGCTTTCGCGCGGCGGTCGATGGCGGCCCCTAGATGGCCGTCGCCCTCTCGACCCGCGATCCCGGGTTCGCCGATGCGTTCGCCGCGCTGCTCGCGCAGAAACGCGAAACGTCCGCCGATGTCGACGGCGCGGTGGCCGCGATCGTCGACGATGTCGCGACCCGCGGCGACCCGGCGCTGATCGAGTACACCGACCGCTTCGACAGGGTGAGGCTGACCCCGGAGACCTTGCGCCTGTCTCGGGCCGAGCGCGACGTCGAGGCGCCGGCGGAAGCGGTCGCGGCGCTGCGCTTCGCCGCCGGGCGGATCGAGGCGTTCCACAAAAAGCAGCTTCCGGCCTCGATCGATTACGTCGACGCGGCGGGGGTGAAGCTGGGGATGCGCTGGACGCCGCTCGACTCGGTCGGGCTCTACGTCCCGGGCGGGACGGCGGCCTATCCCTCCTCGGTGCTGATGAACGCGATCCCCGCGAAGGTCGCCGGGGTCGGGCGTCTCGTCATGGTCGTGCCGGCGCCGGACGGGGTACTGAACCCGCTGGTGCTGGCCGCCGCGCGGCTCGCCGGCATCGAGGAGATTTACCGCGTCGGCGGCGCCCAGGCCGTGGCCGCGCTCGCCTACGGCACCGCGACGATCGCCGCGGTGGACAAGATCGTCGGCCCGGGCAACGCCTATGTCGCCGCCGCCAAGCGCCGCGTCTTCGGCAAGGTCGGGATCGACATGATCGCCGGACCGTCGGAAATCCTGGTCGTCGCCGACCGCGACAACGACCCGGCCTGGATCGCCGCCGACCTCCTCTCGCAGGCCGAGCACGACACCGCCGCGCAGGCTATCCTCGTCACCGATACGGCCGAATTCGCGGCAGCGGTGGAAACCGCAATCGCCTCGCATCTCGCCAGCCTGCCCCGCGCCGAGATCGCCCGCGCGAGCTGGCAGGTGAACGGCGCGACGATCCTCGTGCGCGACTGGGACGAGGCGGTGGGCCTCGTCGACCGCATCGCGCCGGAGCATTGCGAGCTGGCGGTCGCCGCGCCCGAAGCCCTCGCCGCCAAAATCCGCCATGCCGGGGCGATCTTCCTCGGCCGCTACGCGCCGGAGGCGGTCGGCGATTACGTCGCCGGGCCGAACCACGTGCTGCCGACTGCGCGCAGCGCCCGCTTTTCCTCCGGGCTTGGCGTGCTCGATTTCATGAAGCGCACGACGCTCGTCGGCTGCGACGCGAAAAGCCTCGCCGCCCTGGCCCCGGCGGCGATCCGGCTCGCCGAGGCGGAGGGGCTCGACGCGCACGCGCTGTCGCTGTCGATCCGGGGCAATCGTGCCTGACATCGCCGCGATCACGCTCGACGAGCGCACCGTCGTCCGCCGTAATCCGGAGATCGAGCACGAGCGCGCCACCGCGATCCAGGACCTGCTGCACGACAACCGTTTCGCTCTCGCGTCCGGCCGCATTGGCCCGTTCAAGCTCCACCTGGCGGTCGAGGAAAGGCGCCTGCAGATCGACGTGACGAGCGAGGTCGATGCGGAGACCGAAACGATCACCCTGCCGCTCGCGCCGTTCCGCCGCGTCGTCAAGGACTACTTCATGGTCTGCGAGAGCTACTCGAAGGCGATCCGCGCCGGCAATCTCGGCCAGGTCGAGGCGATCGACATGGGCCGCCGGGGTCTTCACAACGAGGGCGCCGAGCTGTTGCGCGAACGCCTTGCCGAGAAGGCCGAGATCGACCGAGACACGTCGCGGCGGCTGTTCACCCTGATCTGCGTGCTGCATTTGAAGGCCGCGTCGCACGGTCTCGGGGAGCATCCTCGGTCGTGACCGCGAGGCTGGTGCTGGCCTCGGCCTCGCCGCGCCGGCTCGACTTGTTGCGGCAGATCGGCATCGAGCCCGACATCGTCGACCCCGCCGACATCGACGAGACGCCGCTGCCCGGCGAGCTTCCCCGCCTCCACGCCGCCCGCCTCGCCCGCGCCAAGGCCGAGACCGTGCGGCGGCGCCACCCGGACGCACTGGTCCTCGCCGCCGATACGGTCGTCGCCTGCGGCCGCCGCATCCTCGGCAAGCCCGAGACCGAGGCGGAAGCACGGCAGTTCCTGACGCTGCTGTCGGGACGGCGGCACCGGGTCATCGGCGCGATTGTGGTGATGAATCCGAACGACAATATCTCGTCGCGAGAGATAGTTAGTCAGGTTCTCTTCAAGCGCCTTACAAACATCGAGATCGCCCGCTACCTCGCGACCGAGGAGTGGCGGGGCAAGGCCGGCGGCTATGCGATCCAGGGCAAGGCGGCCGCCTTTGTGGCGTGGATGTCGGGGTCGTATTCGAACGTTGTCGGCCTGCCGCTCTTCGAGGCGGCGCAGCTTCTTGCCGGGCAGGGCTATTGCGCCGCGACCTCGTAATCTCCGCCGGCCCCGGCGAGTGGCGCGCCGCGCTTCTCGAGGACGGAGACGCGGTCGAGCTTCACGTCGAGCGCGGCGACCGCAAGCGGGCCGGCAGCATCCATTCGGGCCGGGTCATTCGCGTCGCAAAAGGGCTCGACTCGGCCTTTGTCGAAATCGGCGACGCCCGGCCCGGGCTCGCGCCGCGGCGCGAAGGAACGGCCCTAGACGAGGGCGCGCGGGTCGTCGTGCAGGTGCGGCGCGAGGCCCAGCCCGACAAAGGCGCGCGCCTGACGACGCGCGTCGCCGGCGATTTCGCCCCGGTCGAGCCGCCGGCGCAGCTCTATCCGGCCGCTGGGGGGTTCGCGGCGAACCTGGCGCTCGCCCTCTCCGCCCCGCCCGATACGGTGATCGCCGACGACCCAGCGGTCCTGCCGGAGCTGCGCGCCGTCTTCCCCGGCGCCGAGATCGGCCGCGACCTTCCGCTCGATCTCGACGCGGAGTTCGCCGCCGCGCTGTCGCCCCGAATCGGCGAGGTGCATATCGAGCAGACCCAGGCCGCGACACTGATCGACGTCGATACCGGCACACCGGAGACCGGCTCCGCCGCGCGCACGGCGCTCGACGCCAATCTCGCCGCCGCGAAGGTGATCGCGCGCGAGGCGCGGCGGCGCAATCTCGGCGGCGGCATCGTCGTCGATTTCGTCGGGCTGGAGGGCCGCGGCCCGCGCCAGCGCGTAGCCGGAGCGCTCGCTGGCGCCCTCGCCGCCGATCCGGCGAAGCCGCAAGTGCTGGGCTGGACCCGGCTCGGCCATATCGAGATCGTGCGGCCCTATCGCGCGCCGTCGCTGTCGGCCCAGCTCGGCGACCCGGCCCTGAGTTTCGCCTTCGCCGCGCTCAAGGCGCTGTTGCGCGAAGCCCGCGCCAATCCGGCCGGGCAGTGGCGCCTCCTGGCTTCCGCCCCCGTCGCGGCCGCCCTGCGCGGTCCCGCCGCCGCCGCTCTCGCCGCGCTCGAAGCACGGCTCGGCCGCGCGATCGAGCTCGCCGACGCGGGCGACGCCCCCAGCCCTTTCACGATCGCGCCGCGATAACGATATCGAGGCGATGGACCAGGACCCGCCGATCCCCGAGCCCCGCCCGTGTCCGCGCTGCGGCAAGCCCGCGGCGCCGCGCCACCGGCCCTTCTGTTCCGCGCGCTGCCGCGATCTCGACCTCGGCGCCTGGCTCAACGGCAACTACCGCATCGCCGCCGACGATCCCGACGACGAGCAGATCGGCGAGGACGAAGAGTAGGCCCCCGGAGCGAATCGCCATCGCCCTCGCGAGTGCCCCCGATCGGCCCGCGCGCCCCGCAACGCCACGAAATCGCCGCATCCCGATGCGACCTGTTCGCCGCCGCGGGGGCGCGCTAGCGTTCCCCGACCCTTGAAACGTAAATGGAATCCGCTTGATGAAGGTTCGACTGCTCGCCGCTTCCGGTGTGATGCTCGTGGCCGCTCTGGCCGGGTGCGCTCCCGCCCCGGCCCCGGCGCCGCATCCGGCAACGCCCGCCGTCGCCGCCGGGCCGAGGCCGGTGCCGCCGCGTCCGCCCGGATCGCCGCCGCTGCCGAAATGCGAGGCCGGCATGATGGGAGACTGCACCAAGTAGCCTCCGCCTCTGTCTCCGCCGGCGCCTGTCCGCTATCGTCGGCGGGACAAGCGCGGAGGGGAAGATGGACGTCGCCACGCCGGAACAGGGAAGCGGCCCCGGTCTCTTGATGATCGGCGCCGACCGGGCGCTGGCCGAGTTTTACGCCGAGGAGGGCTATGTCGTCCTCTCGGTCCCGGCCCATGCCGACATCGGCGCCGCTCTCGCCGCGCTGCGCGCCCGGCCCGAGACGGTCGGCGGGATCGGCGCGCTCGGCATCGGCGCCGGCGCCTCGGTCGCCTATCGCCAGGCGCAGCAGGAGGCCGTCGCGGTCGCGGTCGGCTACGACCCGGTCGGGATCGTGTCCCTCGCCGGGACCGGATCGCCCGTCACCCTCCACATCGCCGGCGAAACCTCGCTGTCGACCGGCGGCAAGGAGGTCTTCGTCTATCCCGGGGTCAAGCCCGGCTTTCACCGCAAGGGCGCCCCGGAATACGACAAGCCGGCCGCGTCGCTGGCGCATTCGCGCTCGATCGCGGCGCTGCGCCGGGCGATCGGACCGCATTACGACCTCGCGGCGTTATGGGAGCAGCATTGCTATTTCGAGTTCGGGCTGCGCGACGTGCCGCAAACGATGGCGACGATGGTCGCCGAGCCCTACGTCAATCACGTGCCGACGATGACCGGCGGCGTCGGCCAGGCCGAGCTGGCGCGCTTCTACCGGAACCATTTCGTCAACTCGAACCCGAAGGACACGCGTCTCATCCCGATCTCGCGCACGATCGGCGCCGACCGCCTCGTCGATGAAATGCTGTTCTGCTTCACCCATGACGTCGAGATCGACTGGATGCTGCCCGGGGTCGCGCCGACCGGGCGCTATGTCGAGGTGCCCCTCGTCGCGATCATCAATTTCCGCGGGCCGAAGCTCTATCACGAGCACATCTACTGGGATCAGGCCTCGGTGCTGGCGCAAATCGGCCTCCTCGACCCGAAGCTGTTGCCGGTGGGCGGCGCCGAGACGGCGCGGAAGCTCGTCGACGAGACCCGTCCCTCCAACGCGCTGATGAAACGCTGGGCGGAAAGCGAAGGCCGATGATCGACGCCGCGATCGTCGGACTCGGCCGCTGGGGCCGCACGCTGGTCAATTCGGTGCAGGGCAAGAGCGGCAAAATCCGCTTCACCCGAGCGGTCAGCCGCGACCCGGCGCAGCATGCCGATTATCTGCGCGACCGCGGCATCGCCGGTGGCAGCGACTATGCCGCCGTGCTCGCCGACCCCGCGATCGGCGCGGTCGTGCTGGCGACCCCGCACACAAGGCATGTCGCGGAGGTTGTCGCCGCGGCCGCCGCCGGAAAGGCGGTGTTCTGCGAAAAGCCGCTGGCCCTGACGCGCGAAGGCACCGCGCGGGCGGTCGGCGCCTGCCGCGACGCCGGGGTGGTTCTCGGCATCGGCACCGACAAGCGCTATTTCCCCGCCATCGCCGAGGTGATCCGGAGGGTCGACAGCGGCGAGATGGGCCCCCTTCTCCACGTCGAGGGCAATTTCTCCAATGAGGTCGCGGCCGGGTTTGCCGCCTGGCGCGACGACAAGACCGAGACGCCGGTCGGCGGGATGACCGGCACCGGCATCCACGTGCTGGACGCGATGATCCGCATCGCCGGGCCGGTGCGCCGACTCTCGGCGCGGCTGCTGTCGCAAAAGCCGCCGCCCGACCCGCACGACACGGTCGCGGTGCTGCTCGAATTCGCTTCGGGGATCGGCGGAACGCTCGCCGCCGTGCGCTCGACCCCGACCTTTCTGCGCGTCCATGCCTTTTGCCGCAACGGCTCGGCCGAGGCGGTCAGCCGCACCGAGTTGGTGATCCGCCGCGGCGGCGCCGAACCGGAGCGCCTCAAGCTGTCGGCGCCGGATTCGGTCGGGATCAACCTCGACCACTTCGCCGACGCGGTTGCCGGGATCGCCCCCTACCCGATCCCGCCCGAGCAAATCGTCAACGTCACCAACAGCTTTATCGCGATTTCCGAGTCCGCCGCGGCGGACGGCGCGATGCGCGAGGTCTAGCGGATGCAAACCCTGCCCTACGGCGCCTGGCGCTCGCCGATCACCTCGGACCTGATCGTCGCCGGGTCGATCGGGCTGAGCGCGGTCCAGCTCGACGGCGACGACACCTACTGGATTGAGTCGCGCCCGGCCGAGGGCGGCCGCAACGTGCTCGTGCGCAACGGGACCGACGTGACCCCGGCGCCGTACAACACCAGGACCCGCGTCCACGAATACGGCGGCGGCAGCGTCACCGTCGATCGCGGCGTCGCCTATTTCACCAATTTCACCGACCAGCGGCTTTATCGTGCCGCGCCCGGCGCCGCGCCGGAGCCGGTGACTCCCGAGGGTGGCGGGCTGCGTCACGCGGACGGCGCGATCGACCGTACCCGTAACCGCTGGATCGGCATCCGCGAGGAGCACGCCGCCGGCGGACGGGTCGACAATCTGGTCGTCGCGGTCGAGCTCGACCGGGTCAATGCCGGACGCGTCCTCGCCCAAGGCTGCGACTTCTACGCCGCGCCGCGCCTCTCGCCGGACGGCAAGCGCCTCGCCTTCGTATCGTGGAACCACCCGAACATGCCCTGGGTCGGCACCGAATTGTGGGTCGCCGACATAACCGAGGATGGCGGGCTCGCGTCGGCCCGGCGCGTCGCCGGCGGCGACAGGGAATCGGTGGCGCAGCCGCTCTGGTCGCCGGATGGCGTGCTGCATTTCATCTCCGACCGCAGCGGCTGGTGGAACCTCTACCGCTTCGACGGGGAGACGGCTCGCCCGATCTGTCCGCGTGCCGCCGAGTTCGCCGGGGCACAGTGGGTGTTGGGACAGGCGAGCTATGCCTTTCTCGGCGCCGATCGCCTGATCTGCACCTTCGATGACGGCGGGCGCTCGGTGCTGGCGCGGTTGGAGATATCGAGCGGCAGACTGACGCCGCTTTCGCTGCCCTTCGCCGCGTTCGGATCGATCCAGGCCCGGAACGGCCGCATCGTCTGCCTCGCCGGCAGCGCCACCGGACCCGGCGCGGTCGTCTCGATCGACTCCGAGACAGGCGCGTACGACATCCTTCGCCGGTCCTCCGACACCTCGGAATGGGAACGCTATTTCTCGGTCGCCCAGCACGTCGAGTTTCCGACGGCGAACGGCGAGACCGCGCACGCCAATTTTTATCCGCCGGCCAACCCGGACCACGCCGCGCCCGCCGGCGAGAGGCCGCCGCTGGTCGTCAAGTGTCACGGCGGGCCGACCTCGTCGGCCTCGTCGACACTGAGCCTCGGCATCCAGTACTGGACGAGCCGCGGCATCGCCGTCGCCGATATCGACTATCGCGGCAGCACCGGATACGGCCGAGCCTATCGCGACCGGCTCGAAGGGGCGTGGGGCGTCGTCGATGTCGAGGACTGCATCGCCGCCGCGCGCCATGCCGCCGCGGCCGGCCTCGCCGACCCTCAGCGCGCCGTCATCACCGGCGGCAGCGCCGGCGGCTATACGGTGCTCGCCGCGCTTGCCGGCAGCGATGTGTTCAAGGGCGGCGCCAGCTATTACGGCGTCAGCGACGTCGCGGCGCTCGCCCGCGACACCCACAAATTCGAATCACGATATCTTGACTGGCTGATCGGCCCCTACCCGCGGGAGGCCGAGCTGTACCGCCAGCGCTCGCCGCTGACCCATGCCGCCAACATCCGCAGCCCGGTCATTTTCTTCCAGGGCGCGGACGACAAGGTGGTTCCGCCGAACCAGACCGAGATGATGGTCGACGCCTTGAAAAAGCAAGGGATTCCGGTCGGGTATTTGCTTTTCTCCGGGGAGGCGCACGGGTTCCGCCGCGGCGAGAACGTCAAGCGCTCCCTCGACGCCGAGCTCTATTTCTATGCCGAGCTGATATTCCGCACCCGGCTCAGCTTTTAGGCATCGCCGCTCTTCCAAATCGCGTGAGGTAATCCCTCGCGGGATAGCTAGTATCCGGGCCGGTCTTGCCGCTCCCGGCGAGACGATGGCCGGCTGGACCGGCAAGAGAGCGTGGAGGACCTATGACTGGAAAAATCACCCGGCGGGCGATGCTGAAGAGCGCCGCCGTCGCGGCGGCATCGAGCGCGTTGCCGCTCCCGTTCGCCCACGGCGCCTTTGCGGCCGGCAAATTGTCGGTCGCGGTGTGGGACCACTGGGTTCCCGGCGCGAACAGCGCCCTGGAAGGGATCGCCAAGGAGTGGGCGGCGAAGGAAAAGGTCGAGCTGACCGTCGATTTCGTCACCAGCCAGGGCGACAAGCTGATGCTGATGGGCGCCGCCGAGGGGCAGGCGAAGTCCGGGCACGACATCATCGGCCAGCCGAGCTGGTACGCGCCGGCCAAGGCCGAGCAGTGGGAACCCGCCGACGACATGATGAAGGAGCTGATCGGCAAATACGGCGAGCCCAGCGCGGCGGTGAAGTATCTCGGCATCCAGAACGGTCACTGGATCGCGGTGCCGTCGATCCCCAACACGCTGACCCTGCCGTCGGTGGCGCGCATCGACATCTTCAAGGAAGCGGTCGGCCTCGACGTGACCAAGATGTACCCGGCCGGCGGCCCGCCGGATAAGGAGCTGGCCGACAAGTGGACCTGGGATTTCTGGCTCCAGGCGGCCGAGAAATGCAAGAAGGCCGGGCACCCGTTCGGGATGCCGATGGGCCAGACCGGCGACTCGATGAATTGGGTCGGCGCGATCTTCACCGCCTACGGCGCCGAGCTGGTCGACAAGGACGGCAACGTCACCGTCAAGTCTGACCCGGTCAAGCAGATGCTCGAGTTCTTCAAAAAGCTCGTGCCGAACCTGCCGAACGGCGTTTTCGCCTGGGACGATTCGAGCAACAACAAGGCCCTGATCTCGGGCGAGGCGGCGTTTATCAGCAACCCGCCCTCGGCCTGGGCCGTCGCGGTGCGCGACGCGCCGAAGGTGGCCGAGCAGTGCTGGCACTTCCCCTCGCCGAAGGGGCCGAAGGGCCGGTTCGACCCGGGCCAGCCTTCCTACTGGGGCATCTGGAACTTCTCGCCGAACAAGGCGGCGGCGAAGAGCCTGTTGATGAAGCTGTGGGAGCGGGATTCGGTCGGCAAGATGGTCGCCGCCAGCAAGGGTTACGACATCCCCGCCTTCCAGCCGCTGCGCAACTTCGCGACCTGGGCCGACGAAGGCCCGCCAAAGGGCGGCATCTACAACTACCCGCCGCGCGGCGAGGTGATCGAATCCGTGTCCGGCTCGCCGGCCCCGGCCAGGATCGGCAACCAGATCTTCGCGCAGGCGACCACGACCAAGATGATTGCCCAGTACACCCAGCAGGGCAAAACCATGGACCAGGCTCTCGATTGGGCCGCCAACGAGCTCGAAGGCTTTATGCGGAGCTAGTTGCCCGACACCGCCGGCGGGGGCCTACCCCTGCCGGCGGGTGCCTCTCTTGACCCGAGACTCCGCCAAAAAAGCGATATATTGTCGCGGCCAGGCGCTGAGCCATTAAGCCCGCAAGGGTTGGGTTTTCAAGAACAGGAGAGGCACATGCACAGGATAATTCCGACTCGCCGAAGCGTGCTTACGGGGGCCGGCGCCATCGCCGCCACTGCGGGTCTTTCCGCGCCGTTCGTGCGCGGCGCCTTCGCCGCCGGCAAGCTCAATGTCGGCTTCTGGGACCATTGGGTTCCCGGCGCCAACGACACCCTGACCAAGCTGTGCAACGAGTGGGCCGCGAAGGAAAAGGTCGAGATCAAGATCGACTACATCACCTCGCAGGGCGACAAGCTCAACCTGACCCAGGCCGCCGAGGCGCAGGCCAAGTCGGGTCACGACATGCTGACCTTCCTCGCCTGGGCGGCGGCGGCGCAGACCGACAATCTGGAGCCGATGGACGACATCATGGCCCCGCTGACCGCCGCCAACGGCAAGATCAGCCCGGGCATCGAATACGTCGCCAAGCAGGAAGGCCACTGGATCGCGGTGCCGGCCTGCGTAGGCAGCCCGACCCTGCCGTCTTGCGGCCGCATCGACATGTTCAAGGACATCGTCGGCTTCGACGTCCAGAAGGCCTATCCGGCGGGCGCCCCCGCCGACAAGGATCTCAACGACAAGTGGACCTGGGACTTCTTCCTCGATGCCGCCCAGAAATTCGCCAAGGCGGGGCACCCGATCGGGGTCGGCTATGGCGTCACCAACGACTCGGTGTCGTGGGTCGACCCGGTCTTCCGCAGCATGGGCGCCGCGCTCGTCGACAAGGACGGCAACATCACGGTCAAGACCGACGGAATGAAGCAGGCGCTCGAATGGTTTCAGAAGATGGTGGCGGTCTCGCCCAAGGACGCCTTTGCCTGGGATGACGCGTCGAACAACAAATACCTGATTTCCGGCGACGGGCCGATGATCTTCAACCCGCCCTCGGCCTGGGCCGTGGCGGTGCGCGACGCGCCGAAAGTCGGCGAGCTGTTGTGGACCTTCCCGCCGCCGAAGGGGCCGAAAGGGCGCTTTGCGGCGGCGGTGCCGTTCTTCTGGGGCGTGTGGAAGTTTTCGCCGAACAAGGCGGCGGCGAAGAGCCTTCTCACCTTCCTGTGCCAGAAAGGCAATGTCGAGCAGACCGTCGCGGCCAGCAAGGGCTACGACATCCCGCCGTTCGAGGGGCTGCACGACTTCAAGACCTGGGCCGATGGCGCGCCGCCAAAGGGGACCGTCTACAACTACCCGCCGCGCGGTGACGTCGAGATGGTGATCCCCTACAGCCCGGCGCCGGTCGGCATCGCCAACCAGATCTATGCCCAGGCGACCGCGACCAAGATGATCGCCCAGTGTACCAGCCAGGGAAAGACGGTCGCCCAGGCGATCGATTGGGCCGCCAACGAGCTTGAGGGCTTCAAGCGCGCCTGACCGCCCAAGATTGCAGCGGCAGTTGCGGCAGCCCGGGGGCGACCTCGGGCTGTTTGCCTGTGCGCGGCACTTTCGGCGAAAGCCGTGTTATGTGACACTCGGTTTCGCCCATCCGAGGAACGCAAATGCCGCTGGTCCCCGAAATACTCGAATTCGCCGACGAGCTGACGGAGATCCGACGCGACATCCATGCCCACCCCGAAATCGGGTTCGAGGAGGAGCGCACTGCCGACATCGTCGCCAAAAAGCTCGCCGAGTATGGTTGCGAAGTAAATCGCGGCCTCGCCAAGACCGGCGTGATCGGGACGATCAGGCGCGGCAACTCGCTCCGCTCGGTGGGGCTTCGCGCCGACATGGACTGCCTGCCGATGCAGGAGCTGAACGATTTTGCCCATCGCTCGACCCATGACGGCAAGATGCA
>DASUIE010000212.1:0-5937 GCA_036273175.1 Allostellaceae bacterium
CAGGAGAAGTTCGAACGCGCCTCGGCGGCGCGAAGGGCGGCGGAAGCGGAACGCGACGCGGCTTTGGCTCGCCTCGCCGAGTTGGCGGCTTCCCGCCCAGCCGATCCTCCGGCGCCTCCGGCGCCCGCCGAACCGGCGAGACCCGATCGTGCCGCGTTCGCCAATCCCGACGATTACGACGCGGCGATCGTCGAATGGGCGGCGGAGAAGGCCGCCCGTCGCGTGCAAGACGCGACGCGGCAGAGCGAGCGGCAGCGGCTGGCGGAAGAGGCCGAGCGGGCGCGGCGGCAGGAATCGGCGACCGAGAGCGAGCGGGTGAACGCGGCGTTTTTTGATCGGCGGGCCAAATTCATGGCCGCAACGCCCGATTACATCGAAGTCGCCGAAGCCGAGGATCTGCCGATTTCCCGGGTCATGGCGGAGGCTATCCTGCTGGACGAGCACGGGCCGCAGATTGCCTATTGGCTTGGCGAGAACCCCGAGGAAGCGGCCCGCATCGCCGGCATGACGCGAGGCGTCTACCAGTCCGGTCAGATGGCCGGGCTCCCCGCGCCGGACGCGGCGCGGCAATTGCTGGAAATCGGCCGCATCGCGGCGCGGATCACGGCGCCATCGGCGAAAGCCCCGACCGCGCCGGCGCCGATCGCGCCGATGCGGGCGGCGGCGGCGGCGGCCGTGGCGAAATCGCCCGAAGACGAGACGATGGAAGAATACGCATCGCGCCGGCTCGCGGCACTGAGCCGCCACTAAAGGTTTCGCCAATACCCGGCGCCTTCCGGCGCCCGCGATAGTCCGACCGCGTTGTTGTCGGCTCCCTCGATAGTCCGACCGAGGCTGAAAGTCGGCTCCCTGGCGAGGAACGCGGCGTGGCCAGCCTTACGGCCATTCCCTTCATCCCGCTTTGGAGCCTCAAGATGGCCAATACGGTCCTCACTCCCAGCGTCATCAGCAAGGAAACGCTGACGATGCTCGGCAACAACCTCGTCGCCGCGTCCAAGGTCAACCGGCAGTTCGAAAACCAGTTCGTCAAGATCGGCAGCACATTGACGGTGCGCAAGCCGAACAAGTTCACCGTCTCGTCCGGCCCGGCGCTGCAAATCCAGAACATCACCGAGCCTTCGACCTCGATCACGATCAGCAACCAGAAGCACGTCGATTTCCAGTTTTCCGAGACGGAGCTGACGCTGGCGATCGAGGAATTCAGCGAGCGCTATCTGAAGCCCGCCTCCGAGCCGCTGGCCAACAAGATCGATTTCGACGTGCTGGGCCTCTACAACCAGGCCTTCAACCTCGTCGGCACGCCCGGCACGACCCCGAACGCCTTTTCGTTCCTCGCCGCAGTGGGGCAGCGGATGGACGAAGGCGCGGTGCCGCAGGACGACCGCTGCCTGGTGCTCGGGCCGGCCGCCTACTGGTCGATGGCGGCGGGGTTGTCGGGCCTCTACGTGACGTCCGTCGCGGAGCCGGCCCTCAAGGGCTTTCTCGCCAAGATCGCCAATTTCTCGATCTACGAGGACCAGAACGTCCAAGCGCAGACGGTCGGCGCCTTGGGCGGGTCCGGACAGGTCAACGGCGCCGGGCAGACCGGCTCCTCGCTCATCACGAACGGCTGGAGCAACAGCGTCACCGGACTGCTGAACCAGGGCGACGTGTTCACGATCGCCGGCGTCAACGCGGTAAACCCGCAGAATTTCCAGAGCACCGGCGTATTGCAGAATTTTGTCGTCACGGCGACGGCGAACAGCGACGGCTCCGGAAATTCGACGATCGGCATCTATCCATCGATCGTCACCTCGGGACCGTACCAAACGGTCGATTCCTCGCCCGCCAATTCGGCGGCGATCACCGTCAAGGGATCGGCGAGCACCAAATATCCGCAGAACCTGGCCTTCACCAGGGACGCGTTCGGCCTCGTGACGGTGCCGCTGGAAATGCCGAGCGGCGTCGATTTCGCGGCCCGCAACGAATATCGCGGCATCTCGATGCGCATCCTGCGGGCCTACGATGTCAACAACGATGTCGTGCCGTGCCGGGTGGACATTCTGTACGGTCTGGCGGCCTACTATCCCGAGTTGGTCGTTCGGTTGACCGGCTGATGGCCGCGCAACCCGCCAAGCCGCTGGTGCGGACGAGCGGCGGCAACCCTGCCGGCATGCCGGATTTCCGGCCCCTCAACCCGTGGGGCCGGGCGATGCCGAAGCCGACTCGGCTGCCGCCGCCGCCCCGCTACCAGGTGTTCGTCGAGGCGTTCGATCCGATTTCGGCGACCGGGCGAAAACTCATCCCCATCGGCCCCAAGGGCGACGACCAATTTGTTCGTCCGCTCTGCGAGGCCATCGAACAAGCCATTGCGTCCGGTCAGGAAAAGACTTGGCGCAACCCGCATGTCGTGCGGCTTATCTGAAGGAGCCTCATCATGGCAATGACGACAAGCAACAAGCGGCAACTGTCCAACGGCAGCGCCGACGGCAATGTGCTGGGCCAGAGCGAGACCGACCTGATCGCGTTTTACGGCGCGACGCCGGTGGCGCAGCGCAGCGGCTCGGCGCAGGCGGCGGTGACGACGACGACCGCGACGACAACCTCGCCGTGGGGTTTCGCGACCTCGGCGCAGGCCAACGCCGTCATTACGCTCGTCAACGAGTTGCGGGCGACGCTGGTGCAGAACGGCATGATCGCCGGCGCGTGATGCACGTCTTTTTCGCCACGCCGAGCTTCGCGGGACCCGCGAAGCCCTACCTCGAAAGCCTCGATCGCACCGTTGCCGCCTTGCACGCGCGCGGCGATGCGGTCTCGGCCGAGATGGTGGGGGGCGACTGCTATGTCCAACGGGCGCGCAACACGCTCGTCGCCCATTTCCTGCGCACCGACGCGACGCACCTGTTCTTCCTCGATGACGATCTGGACTGGCCAGCCGAGGCGGTGCTGAAACTCATCGACGCCGGCTTGCCGGTGACGTTCGGCGCCTACCCGATGAAGGACGACAAGGGCGAGGATTACCCGGTCGTCCTCAATGTGGATCTCCACACCTATCAGCCGCTGGGGCGGGCGGACGGCTGGCTGTCGGCCTCCGGCGCGCCGGCGGGGTTTTTGTGTGTCACCCGCGAGGCGATCCTTCATCTGCGGGACATGTACCCGGAGCGCGCCTTTGACGATTGGGATCGCGCGACGGGAGCGGAGAAGGGCCGGGCGTGGGACCTGTTCCCCCAAGGGGTCAATCATGGCCGCTGGTGGGGCGAGGATTACGGGTTTTGCAATCTCTGGACCTTTATCGGCGGAATGATTTGGTGCTGGCCGGATATCGATTTCGGCCATACCGACCGTCGCACCGGCAAGCGCTACGTCGGCAATTACGACCGCTATCTGCGGTCTCTACCGAAGAAGGATGAAGCGGCATGATGATGGAACACATCGAGCGCATCGCGAAAGCGGTTTGGGATGCCGTCACCGGCGCCGGGGGCGACGAGGCGCACGCGCGGGCCGCCAGCGATGCGGTGCACGCGGAAGCGGCGGCGATCCGCGCCGACGAAGGCGGCTACGTGCACCAGGAATACCCGAAGATGGTGAAGGACGAGGCCGGCAACGACAAGATCGTGCACGGGCCGGAGGACGACCCGGCCGCCGCGGCGCCGCAGCCCGATCATTCGGGCGACGAGACCCTGCCGGAACCCGAGCCGACGGACCCGCCGTTCAATCCGGCGCTCGACCTGTCGGCCAACCATGACGAGACGGACCCGGCGTGATGCGGCAGTACCAGCGCTTCCCGCTGACGATGAACCATCCGTCGTTTCAGCCGGGCACGATTTCCGATGACAACGCCGTCGGCCGCGGCGGCAACGCGCCGCCGGGCCGCGCCGTCATGTTTCCGCCGGTCGTCGTCAACAACGAGGACCAGGAGGCGTACTACCAGAGCCGGGGCTATGTGTCGCCGAACACCGAGGCCGGCGAGGCGGCGTTTGTCCGCAACCAAGCAGCGCCGGTGCCGCCGGGCTACACGGGACCGCGACAATACCCGCGATGGGAAAACGGCCGGGTCGTTCAGGACCCCAACGCGGCGGCGGCCGACAACACCTGGCCGATGTACGTCGTGCCGCCCGGCAAGGAGCGGGATCAGGGCGTCATCGTCAAGGGACCGGCGGAATACGCCGATGTCATGGGCCGTCCCTACGCGCCCGCCTGCCCGGAGGCCGAGGAAAACCTTCCGACCGACGAGTTGGCGGAATTCCGCGCCTGGAAAGCCGCGCGGGAAGCGGAGAAGGCGGCCACGATGGCCGAGGCCGACGAGCGCGGCGCGCTGATCGCGCTGGCGCGGGAGCGCAACGTCAAGATCGATAAACGATGGTCGGTCGAGCGGCTGCGGGAAACCGTCGCCGCCTCTGCCTGAGCCCGAATTGCGCACGCCGATTTTCGGGCCTTTCGAGGTCTCGCGCTCGACCAATCTCGCCGATAATCAACTCATCAACCTCTATCCCGAGGTCGTCGAGACAAGGCAAGGAAAGGCGCCGGGCGCCTTGTATGCGACGCCCGGCCTGACGGCGTTCGTCACGGTCGGCGCCGGCCCGATCCGCGCCATGCACACGAGCGCGAATTTCGGGCTGTTTGTCGTTTCGGGCGACAGTTTCTACCAGGTCAACGCCAATAACGCGGTCGTTTTCCTCGGTGGCGGCATAGCGACCGGAGTCCCGGCCTACATCATCGACAACGGGCCGCAGCTGGCGGTCTTCGCCGGAGATTCAGGGTTTTCGTGGTCATCCGGGGCCGGGTGGGCGGCGATTGCCGTGCCGTTCACGGCGGCCTCGCCAATCGCCGCGACGCAGCAGGACGGATACGGCGTCATCACGCAGCCGGGCAGCTCGCTATTCTTCCAATCCGACCTGCTCGATTTCACGTCATGGAACGCCCTTAACTTTGGCGACGCCTCGGCCGATCCCGACAACCTCGTGGCAATCGTCCAGCTCGATCGCGAGTTGTGGCTCATCAAGAACAACCATACCGAGATTTGGTACAACGCCGGCAATTTGGGCCTGACCTTCGCTCGCCTGGACGGCGTGTATCTGGAGGTCGGGTGCGTCGCGCAGGACAGCGTAAGGCGGCTGGGATCGTCGCTGTTCTGGCTGGCGCGGGGTGTGGAAGGCGATGGTGTCGTTGTTCAGGCGGCCGGGCACCGCGCGCAGCGGGTGTCTACGCACGGTCTGGAAGACATCTGGCGGCAATACCCGAAAATCTCGGACGCGATTGCCTACGGCTACCAGCAGGACGGGCACGAATTCTACGTTCTGAATTTCCCCTCTGGCAATGCGACGTGGGTTTACGACGCAACAACCTCGGCGGCGGCCAAAACGCCTATGTGGCACCGAAGGGGAGCGCTCAACCCGCAGACGGCGGGGACGTTCGATCGCCATTTCGCCAACGCGCACGCGGTGTTCGGCGGCATGAACCTGGTCGGCGATTACCGCGACGGCAGCATCTACAGCCTCGATTTTTCCGCCGCGACGGATGGCGGGACGCAACGGAAATGGCTGCGGACATGGCGAGCCTTGGAGAAGCCGGCGGATCAGCCGGTGCGGTTTTCCGAGTTGCGGATCGATATGCAGACCGGCATCGGGGTTCCGGACGGCGGCAACCCGCAAGTCATGCTGCGCTGGTCGGACGATGGCGGCCATGTGTGGTCGAACCAGATGTTCGCGGCGGCGGGACGGCCCGGCGACACGGCGCGCCGGGTGATGTTCCGGCGGTTGGGGTCAACCCGCCGCAACAGCGGGCTTGACCGCATCTTCGAGTTGTCGGGAAGCGATCCCTTCCAGACCGCGATCATCGGCGCTGTCCTGGAGTGACCAAAATAGTCCCTGTCCCGCGGTCTCCGATAGCGGACGCCGCGGGGCGAATCACGGCTGAGTGGTATCGGTATTTCTATAAGAACGTCGCGGTGCCGGCGGC
>DASUIE010000213.1:0-5198 GCA_036273175.1 Allostellaceae bacterium
AGCGCCATCGGCACCGTGTCGGACAGCGCCAGCGCCTTCGAATCGCCCGCAGGCAACAGCCCCAGCAGCCGGTTCACCCACCCGTCCTTGAGCTGATAGGCGGACGAGCCGCCGGTCTCGAGCACGTTCTGCCCGTCGAAATGCGAGCGGTCGCGGTAGGGCGATGCTATGGCATGGACGAACAACGCTTGCCTCGCCGCGTACATCTTCGCCGTCTCGGCGAGCGCCGGGTGGAGCGTG
This sequence comes from Allostellaceae bacterium, assembly GCA_036273175.1. Taxonomy (GTDB): domain Bacteria; phylum Pseudomonadota; class Alphaproteobacteria; order ATCC43930; family CGMCC-115725; genus DATARH01. The sequence goes on from DASUIE010000213.1 coordinate 241, forward strand.
AAGAAGCTGCCGAGCTTGGTGCCGTTCTGGAGGTCCTGGTCGAAGTCGCCGCGAAGGCCCGCGTGCAGCGGATCGCCAGTGGGCCCGAGGGTCGACAGCCCGTCAGCCGCGCCGCGCTGGATGATGAACACGAAACGGCGGCTCGTATTCGCCCGCGCAAAGGCCATCCGCGGCATCGAGGCCGCCGCGACGGCCGCGCCGCCGGCAGAGAGGAAAAACCTGCGGGTGAGCATCCTCATCTCCTCACGAACTCGGGGCTGACGAGCAGCAGCGCGAGCCCCTCCTGCGGGCTTTCGGCGCGGGCGATCGAAGTCCGGGTCGCGTCCGAAAGCGCGCCCGGCAGGACCTTCCCGGCAAGCGCTCGCGCATCGATCGACGATCCGGCCTTGTTCGCCAGCCGCTGAGCGATCTCGACCCGGCGCATCAGCGCTTCGGGCGCCGCCCAGCTCGCGGCAATATCGTCCCAGCCCGCGGGCGAGCCGGGCTGCCATGTCGGCTGCCCCAGCTGCTTCAGCATGCCCGCCGCCATGGTCTGATCGAGCTCCTTCTGGCCGACCGCGCGCAAGGCGGAGACCGACCATTCCCATGGAGTCTTGAACTTGAGCGGCTGCGGCGCCCAGGCCTCGGGGGAATCGATCAGCGCTCGATAGAGCGTCGGCAGGTCGCCGCCGCTCGCGAGATAGGCGCGGGCCAGCCGATCGACCATCGCCTGCGGCGGGTCGTCGCCGGCGAAATGGCGCGCGAGCTTGGTCGCAATGTGCCGCGCCGTCGCGGGACTCGCCGCGAGGTCGAGGAGGACGGCGCGGGCCTGCGCCTCGCCCTGCTGCGGGTAAAGCTTGCCGATGATCGTCCGGTCGCCCGGCTCGTGCAGCGCATCGGCGAAGTGGAACTGGCCGTCGTCGCCTCCACCGATGAAGCGCGCGACGGGTCCGCGCGCGATCCCGCTCACCGTCCAGCCGGTCAGCGCGCGCGCGAACTCGGTCACGTCCGCCTGGCTGTAGCCGGTGCGAACGCCGAGCGTGTGAAGCTCCATGATCTCGCGCGCGAGATTCTCGTTGAGCCCGCGCTGCTTGCCGCCGCGCTCCGCAGCGATGCGGCCGATCTCGGAATTGGGTCCGATCGACTGCGCCTGATCGAGATAGACGAGCATCGCCGGATGCTGCTCGACGGCGAGCAGCAGGTCCGAGAAGCGGCCGAACAGGTGCGGCCGGATGGCCTCGAACTCAAGCAGGCCGGCAAGCCCGATCACCGGCAGCTTGTCGACCGAGACCGCGAAGTGGTTGGCCCAGAAATGGACCAGCCGCTCGGCGAACGGGTTGTCGGTCGTCAGCGCGGACGAAAGCCGCGCCGAATTCATGGTCAGATAGTCGGCGCGAATCGACTGGCGGAGGAAGCGCTTGAGCGGGTCGGGCTCAGCATTCTGCCGGGGCGCGGCGCCGGTCGTGAGTGATGCCGGCTGCATCCGGCGCTTGGCTCGGCCGTCCATCCGCGCCTCGGCCATGTAATCGGCGAGCTGGCCGACGACTTCGCGGCGCGAAGGCACCTGCGCAAGCGCCTGCGGACGCGGCTCGAAGCGGCCGAACTGGCCGGTCAGCCAGTCCTTGGGATCCGACGGCAGCGCATCGTCAGGACGGGTGCCGAGGCCGAAGCGGTTGAGGGCGATTGCGGTGTTGAGCATCGATAGTCTCTTGCCACCGCAGCTTCATCAATTCGGCTGAACCCGCTCTGAAGCGGGCCTTTAGCGTCCCGAAAGCTAGAAGCGGTCGGGCGGAAGATTCACCGGGCCGACGAGCTCCTCGTGCCGGGCAATCGCAAACCGGTCGGTCATTCCGGCGATGAAGTCGCCGATGTTGCGCAGTTGCCGGACCTGATCGCCGCCGTGCCGCCAGTCCGGCGGAAGGAGCGCCGGATCGGCCCGGTACGCGGCGGCGAGGTCGCCGACCACCCGCTCGGCTTCCTCGCGGATCGGCACCAGCTCCGGCAAGTCGTACAGCCGCCCGTAAAGGAAGCGCTTGAGCTCGCGCTCCTCCGCCGCGAGCGCGTCGGAGAAGCCGGCGAGCGAACGGCCCGCGGCGCGCACCTCCTCGATCGTCTCGGCGCCCGCTTCGCGCACGCGCCGCCCGGTCTCGGCGAGCACGTCCTCGACCATCGTGCCGATCATGTCGCGCACAAGCGCCCGCTGTCGCCGCTCCACGGAAATGCCGGGATGGCGCTCGCCGACCGAATCCCACAGCCGCTTTACGACCGGGAGCTCGGCCAGCTCGTCGATGTGAAGCAGGCCGGCGCGAAGCCCGTCGTCGATGTCGTGATTGTCGTAGGCGATGTCGTCGGCGATGGCGGCGACCTGCGCCTCCAGCCCGGGCCAGCTGTCGAGCTCCAGGTCCCATTCGGCATTGGCTTCGGCCAGCGCCCAGCTCGGGTTCCGCACCGGCCCATTGTGCTTGGCCAGCCCCTCGAGCGCTTCCCAGCTGAGGTTGAGGCCGTCGCAATCCGGATAGGGATTCTCGAGCTTGGTGACGATCCTTGTGGTGTGCGCATTATGGTCGAAGCCGCCCACCACCACCATCGCGGCGCTCAGCGCGTCCTCGCCGGCGTGGCCGAACGGCGGATGGCCGAGATCGTGGGCAAGGCACAGCGCCTCGGTCAGATCCTCGTTGAGGCCGAGCGCCCGGGCGATGGTTCGGCCGATCTGCGCGACCTCGAGGCTGTGGGTGAGCCGGACGCGGAAGTGGTCGCCGTCGGGCGCGATGAACACCTGGGTCTTGTGCCTCAGGCGCCTGAACGCGACCGAGTGGACGATCCGGTCGCGGTCGCGCTGGAAAATGTCGCGCGGCCCGCGCGGTCCGGAGCTTTGTTCAGGATGGAAGCGGCCGCGCGACCGTTGCGGGTCCGCGGCGACCGCCGGCGGGAGCTTCATTCGCCAGCGACTGGCACAATCCTGTCGGAATCGGAACTGGTCCAGCGGAACGCGTCGATTCCGATCGAGCGCAGATCGTCGGCGAAGATCTTCGCATCGGAGGCCCCTCGGAACGGACCGACGATGAGCCGCGCGCGGTCGGACTCTTCCGCGACAAAGCCGGTGATGCCGTCGAACAAAGCGGCATTGTCCCGCTTCATCCGCTCGAACTGATTGGTCAACGCGCTTGCGTTGCGGCCGCTGGCCAGCTGCAGCCAGATCTTGGAGTCGGTGACATCCGCCGTCCGCTGCTCCGTCGCCGGGCGCGGCGGCGGAGCGGAATAAGCGACCTGGACTGTCTGCGCCTGTGGCAACGGCGGCTGCTCCCACACGGGCTGCGGTGAAGGTGGTGCCGCCGGCGAGTTCAAAAGTGCGTCGACCCCGGCGAGGCGATCGGTGCTCACCGTCTCGGTCATTGCGACGGTGGAAGGCGCCGCTCGCGGTGGCGCTGCATAAGCAAAAGCGGTCCCGTTAGAATCCGGGAAGATGCCGAGGTTGACCGCGGCGGCTTTCTCGCCCGCGGGAAGCGATGGAAGCTTCTGCAGGAACGGCGCGACACTCGACCAGCTGCCCGGCATCGCCGTGTTGATCGCGCTCATCGCGGTGTTCGAATCGCCGGTGAGCGCAAGGACGAAGGCGCGCACGCGAGTCGCGGTCGAATCGCCCTTGGCGGCAAGCGGCGCCAGCGCGGCAAGCGCTTCCGCCTTGTTGCCCGCGATCGCGAAGCTGAGCGCCAAGCGCCGGCGCGCTTCATCGCCGTCGGCGCCGTTCAGCGCCGCTCGATAATCGGCCTGCGCCTTCGCCTGGTCGCCGAGCATGTCATAGGCGAGCCCGCGGTCGCAGCCGATCGTCGCCTGGGTCGCGCCGAGCTGCAGCGCGCGCTGGAAATAGGGCATCGCCGCCTTGGCATCGCCTTGCGCGACCGAGACCGCGCCCATTCCGGCTTGCGGCAGCGGGCTCTTGGGATCGACCTCGTCGGCGCGGGCGAAGAAGCCGGCGGCGGCCTCGGCATCGCCAAGCTCGAGCGCGGCTCGGCCGGCGCCGATCAGCGAATTGAAGTCCTTGGGATTATCGGCGAGCGCGCGGACATAGCGGGCGAGCGCTGCCGCCGCCGTCTCATTGTACGGCGAATAGCTGCCCTGCGCCGCGGCAGGCACGGCGACGACCGCCGCGAGTCCGCAGCCGCAGGCAAGCAGCGCCCCCAGAACAGAATTTCGTGCCAATCCCCGCATCGATCCTCCCGGTGCGACAGAGAATCTTGCGATAAGCTTTCTGCCTAGAGCGATTACGGCGAACCGTGCGGAGGGGACGGTGAGGTGCAGCAAAGGTGAACCGTTAACCCGGCAATTAACCGGAGCGTCATTGCGAGAAGCGAAAGCGACGAAGCAATCCAGTGCGGCGCCTGGATTGCTTCCCCCGGCTCAAGGCCGGGGTTCGCAATGACGAATTACTGGTTGTTTTGCCGATTGAGGAAGCGCGGGATGTCGATCGGCTCGCGGCGATAGCCGGGCTCGTCCTCGTCGATCTGCGCCTTGGGCGCGCCGCGCGCGATGTTCGACATGCGCTCGAACAAGGTGCCGCCGCCGCTGCTCGCGGCCGGCTGGTCGCCCTGGTCCTCGTCGTCCGGCGGAGCGATCGGCGCCGAGCCGACCGGGCTCGTCAGGATGTCGTCGCTGCCGAGCAGCAGCTCGTCGCCGCCCTCGGCTTCGTCGGCCGAAAGATCGACCTCGAGCGTCTCGTCACCCGTGGGCGCGCCCGGCTCAGGAGCCGCCGCTGGAGCCGGCGCCGGCTGGCGTGCGGGGAAGGTAAAGACCTTGGCGGGAGCGGGCTGAGCGAGCGCCTCGGCATCGATCCCGGTCGCGACCACCGACACCCGGATCCTGCCGCCGAGATCGTTGTTGAACGCCGAGCCCCAGATGATGTTGGCGTCGGGGTCGACCAGCTCCTTGATGTGGCTGGCGGCCTCGTCGACCTCCATCAGGCGCATGTCCTCGCCGCCGGT
>DASUIE010000214.1:0-3920 GCA_036273175.1 Allostellaceae bacterium
CACCGCCGAAATCGATCCGTTGCTCGCTCAGCAGCACGCGGAGCTTGACGGCGATATCCGACAGCCGCCGCGGCGGTGTTCTCGGGTCCTTTACAGAGGCCGGTGCGGTTGAAAATCTCGTCTCGCCGTTTGAGGGCGTCGCCGAGCTTGCGCCCGGCCTCACGGACGACCGTCACGACGTCGTCATGTCCGGCAAACTCGCGACACGCCAGTTTTCACCCACGTCGATGGGAGCCCAATCGGGCCGAACGCGATTACCATCGATTTCTGGCGGCTAGCGAAACGCCTCGGCCTCGCCGTGCACTACCACTCGCAGCGGCACGGGCGCCATTCGGTCGCGTTCACGCTCGACAGGTACAGCCACACGATAGAACATTTGCACGACGACGCGGCCGCCAAGGTGGACGGCATCTTTAAAGCCGGCAGTAGCAAACCAGTAGCATCGACGCGGATCACGGCTCAGAAAGCCAACGAAATCAACAGTGGATACAAGGAATGAAGCTCTATACATACTACCGCTCGCAGGCGGCGTTTCGGGTCCGCATCGCGCTGAACCTCAAGGGCCTCGGCCACGACGACACCTATCTCCATCTCGAAAAGGGCGACCAGTTCGCCGCCGAGTACCGCACCGTCAACCCGCAGATGGTGGTGCCGACGCTGATCGACGGCGACGCAAAGCTGTTCCAGTCTCTGGCGATCCTCGAATACCTCGAGGAGAAATACCCAAACCCGCCGCTGCTGCCGAAGGACCCTGCGGCGCGCGCCTGGCTGCGAGGCCTCGCGCTGATCAACATCGCCGACTCGCATCCGCTGCTGGTGCCGCGCATCCGCCACTACCTGCTCGACGACATGAAATGGACCCAGGACCAGCTAATGGGCTGGATCCGGCATTGGGTCGGGGCCGGGCTCGCGGCGATGGAGCAGCTTCTCGCCGACCACAGGGAAAGCGGCCGCTTCGCCCATGGCGACTCGCCGACCTTCGGCGATATCGGCATCGTCACCCAGGTAACGCCGGCGCGCACCTTCAACGCCGATCTGTCGGCCTACCCGCGGGTGGTGCGCGTCTACGAAACCTGCATGGCGATCCCGGCTTTCGCCGACGCAGCCCCGGCCAATCAGCCCGACGCCGAATAAGCCTCCTGCGCCAGCCGATTGTCGACACAGTCGGCGTAGGGAACGGCGTGGGCAAGAAAGCCGCTGGAAAGCAGCGCCCGCTGAAGGCAAAGAAACCCTTCCGCGGGCAGACGCGGGTCGGTCGCCCAGACGCCCTGCGCCTTGTAGCGGGCGAGCGAACCCTCCAGCACGGCGCGGTCGAGCGTCGGAAAATAACTCGCGACGGCCGCCGCCAATTCGCCGATAGGCTGCTCGGCAATCCATTGCTGGGTCCGGTACATCGCACGGACCATGCGCCGGAAGGGTTCGGGGTCGCGGGCGAGCCGGTCGCGATGCGTCGCGAACACCGTGTAGGAGGTGAGGCCCCGGGCGCTCGATTGCTGCCAGATATGGGCGCCGCCGCGCACCGCCTGCTCGACGAACGGCTCGAACATCTGAGCTGCCCGCAAAGTGCCGTCATGGAGTGCGGCGACATTCTCGGCCATGCCACGGTCGACGACGCGGTCGAGCTTAGCCGGATCGAGCCCAGCCGCGCGGATATCCTCGTAGATGCAGAGCCAGGGCGTCGGCACCTCGCCGACCGAGGCGAATTGCAGCGAACCCAGCTCGGTGAGGCGGAAGCCTGGGTTGGGTTTGCCGCCGACGAGGGAGAACGGGTCGCGCGTCACCACTTCGGCGAACGCGACGAGCGGGCAATCGGGGTTTTTCTCGTGCTCTTTCATGATGCGGATCGGACCCATCCACATTGCGTCGGCCTCGCCCGCCAGTACCGCGGCTTCGGCGCGGCCGGCGCCGGGCGATGGCCGCATCTCGACCTCGACCCCCTCGGCCTCGTAGGCGCCGGTCGCATGCGCCGCGTAGAACGGCGCGTAGAGCACGAAACGATAATTCTCGAACAGCGTGAGTCGCATGGTCACCCTCCCGCGGCTCGGCTATCGTTAGCACGACATTGGATCAGGGAGTGATGCGATGAGCGCAGCCGCTGTTGCCCCGAACTGTCTCGCCGGCGTCCGGGTGCTCGACCTGTCGCAATTCGAGGCGGGGCCGACCTGCACCGAGGTCCTGGCGCAGCTCGGGGCCGAGGTGGTCAAGGTCGAGAACCCGAAGGGCGGCGAGCCCGGCCGCATCCTCGGCACCGGCCCGAAGCCCGGGGCCGACGCCTATTACTTCATGATCTATAACGCCAACAAGAAGTCGGTGACGGCGAACCTAAAGTCGCCGGCCGGCGTCGAGCTGGTCAAGAAGATGGCGGCCAAGGCGGATGTCTTCATCGAGAACATGGCGCCGGGCACGATCGAAAAGCTGGGGCTCGGCTACGACGAATTGTCGAAGATCAACCCGCGGCTGATCTACGCCCAGGTCAAGGGTTTCGGCACCGGCAGCCCGTATGAGCATAGCCTGGCCTTCGACATGATCGCGCAGGCCGCCGGGGGCAACATGGCGATCACCGGCGAGGTCGGCGGCGCTCCCGTGCGGCCCGGCCCGACGCTCGGCGACACCGGCACCGGGATGCTGATGGCGATCTCGATCCTCGCCTCGCTGTTCCAGCGCGTCAGCACCGGCACGGGCCGGCGGCTGCAAGTGGCGATGCAGGACGCGCAGCTCAATTACACGCGCGGCGCCTTCGTTAATTACGCCCGCACCGGCCAGCCGCAGGAGCGCGGCCGGGCGGGGTTCGGCCCGCCGGTGCCGCCCAACGGCATCTTCCCGTGCAAGGGCGGCGGCCAGAACGACTGGTGCTACATCTTCAACAGCCACAACAACCCGGAGCATTGGCGCCGCCTGGCCAAAATCATCGGCCGGCCCGAACTGGCCGACGACCCCGAATACCTCGACCGCGACAAGCGCCTCGCCCGCGCCGACGAGATCAACGCGATGATCGAGACGTGGACCCGCCAGCACAGCAAGCACGAGGTCATGCGGATCATCGGCGCCGCCGGCGTTCCGGCCGGCGCGGTGATGGATACCGGCGATCTCCTCGCCGAGCCGACCTTCGAGAGCCGCGGGATCATCCAGACCCAGCACCATCCGAACGGCGATTTCCGCATGCCGACCTTCCCGGTCCGCTTCGACGGCAAGCCGCCCGAGATCAAGCCGTCGCCGCTATTGGGTCAGCACACCGAGGAGGTCTTCGGCTCCTGGCTCGGGCTGAGCGCGGGGGACGTGAAGGGGATGAAGGACGAGGGGATCGTCTAGCCATCCGCGGCCCGACGCGATGAGGCGGCGCGATTTCCTCGCGCTTGCCGCTTGCCGGCGCCATGGCGGGATCGACCCGTACTGCGCCGGCGCGGCAGTCTGGCCGAACGTCCGGATGCGAGGGGCGCTTGCCAGCTACGGTCCGGGTCTCCTATCGGCCTTTCGTCAGGTTGGCGAGACGATCGCCAAGGTGTTGCGCGGCACGGATCCGGCCGATATCCCCATCGAACAGCCGACGACGTTCGCGTTGGCGCTAAACCTGAAGACCGCGAAAGCGCTTGGACTGACGATACCGACGACGCTATTGGCCCGCGCCAACAAAGTTATCGAATAGCCGTCACCCCATCCCCAGCCGGCGGCTCGCGATCCGCGCGCCGTCGGCCATCGCGCGGAACTTGGCCCACATCACGTCCTCGGTGACGCGGCCCATCCCGGCCGAGGTGTCGAAGCCGCAATCGGTGCCGGCCTGAACCCGGCGCGGGTCGCCGACGACGCGCGCGACGTTTTCCAAGCGATCGGCGACGACTTCGGGGTGTTCGACGAAGCCGGTGAGGTCGTCGATCACCCCGGCGACGATGATCTGGTCGTCGGCAAGCGGGTGCTTTTCAAGG
>DASUIE010000215.1:0-2728 GCA_036273175.1 Allostellaceae bacterium
GAGGTCGAGTACTTCCGCCACGGCGGCATCCTGCAATACGTGCTCAGGAGCCTCTTGCCAAAGGCCGCCTAGCGGAAAGGAGGCTGTGCGCGACGATCCCGCCGAGGATCATCGCGCCGCCGACCGCGCGTGAGGCGGTGACCGGCTCGCCGAGCACGGTCACCCCGACCGCGACGACCGTCACCAATTCGCAATTGGCGATGATCGCATAGCTCGACGGGCCGAGCCTGGGGGCGCTGTACGAAAAGAGCGCGATCATCAGCGCGCCGGGGCCGAGGGCGATGAAGACCAGCAAGGTCCAGGTCGCCCCGCTTGCCGGCCGGTCGAGGCCGAGGAACAGGGCGCTGAACCCAAACGTCGCCGCGAGCCCGAGATAGAGGCAGGTGGCGCCGATCAGCGTCGGGTAGCGGCGCAGCAGCGATGTCGTCACCAGCAGGTAGATCGCGTAAATCGCCGGCGCCGGGATGGCCCAGGCGAGACCGATCAGCGCGATGCCGCCCGCGCGCAACCCCGGCACCGTCACCAGCGCCGCCCCGCACAGGATGACCGCGATGCAGATCACCGCCGGCGCGTGGATCGGCCGTTTCAGAACGATCCGGTCGAGCGCGAGCGTCAGCGCCGGGTAGGTGTAGAACAACAGCACCGCGATGCTGGTGTCGAGCGTCTTGATGCTCTCCCAGAAGCACAGCGTCTGCCCCGCGCCAAGCGTCGCGCCGATGATCACGACTACCCAGGCGCCCTGCCGCCACGCGGCGCGGAAATCGAGGCGAAGCACCGCGATCGCCAGCCCGAGCGGCACCAGCGCCATGATGTAGCGCCATACCAGCATCGACGGCGCGCTCATCCCTTCGGCATAGAGGTGCCGCGCCATCAGCGGCATGAACCCGACCATCACGCTGCCGGAGACGGCGGCCAGCGTCGGCGCCCACGGCGTGGGCGCCCGGTGCTCGGTCACCGGTGCGGGGCTCGCCGTGCTCGGTCGAGCGCGCGCTCCCAACTGCCGCTGGCGAAATTCTCGCCGAGCCAGGTGTCGATATAGGTCTTCATCGCCGCGTCGCGCGCAAACATGTAGGCCTTTTCGAGCCGGGTGAACGGCGTCACGGGAACCGCGACAAGCTCCGGATGCAGCTCGGCCTGGTGGTCGGCCTCGAGACCGTCGGTCACCATCACATCGGCGCGTCCGGCCACCAGCTCGTCGAAGACGCTGGCGTTGTCGTGGTGGATCGTCACCCGAGCGCGCGGAAAGTTCGCTTTCGCGAAGGCTTCGTTGGCCGAGCCGGGGTTGGCGATGACCCTGATCCCGGGCTGGTTGATCGCGTCGATGCCGGTCAGGCGGCCGGCCCATTCGCGCCGCGCCAGCGGCCGCTTGCCGTCGACGAAATTCGGCACCGAAAAAAAGGCCTTTTCCTGCCGCGGCGCGGTGACGGTCACCCCGCCCATCGCGATGTCGAACCGGTCGGCGAGGAAATCGTCGAGCAGCGTCACCCAGACGCAGGGGACAAAGTCGATCCTCACGCCGAGGCGGCCGGCCAGATCCTCGGCCATGTCGATATCGGCGCCGCGATAGGCGCCGTCGGGGCCGAGCAGGCTGAACGGGGTGTAGTCGCCGGTCGTGCCGACGCGCATCACCCCGGAATCGCGGATGCGCGAAAGCGTCGGGCCCATCACTCCGCCGGGCGTTCGTAGACGACGCGGCCGTCCTTGATCGTCACCTGATTGAGAAGCCGCCGCTTGGCCGTGATCGTGCTGCCTTCGCTGTCGGTCAGGTCGAAGCGGCCGTCGCGCAGCTCGAACAGCGAGATATCGGCGTTGGCGCCCGGCTTCAGCGTCCCGACCGTGCCCTCGTAGCCGAGGATTTTGGCCGGGGCGGCGGTCGCGCGGGTGACGATGTCGGGGAGCGCCATGCCGAAATGCAGAAGCTTCGACATGGTGGTCGGCAAGTCCCAGACCGGGCCGCGCGTCGCGCTGGTCATCGTCAGGTCGGTCGAGATCGTGTCGGGCAAGAAGCCCTGGTCGAGCGCCTTCTCGATCATGCGGAAGCTGAAATGGTTCCGCCCGTGCGCGCAGTCGAAGATAATGCCGTGGCGTTGCGCTTCGACCACCTCCTTCAGCACGAACTCTTTTTCCTGGCCCATGATGCCGTTGGCGCGGCCATGGTAGCAGTGGGTGACGATGTCGCCCGGCTTCATCGGCTCGATCAGCTCGGGCAGCGGGATCGGCGAATCGGTGATATGCATCATCATCGGCACGCCGCCCGCCATATCGGCGGCCTTGCGCGCCAGCTTGACCGGCTCGTTGGTGTATTCCCAGACCAGCCCCGGCCCGAAGCGCAGCTTGACGCCGATCGCCAAATCGGGGTTCTCGGCGATCGTGCGGGCGCAGCCTTCCGGATCGGCATAGGGAAAGTGATGCAGTTCGCCAGTCCCCCGGGCGCCCCCGATGATGCCGATCGCCGACAGGTTGACAAAGGCGCGCACGCGGGTCCGCACGTCGCGGTCGAGCACCTGGCGCAGTCCCGCGAACCCGGCCGATCCCGCGCTGCCGGCGTCGCACAGCGTGGTGACGCCGCTCTGCCGGCAGAAATGGTCGGTATGCCTGCCCATGTCGTGCGCGTTGACAAAGACATGGGCGTGGATGTCGACGAGGCCCGGCGTGACGATCCGGCCCTTCGCGCTCAGCGTTCGCCGCGCCTCGGCGGCGGGAAGGTCGGGGCCGATTTCGACGATCT
>DASUIE010000216.1:0-2490 GCA_036273175.1 Allostellaceae bacterium
GGCATGCGCTGCCGCAAGCCCTTCGGCGATTTCACCGGAGAGGATTGGGACTTTGTCACCGGGGTCAATCTGCGCGCGCCGTTTTTCGCCGCGCAGGCCGTCCTGCCGGCGATGCGGGCCCAGGGCGGCGGCCGCATCGTCAATATCGGCAGCCAGTTCGGCTCGGTCGCCTACGCCGAGCACGCGCTATACGGGCTGACCAAGGCGGCGCTGATCTACCTGACCAAGGCGATCGCCTTCGAGTGCGCGAAGGACGGCATCGTCGTCAATTGCGTCAGCCCCGGCCCGACCGACACCGAATACATGGTCAACCGCCTCGCCAACCAGCCGGAGATGCGGGCGCAGATGTCGGCCCAAGTGCCGCTCGGCCGGTTCGGGCGGACCGAGGAGGTGGCGGAGGCCGTGGTGTTCCTTGCGACCTCGGACGGCACCGCGATCCAGGGCCACAATCTCGTCGTCGACGGCGGCTGGCTCACTCACTGAGCTGCGGCGCCGGCTCCCCGTCGGTCATCCGCAGCGGAAAGGCGCCGCGCAGCCAGTTTCCGGCCGTCGGCGCGAGCCGCCACAGCCGCTGGGCGCCGGCGAACGCTTCTACCTCGGGCCCGTCCCAGACGATCTCGGTCGTGCCGGTGAGCTGCAGCAGATCCCCCGAGGCGAAATCGATGAAGAGCAGCCCGGCGCGCGGATTGAGCGCGAGATTGCCGAGCGTGTTGAAGTAGCGGTTGCCTCGGTAGTCGGGGATGGCCAGCACGCCCGCCTCGTCGATACCGATAAAGCCCTCCCGACCGCCGCGATGCGAGACATCGGCGGAACCGGGCTCGCCGCCCGCGCCCGGCGGCGTCGCCGAAGCGACAAAGCAAGTGTCGGAGCGGGCAATCAGCGCGCGGGCGTCGTCGGGCAGCGCGGTGAACGGCTCGGCGGCGGCGGGGACCCGCCGGAGAGCGCCGTAATAGCGCAAGTGAATGTATTGCGGGCAGTTGCCGAAGCTCTGCTCGGCGGCGACCGCGAAGCCATCGCCGTCGGCCGCGACGATGCGTCCGTTCAGCCGGTTGCGCCGGCGGGTCGGCAGCTCGATCCCGAGGAGTGCGATCCGGCCGCCGACGACCAGCGCCTCGGCAAGCGGATCACCGGCGACGGGCCAGGCCGCGACTTGCAGCAGCCGCGGGTCGGGACTCGCCGCAAAGCCGGGCCGCCCGCTGAGGATCGAGGCCCAAGGCCGCCCCGCCCGGTCCACCGATCCGGCGACAAGAAACGGCAGCTGGGCGAAAAAGGCGCGATGCTGGTCCGGCATGAAAGGCCGGATGTTGCGGCCGCCGATCGGCTCGATCTGCTCGGCGATGCCGAGCCGCCGATGCACCGCGCGCTCGCCGTCATGCCAGGGTGATAGAGGCTCGTCCATCCCGCTCAGATGGTCGAGCCCCGCCGCGAGATAACCCTACTGCAGCGCAAGGCAGGCCCGCTCGATCCGCCGGCACGCCTCCCTTAGCGTCTCGGTCGAGCAGGCGTAGGAGATGCGGAAATGCGGCGCGAGCCCAAAGGCGTCGCCATGCACGACCGCGACCCCCTCGGCCGCCAGCAGGTACTTGGCGAAATCCTCGTCGGTGTTGATCGTCTCGCCCTTCGGCGTCTTTTTGCCGAGCAGGCCGGCGCAGGACGGGTAGACGTAGAACGCCCCTTCCGGCCGGGGACAATGGAGGCCGGGAACCTTGTTGAGTGCGTCGACGATGATGTCGCGGCGCTGCTTGAACACCGCGGCGTTGGGCGCGATGAAATCCTGCGGCCCGTTCAAAGCTTCGATCGCCGCGGCCTGGCTGATAGAGCACGGGTTGGCGGTCGAGTTCGACTGGATCGCTCCCATCGCCTTGATCAGCGCCTTCGAGCCGCCGCCATAACCGATCCGCCAGCCGGTCATGCAATAGGTCTTGGAGACGCCGTTGACCGTCAGGGTGCGGTCGTAGAGCCGAGGCTCGACTTGCGCGATCGTCTTGTACTCGAAATCGTCGTAGATGAGGTGCTCGTACATGTCGTCGGTCATCACCCAGACGTTCGGGTGATGCAGCAAGACTTCGGTTAGGCCTCTCAGATCGTCCTCGGTGTAGGCGGCGCCGCTCGGGTTGGACGGCGAATTCAGGATCAGCCATTTGGTCCGCGGCGTGATTGCCGCGTCGAGGTCCTCGGGCCGCATCTTGAACCCGTTGTTCTGTGGGCAAACAACCGGGACCGGGGTCCCGTCGCACAGCAATACCATTTCCGGGTACGACACCCAGAACGGCGCCGGGATGACGACCTCGTCGCCCGGGTTGATCGTCGCAACGAGTGCGTTGTACAGCACCTGCTTGCCGCCCGAGCCGATCGTGATTTGCGACGTCTCGTAATCGAGCCCGTTCTCGCGCTTGAATTTGCCGCAAACCGCCCGTTTCAGCTCGATCGACCCGTCAAACACAGTGTAGCGCGTCTCGCCGCGCCGCATCGCCGCGATCGCGGCTTCCT
>DASUIE010000217.1:0-5640 GCA_036273175.1 Allostellaceae bacterium
ACATCTGCGGCTGGGCCAGCACGATGACATAATCGTTGGGGCCGCCCGGCGCACAGGCATAGGTGGTGCCGGGCACGGTATGGCCGAGCTGGTTGCCGTGGCGCTCCATCGGCCTGCCCTGGCGCTGGTGGTCGCGCAGGCTGACGCGAACGATGTTGACGACCGCATCCTGCATCGACACCTCGACATGCTGGCCCCGCCCGGTCTGATGGCGCTGCTGGATCGCGGCGAGGATGCCGATCGCCATCTGCATGCCGGTGCCGCTGTCGCCGATCGCCGGAAGCACGAGGGTCGGCGGGTTTTCCGGAAAGCCGGTAACGCTCATCGCCCCGCCCATCGCCTGCGCGACCGGCTCGTAGCTCTTGAACCCGCTATACGGCCCATAGCTGCCGAAGCCCTTGATCGTCGCGTAGACGAGGCGCGGGTTGAGGTCGCGCAGCGTGTCCCAGCCCAGCCCGAGCCTGTCCATCGCGCCCGGCCCGAAATTTTCCAGCAGCACATCGGACTGCCTGACGACCTCCTTGAACAGCCGCTTCCCCTCCTCGGTCTTGAGGTTGAGCGTCAGGCTCTTCTTGTTGGCGTTGAACAACAGGAAAAAGAGGCTGTCGGAGCCCTTGATGTCGGCGTGCACGGTTCGCGCCACATCGCCGCCCTTTGGCTCTTCGAGCTTGATCACATCGGCGCCGAGAAACGCCATGATCTGCGCGCAGGCGGGACCCGCCTGGTTGTGCGTCATATCGATCACGCGGATGCCGTCGAGGGCTTTACCCATGGCGTCTCTCCTGTGTGCCCGACAAGCTGCGCCGTGCGGGCCTAACGTGGTTCCGGATACCAATCCTCGACGAGGATTTCATCGACCGTGTAGGGGCAGTCCGACGGCAATGATCGAGCCGCGTCCTGCTCCCCATGTTTGGCCAGTTCGAGCCCCGCTCGTTTGCGAGCAATCGTGTAAATCCGCGGCAACTCCGCTTCGATGTCTCGTCGTAAAGAGGGCGAAAGCTCGTCAGCGAGCGCAGATCTCGCCTCGATGATCGAGTCCATCCAGTCGAAGCGGGGGTCGCTCGCGGGCGAATGCGCAAGCTTCAGGAAATGAACGAGCACGCGCTGGATTTGGCTGCGTACGGCGTTGCGTTCGCTCTTGCCCAAATCCTCGATCTCCTCGGCGAGGTGTTCACGATCGAAGCGATTGTCGCGCGTGCGCAATGAGCGCAAGACCTCTGCCTGGTACTGGGTCCAGGCGTAGAAATCATCGTCGTAGCGCGGTCCGTCCGGCATCGATCTGGCCTCGTGTCCCTTGCCGCAGTTTACCCGATCCTGCTCGTCTTCTCATCCAAAGTGCAGGAACACCCCATCTGGTTAGGCGCCGTATAATCTTGGCCGGTGCGGGCGATCAGGCGTCAAATGACCGGGTCATGTCGATGACGCGGATTCCGGATAGCGCCTTATCCATCTGGTCTGCTTTCCGCAAAGAATTTGCCGTTAACCGAGTCTATGCCATCGCCAGACACCATGGAACTCGCCATCGGCTACAAGCGGTTTTCGCGCCCCTCGATACTTACTCGATATCGACCGTGAGTTGCGGATCGAACCGTGGATTTTCATCGATGCCGTCGCGAGCGTAACCGCGCGGGTTGCACAGCACGCGCGTGCCATGCACAGCGTAGTCAAAGCTGTCGTGCAGATGGCCATGCACCCATAACCGGGCGTGGCCGCCGGCGAACAGCTGCTCGGCGTCGGAGACGAAATTAGGATTCAACGGCGAACCGGCGAAGCGCGCCGGCACGCTTCGCAATGATGGCGCGTGATGCGTCACAACCACCGTCGGGCCGGCAAAGGGCAGCGCCAACTGCGCCCGCAACCACCGCGCATTACAGGCAAAAAGGGCGGCGCAGTCCTGCGGCGTGAACAATCGCCCCTCGGTTCCCGGTTCGGCGCGGATGCGGCTGAAATCGCGGTTGAACTGCCGAGACTGGAGCATTGCCTCCTGCTGCGCCGCGCCGCCGCCGGCAGCGAGAAAATCCGTCCACAGCGTACTGCCGAGAAAGCGGATTCCGCCCAGCACCAGACGGTCGTTGTCAAGCACATGCACCGCCGTGCCTTGCGCGAGCCGCCTCAACTCCTGCACTGTCTCTTGCAGGCTGGAGCCGTAAAATTCGTGGTTGCCCGGCACCAGCACCACCGGTTTTTTGAAGCCTTGCGCCCAAGCAATGCCCTCCGGCGGGCGGGCAATGTCACCCGCCAACACCACCACATCGGCGTCGGTGCGCGGCGGCGCAAAAGGGTGCACGCTCAAGTGCAGGTCGGAAATGATATGCAGCTTCACGTCGCCATTTTTCTTGCCCCTGCGGATGGCTTTCAGCGCCTAGCTCAGGCTCGCCCCTCCGCCCGGATTGCACCGGGAGCCTAGCATCAACTAGGCTCCCCGAAACCCCCGACGGAGGCAGAGACGATGGCGGCAGACCCAAACCATGTAATCCTGACTGGCGAGAACCCGTTTATCCGCCTCAGCGGCACCGATGGCGGGCCGATCACGACCAATGCCAGCTTTTGGCGGATCATCACCTGCCCGGCGGGGCCCGGCCACGTGCTGTACCTGAAGAGCGAGCTGACCAACGGCCAATGGTCGATCTATTCCGATAACATCGCGATGGCGCGCTGGCTGCAGAATACGGTGCAGGGGATGCTCAACGCCGAGACCGCCGACACCTCGATCCCGGTGATCGAGGCGGAGTTCGGCAAATCCGGCGACCCGGCCTATTACTGGACCGAGCACGTCGTCGCGCGGGACATGGAGCTGGCGCTGACCTGGTACGATATCGGCGACCCGCTCCTGATCCACACCAACCCGGGCGAGGGCGGGCGCAAATACGGCGTCTGCACGCTGTTGATCCCGGCGCTCGGCGCGCGGCTGACGGCGAATGGCCAGGAAGCGGCGGGCAAGGCCTGGCCGCTGCAGCGCGAAGGCCGGCCGTTCAGCACCTGCGCGCTGGCCTTCTCGGAAAGCTGGACCGAGGCGCGCTAGGCGGGTTTCACGCCCCAGGCGACATAGCGGCGGCGGCGCTGCACCGGCAGCCCTTCCGCCGCCTGCCGAGCCATATGCGCCGCGACCAGGTCGTCGATCGGGTCGTGGCCGATGCCGGCGAGCCCATTCGCCCGAAACAGCCCTTCGATATCGGCGGGGGGCCGGCCGCCGAGAAACGGCAGCTTGTCCTCGAGCCCGGCATATTCGGCGCTGGCGCGCGCGTTCTGCGCCGGATTGACCAGCGGACCCGGGTCGAACTGGCTGTCGATCACCGCGAGGCGCCCGCCCGGCCGCAGCAGCCGCACCCATTCCGCCACCGCTTCCGGCGGATGCGGCAGGGTCCACAGCACGTGACGGCTGACCACAAGGTCGAAGCTGGCGTCGGCAAAGGGCAGGTTCTCGGCGTCGCCCTGCTCGAACGCGACCGAGGCGCGGCTCCCGGCGGCCTTCTTCCGCGCTGCCTCCAGCATCGCCGGGGCGAAATCGACCCCGGTCACGCGATGCCCGCGCGCCGCAAGCTCGAAGCTGAGAAACCCGGTGCCGCACCCGGCGTCGAGCGCATCGAGCGCGGAGCGGCCGGCGACGATCAGCCCGACGATGCGGTCCCACGCGGCACGCTCCGCCGGGGTCGCGATGCTGTGCCCGAAATCCGCGTCGAAATGCGCCGCCCGCCGGTTCCAATGCGCCGCGACCGCGGCCTTTACGGGGTCGGAATTCATGCCGCTCTCCCTTTCCGCATCGCCCGCCAGATCGCCGCCGGGGTCGCGGGCCCCTCCCATTCCGTCACCCCGAACGGCGCCAGCGCGTCGAGGATCGCGTTGGAAACCGCCGGGTAGGCGGCGATCGCGCCGGCCTCGCCGCAGCCTTTGACGCCGAGCGGGTTGGTCGTGCAGCGGGTCGGGTTGAAGGCCAGCCCGTAGGCGACGAGGTCGTCCGCCCGCGGCATCGCGTAATCCATGAACGAGGCGGCGAGATTCTGTCCCGACCGCCGGTCGTAGACGGTCTGCTCCAACAGCGCCTGGCCGACCCCCTGGGCGATGGCGCCATGCGCCTGGCCGGCGGCGATCATCGGGTTGACGACGACGCCGTAATCGTCGACCGCCGCATAACGGGCGAGGCTGACCTGCCCGGTCTCGCGGTCGATCTCGATCTCGGCGACATGGGTCCCGTTGGGATAGGTCATCCACTCGCGGGTCCAGGCGTAATAGCTGTCGAGCGGCGCGCCGGCTTCGCGCGCCAGCGCCGCCACCTCTATCAGCGCGATGCGGCGGTCGGTGCCGGCGACGGTGAAATCGCCGTCGACGAAGACGATGTCGGCTTCGGCCGCCTCGAGCGCCTCGGCGGCGATGCGGGTGCCCTTTTCGACGATCATCTCGGCGGCGCGCCAAATCGCCGTGCCGCCCATATAGGTCGCGCGCGAGCTGCCATGGCCGCCGCCGATCGGGGTCAGGTCGGTGTCGCCCTGGCGCAGCACGATCTGCTCGTTGGGGAGGCCGAGCCGGTCGGCGAGGATTTGCGGAAAGGTCGTCTCATGCCCCTGACCGATTGTCTGCGTGCCGGTGATGAGCTGGACGACCCCGTCTTCGCCGAAGCGGATATCGACATTCTCCGACGGCGACCCGCCGGTGCCCTTGATGTGATAGGCGAAGCCGAGGCCGCGCAGCCTGCCGGCCGCCTCGCTCTGGCGCCGGCGGTCGGCGAAGCCCGGGAGGTCGGCGGCGCCCAGCGCGCGGTCGAACGTGTCGGGAAAGGCGCCGCTATCGACCCGGCTGCCGAGCGGATTGGTCATCGGCATCGCCGCCGCCGGCACGAGGTTGCGGCGGCGCAATTCGGCGCGGTCGATGCCGGTCTGGCAGGCCGCCGCGTCGACCAGCCGCTCGACGATATTGACCATCTCGGCATAGCCGGGGCCGCGCAGCACCCCGATCGGCGCGGTGTTGGTGAAGACCGCCGCAACGGACAGATGGACCGCCGGGATCGCATAAACCGTGCCCGGGAGATGCGCGTACTGAAACGTCTGCACCCCGCCGGCGCTGCCCGCGAGATAGGCGCCAAGATCGGCGGTGCTCTCGATCCGCAGCGCCAGGAATTTGCCCTGCCCGTCGAGCGCGAGCGTCGCCTCGGCGTGATGGCCGCGGCCCTGATGGTCGGCGAGAAATACCTCCTCGCGGGTCGCGATCCACTTGACCGGGCGCCCGGCCCGCCGCGCCGCCCACGGGATCAGCGCGTGCTCGGGATAGATGAAATTCTTGGCCCCGAACCCGCCGCCGACATCGGGCGCGATAAAGCGGACCCGCTCGGGCGGGACACCGAGCGCCTTCGCCGCGTTGTCGCGGGTGGCGTGCAGGCTCTGCGCCGAGACATGAGCGACATAGCGCCCGCTATCGGCCTCGTAGGCGCCGACGATGCCGCGCGGTTCGATCGGGTTGGTGACGACTCGGTGGTTGTCGAGCCGCAGGGTGACGCGGTGCTGCGCGCCGGCGAAGGCGGCATCGACCGAAGCGGCGTCGCCGGCCCGCCAGTCGAGGCAGCGCCGCGCCGCCGGATCGGCCGGATCGACCACCGCCGGCAGGGGCGCATAATCGACCGCGACGGCCTCGGCGGCGTCGAGCGCCTGG
>DASUIE010000218.1:0-5314 GCA_036273175.1 Allostellaceae bacterium
GCAGCTACGACGAGCGCGCGAAGGATTTCGTCACCGGCAGCCCTTTCGAGACGATCTAGGCGTTTACACTCCGGCGCGACCCCGCGACACTCCCGCCATGGAGAGGGAGGCTGCGGGGCTCGCCGAGATCGAGGATGCCGCGAGGCTGGTGCGGACGGCGATGCCGCCGACGCCGCAATATCGCTGGCCATTGCTCTGCCAGCGGCTCGGCGCCGAGCTCTGGGTCAAGCACGAGAACCACACTCCGATCGGCGCCTTTAAGCTGCGCGGCGGGCTCGTCTATCTCGACGCGCTGAAGCGGCGCGAGCCGGCGGTGCGCGGCGTCGTCAGCGCCACGCGCGGCAATCACGGGCAGAGCATCGCCTTTGCCGCCGGCCGGGTCGGCTTACCCGCGACGATCGTCGTGCCGCGCGGCAACAGCGTCGAGAAAAACCGGGCGATGGAGGCGTTTGGCGCGACGCTCGTCGAGGCCGGCCACGATTTCCAGGCGGCCTACGAACACGCCGCCGAGCTCGCCGCGAATGAGGGGCTCCATCTGGTCCGCTCGTTCGACCCGGCGCTGGTCCGGGGCGTCGCGACCTATTCGCTCGAGCTGCTGCGGGCCGTCGAGGGGCTGGACGTCGTTTACGTGCCGATCGGACTCGGCAGCGGCATCTGCGGCGCGATCGCGGCCCGCGACGCGCTGGGCCTCAAGACCGAGATCGTCGGTGTCGTCGCGGCCGAGGCGCCGTCCTATGCGCTATCCTTCGCCGCCGGAGCGCCGGTCAGCACCAATAGCGCCGACACGCTCGCCGACGGGCTCGCCTGTCGCGTGCCCGACCCGGCCGCGCTCGCGGAAATCCGCCGCGGCGCCGCGAATGTGGTGACGGTGAGCGAGGCGGAGATTCGCGCGGCCATGCACACCCTCTTCACCGATACGCATAATGTCGCGGAGGGGGCCGGCGCGGCGGCGCTCGCGGCGGCGCTGCAGCAGCGCGGCCGGCTTGCCGGAAAGCGCGTCGCGGTCGTGCTGAGCGGCGGCAATATCGACCGCGGCCTGTTCCGCGAAATTCTCGCCGAAGCACCGCCCGCATGTTAAAGACAGGCGCGTGAGGCAGCGGATCGAGATACACGCTTTCGAGGCGGCGCTGGTCTTGTGCGCCGTCGCGCTGGTAGCGCTGGTTTACGCCGAAGGCTGGATTTGGCCGCTCAAGGCTGCCGCCGTAGTGCTGCCGCTCACGCTCCTCGTCAGCTGACCGCCGCCGGCAGGGAAAGCGCCCGGTCCAGCACCCGATCGGCGCCGAGCGCCCCCGGCCGCGGTCAGGTAGAATTCGCTCCCTCGCCGCTCGCAACCCGAGATCGCCACGATCTTGACCCGGCTGCAGTCGCCGCGCAGCGCCCGCGCCATGATCATGCTCGTAAAAGTCGAATATTTTATGATAATACTAGTTCATGTAGCGGGTCCGCGGCTCGCGCATAATGCACGCGGCTCGCCGGCAGGGTCACGATTACCGTCGTTCCCCGGCCTTTCTCGCTGTGCACGACCAGGCTGCCGCCGTGCAGCTCGGCGAGCCGGCGCGCCAGCGGCAGGCCGAGCCCGGTGCCGGCGTGCTGGCGCGAATGCGCGGAGTCGATCTGGCCGAACGGTTCGAGCGCGATCTCGACCTCGGCGGCGGTCATGCCAAGCCCGGTATCGCGCACCTCGAACTCGGCGCCATCGTCCTGGCGCCGCCGCAGCGCCACCGAAATCGTGCCCTCGCGCGGCGTGAATTTGACCGCGTTCGACAGCAGGTTGAGCAGGATTTGGATCAGCCGTGTCGGATCGACGGTCAGGTCCGGCACCTGGTCCTCGAATTCGATCGACAGGCAAGGCATTTGCTGGTTCGAGCGTGCATTCACCAGGCGAATGCACGAATCGACGATCTGGCGCGGATCGACCTGGGTCTCCTCATGGAGTTCGAGCTTCCCGGCGTCGACGCGAGCAAGATCGAGGATCTCGTTGATGACATTGAGCAGGTGGCGGCCGCTCTCGTGTATCAGCCCTGAATATTCCTGCTGCTGCGGCAGCAGCGCGCCGGCGATCCCCTCATGCAGCATCTCGGAAAAGCCGAGGATCGCGTTGAGCGGGGTCCGCAGCTCGTGGCTCATATTGGCGAGAAACTGCGACTTGGCCATGTTCGCTGCCTCCGCGGCGGATTTGGCCGAGCGCAGGCTGCGTTCGTTGGCCACCTCGCGGGTGATGTCGCGCACTGTGCCGCGATAGCCGGAAAAGTTTCCGTCTTTGTCGAGGATCGGCTTGCCGCTCACCGAGATATACGCTTCGGGGTCGTCGCCGACCTGGCGTTTGTAGACGAAATCGCGGAACGGCTCGTGGCGGTCGAGCACGGCCCGGTGCTCCTCCCACTTGCCGCCCTCGCTGGCGGCGTCGGCGGCGAGCTCCATGCGGGTGCGGCCCAGCCGGTTTTTCGGGTTCTGGCCGAAATTGCGGATGTTGTCGGAGTGGTAGGTGAAGCGATGAGCGGTATCGGTCTCCCACAGCCAATCCGACGAGGTCAGCGCAAAATCGCGGAACCGCGCCTCGCTATTGCCGAGCGCGGCGGCGGCTGCCTTCAGATCGACGGCCTGCCGCTCGAGGCGGTGCGATTGCGCCGAGAGCGCGCGGAACAGAAGCGCGAACCCGATCGCGGCGGCGAGCGCCCCGAGCAGGATCCATGTCGATTGCCGGCGCCAATCGGCAAGGATCGAGGTTTCCTCGATCGCGACCGCGGCGACCAGCGGAAACTCCCCGACCGGGTGGAGCGAGACGATGCGCGGCACGCCGTCCAGGCCGCCGGGCGTGCGATAGGTCCCGCCCTTTTCGGCGTACCCGAACCACGGCGCATCGGCTGGCAACCGGTGACCGATCGCCCCGTCTCGCCGCGGATAACGGACGAGCACCGTGCCGTCGCGGCGGAACAGCGCGACCGACTCTCCGCTGTTGATCGCGATCGTCCGGTAGAACTCCTCGAAGTAGCGGACCTCTACGACACCGAGCACGATGCCGAGAAAGGTTCCGTCCGATGCCTCGATGCGGCGGGTCAGCGTGATCACCCAGGCGCCGGTGAATTTGTTGATGACCGGTTGGCCGATGAAGATGCCCCGGTCGCCGCGGCTGTCGCGGAAATGAGCATAGAAATCGCGGTCGGCGGTCTCGATCCGCGGTACCGGCCAGACCCGGGAAAAATTGACGATCCGCCCGGTGTCGTCGATCAGCGAGACCGCGTCGGCCTGGGGCAGGCTGCGCAGGTGGTCCGCGAGAAATTTGTGAACCCCCTCATTGGCGAGGAAATCGCGGAACTGGTCGGGCGTGGCGATGCCGGCGTTGCGCACCAGCCCTTGCGCCTCCTGCATGACCAGGTCGACCGCCTGAAGGGAGCGCGCGCTTTGCGCCGCCAGCACGACGCCGAGATTGCCCATCTCGCGGTAAGAGCGTCCGATCGCCTCCCGGTGCCGATCCCAGATCCCGGCCGTGGCCGCGGCGAGAATGCCGGCAACGACGACCACACCGATGATGGGCAGGCGGAGACTGGCATGAAAACGGCGCTCGATGCCTTCGTTGTTCTTCATCCGCGCGCTTCACTTCCCGATCTCCGGCAAATGTAAGCGGCGCAAATTTAAGGCGGGGTAAAGAACCCCCCGGAGGGCTTCAGCGCGCGCGATCGAGGGCGTATCCGACCGACCGGACGGTGCGCAGCAGATCGCCGCCTTCGCCGATATCGAGGGCCTTGCGCAGCCGGCGGATATGCACATCGACCGTGCGCATCTCCAGTTCCGCGTCTTCGCCCCATACCCGGTCGAGCAGCTGCTCGCGCGAGAAAACCCGTCCCGGATGCTGCAGGAAATGCCGCAGCAGCCGGAATTCGGTGGGACCGAGATGGATCGGCCGGTCCGCGCGCGACACCCGGTGGGCGACGAGGTCCATCCGCAGGTCGGCGTAGCGCAGCACGTCTTCGGCCAGGCTCGGCTGGGCTCGCCGGATCACGGCGCGCAGTCGTGCCACCAGCTCGCTCGGGCTGAACGGCTTGACGATGTAGTCGTCGGCGCCGCTGTTCAGTCCGCGGATGCGGTCGGCCTCGTCGGTGCGGGCGGTCAGCATGATGATCGGCAGCACACGCGTCGCCGCGGCGCGGCGAATTTGGCGGCACACCTCGATCCCCGAAACGAGCGGCAGCATCCAGTCGAGCAGCACGGCGTCGGGCTTGCGCTCGGCGATCGCTAGCAGCGCCTGCTCGCCGTCGGCGGCGTCGCAAACCGCGAAGCCTTCGCGCTCGAGGTTGTAGCGCAGCAGGGTGACGAGCGGGGCCTCGTCCTCGACGATCAGGACGAGCGGTTTCATCGCGTCGCCGGCCGCTCGGGTCCGACCACTTCCATGCTGGACTTGTCGCCCTTGGGCCGGGCCTCGGTCAGCGCCGTGCCGTGAACCAGGTAATAAAGGTTTTCGGCGATGTTGGTGGCATGGTCGCCGATGCGCTCGATGTTCTTCGCCATGAACAGGAGGTGGGTCGAGGCGCCGATATTCCGCGGGTCCTCCATCATATAGGTCAGGAACTCGCGGAAGAGGCTCGCATACATCTCGTCGAGCTCTTCGTCGCTGCGCCACACCTGCAGCGCCTTGTCGGCGTCGTGAGCCACATAGGCGTCAATCACGTCCTTGATCAGGCGCAAGGCCAGATGCGCCATCCGCGGCAGGGAATGGACCGGCTGGATCGGCGGCGTCTGCGCCAGCGCGATCGAGCGCTTGGCGACATTGGCGGCATAGTCGCAGATGCGCTCGAGGTCGCTGCCGATCTTGAGGGCGACGAAGATTTCGCGCAGATCGCGGGCCATCGGCTGGCGCAAAGCCAGCAGGCGGATCGCCAGATTGTCGAGCTCGCGCTCCAGCGCATCGACCGCCGCGTCGCCCTCGACGACGCGCGCCGCGAGCGCGCTGTCGCGCCGGGTGACGGCGTCGATCGCGGCGGCGAGCTGACTCTCCGCAAGCCCGCCCATCTCGACGATCATCTTGCTGAGCCGGCTGAGCTCGTCGTCGTAGCTCTTGATGATGTGTTCGGCCATCGGTGCCACCCCGTCAGCCAAAGCGGCCGGTAATGTAATCCTCGGTCCGCTTGATCCGTGGATGCGTGAAAATGCGCTCGGTCTCGTCGAACTCGATCAGCTCGCCCAGATACATGAAGGCGGTGAAGTCCGAGCTGCGCGCCGCCTGCTGCATGTTGTGCGTGACAATGGCGATGCAGTAATCCGATTTCAATTCGGCGATCAGCTCCTCGATCCGCTGGGTCGAGATCGGGTCGAGCGC
>DASUIE010000219.1:0-7633 GCA_036273175.1 Allostellaceae bacterium
GGGCGACAGCGATGCCTCGCGGGTGGGCGACTGGGTGCTGGCGATCGGCAACCCGTTCGGGCTCGGCGGCACCGTCACCGCCGGCATTCTCTCGGCCCGGCAGCGCGACATCAATTCCGGCCCCTATGACGATTTCCTGCAAACCGACGCCTCGATCAACCGCGGCAATTCGGGCGGGCCGATGTTCAACATGGAAGGCCAGGTCATCGGCATCAACACGGCGATCTATTCGCCGTCGGGCGGGTCGATCGGAATCGGCTTCGCGATCCCGTCCTCGCTGGCGAAGGAGGTCGTCGCCGAACTGATCCGCGAGCCGGACCACACCGTGCATCGCGGCTGGCTCGGCGTTCGCATCCAGGCCGTCACCGACGAGATCGCCGAAAGTCTCGGCCTCGACAAGCCGCGCGGCGCGCTGGTCGCCAGCGTCAGCGACAAGGGGCCGGCGCAGACCGGCGGGATCGAGCCCGGCGACATCATCCTGAGCTTCAACGGCAAGGCGGTCGAGGACATGCGGCATCTGCCGCGCCTCGTCGCCGAGACTCCGGTCGACAAGGTCGTTCCGGTCAGCGTGTGGCGGAAAAAGCAGGAGGTGAAGCTTCAGGTCAAGGTCGGCCGCCTGGCCGAGACCGAGACCGCCAGCGCCACCGACACCAAGAAAAAGGACAAGCCGCACAAGGAAGATGGCGGGGTGGTCAACGCGCTCGGGCTGACGCTCTCGAACATCACCCCGACGCTGAAGGAAAAGTTTTCGCTGTCCGACGACGCCAAGGGTGTCGTGGTGGTCGAGGTCGGCAAGGACACGCCGGCCGCGGAGAAGGGGCTGAAGCCCGGCGACCTGATCATGGAAGCCGCCCAGGAAGAGATCAAATCGACCACCCAGGTGACCGCGAAGATCGACGCGGCGCGGAAATCCGGGCGCAAATCGATCCTGTTGCTGGTCCAGCGCCAGGGCGATTTGCGCTTTGTCGCCCTGCGGCTCGATCAGAGCTGAGGCTCGACGATTTCCTCTTGCCGGTAGCCCTGCGCGTAAAGCAGCGCGCGGAGATCGGCGTGATCGACGCGCCAGCGCGCCGCCGCGGCGACCGCCGGCTTCGCGCGGAAAGCGATCCCGAGCCCGGCCTGCAGCAGCATCGGCAGATCGTTGGCGCCGTCCCCGACCGCGAGCGTATCCGTCAGCGCGACATCGCGGGCTTCGGCAAGGGCGATGAGGGTCTCGCGCTTGGTCGCGGCGGTGACGATCGGCGCGCGGACGGTGCCGGCGATATGCCCGTTGGCGATGTCGAGGTGGTTGCAGACCACGCGGTCGAAGCCGAGCCGGTCCGCGACCCGCTCGGCGAAGCAGCCGAACCCGCCGGAGACGAGCGCGGTCTCGGCGCCCGCCGCCCGCATCGTCGCGACCAGCGGCCGGGCACCCGGCACCACGCGGATGCGGGCATAGGCTTCGTCGAGCACCGATTGCGGCAGGCCCTTCAGGAGGGCCACGCGCTCCGCGAGGGCGGCGGCGAAATCGAGCTCGCCGTTCATCGCCCGCCGCGTGATCTCGGCCACCGGGCCGCGCAGCCCGACGAAATCGGCGAGCTCGTCGAGCATCTCGTTCTCGATCACCGTCGATTCCATGTCGGCGACGAGCACGCTCTTGCGGCGGCCGGCGACGGGCTGGACGAGACAATCCACGGGGGCGTCGCCGAGGACGGACCGCGCCGCCCGCTCGGCCGCGGCCGGATCGCCATCGAAGAAGAGGTCGCAAGCCCGCTCCGGCGCGAGCCAATCGGGCGCGGCGGCGTCGATTGCGCCGGCGACCGCGACGGCACGCTCCGCCGGCAGCTCGCCGGCGATCAAGGTCATGACCAGCCGCACTAAATCCCTCATCGTCGTGGCCGGGCCGACGGCGACCGGCAAATCGGCGCTCGCGCTCGATCTCGCGGCCCGGTTCGGCGGGACGATCATCAACGCCGACGCGCTGCAAATCTATCGCGATCTGCGTATCCTGACGGCCCGGCCGGATGAGGCGTCGGAGGCGCGGGCGCCACACCGGCTGTACGGGGTGCTCGACGCGGCGGAGCGCGGTTCGGTGGCGCGCTGGCGCGAGCTTGCCGAGGCCGAAATCGAAGCCGCGGCGGTGCCGATCCTGGTCGGCGGGACCGGGCTTTACCTGCGGGCGCTGCTCTCCGGGTTGTCGGCGGTGCCGGATATCCCGGCCGCGATCCGGGCCGAGTCGGGTTCGCTGTACCGCGAGCTCGGGGGCGAAGAGTTCCGGCGCCGGCTGGCGGAGCTCGACCCGGAGGCGGCCACGCATCTGCCGCCGGGCGACCGCCAGCGCCTGACGCGGGCCTGGGAGGTGGTGCGGGCGACCGGAACCCCGCTTTCCGCCTGGCATCGGCCGGCGCCGCCGGCGTATCGCGCCGCGACGATCCTGCTGATGCCGCCGCGCGAGGCGCTCTACGCCGCCTGCGACGCGCGCTTCGCGGCGATGGCGGCGGGAGGCGGGATCGCCGAGGCCGCGGCGCTCGCCGCGCGGGGCCTTTCCCCCGACCTGCCGGCGATGAAGGCGGTCGGGGTGCCGGAGCTGCTGCGGCATCTGCGCGGCGAGATCGGGCTCGCCGAGGCGATCGCGCTCGGACAGCAGGCGACGCGCCGCTATGCCAAGCGCCAGACGACCTGGTTCCGGCATCAGGTCACCGCCGACCTCGCCTTCGACGAGCAATTTTCGGAAAGTTTGCTGCGGCGCTCACGTCATTTTATTGATGGTTTTTTGTTGACCGCCTCCGGCTAGGCGACTAGGGTGTCCATCGAACCCCGGGGACCGAGCCTCGGGGGTTTTTCGTTGCCAAAGCAAAGGAGAGGGCCATGTCGGCCGAGCCGATCTGTGGAGCGGATATCGTCATCAAGGCGCTGGTGGATCAGGGCGTCGATGTCGTATTCGGGTATCCCGGCGGCGCTGTCCTTCCGATCTACGATTCGCTGTTCAAGCAGAATGCCTTGCGCCACATCCTGGTGCGCCAGGAGGGCGGCGCGGTGCACGCCGCCGAGGGGTATGCGCGCTCGACAGGGCGGGTCGGCGTCGTGCTGGTGACGAGCGGGCCGGGCGCGACCAACGCGGTCACCGGCCTTACCGACGCGCTTATGGACTCGGTACCGGTCGTATGCCTGACCGGGCAGGTGCCGACCCATCTGATCGGCAACGACGCCTTTCAGGAGGCCGACACGACCGGCATCACCCGGCCGTGCACCAAGCACAACTACCTGGTCAAGGACGTCAACGACCTCGCGCGGGTCATGCACGAGGCGTTCTACGTCGCCAAAAGCGGCCGGCCCGGCCCGGTGGTGATCGACCTGCCGAAGGATGTGCTGTTCGCGCTCGGCCAGTACAGCGGGCCGGAGCTGGGGCGGCACAAGACTTATCGGCCGCAGCTCGACGCCGACCCGGCCAAGGTGGCGGAGGCGGCGGCGCTGATCGCGGCGGCGAAGAAGCCGCTGTTCTACGGTGGCGGCGGCATCGTCAATTCCGGGCCGGAAGCCTGCGCGCGGTTTACCGAGCTGGTGCGGCTCGTCGACGCGCCGTGCACGCTGACCCTGATGGGGCTCGGCGCATTTCCGGCGAGCGACCCGCATTTCCTCGGCATGGTCGGGATGCACGGGCTCTACGAGTCGAACATGGCGATGCACGATTGCGACGTGATGATCGCGGTCGGCTCGCGCTTCGACGACCGGGTGACCGGGCGGCTCAACGCCTTCGCGCCGAACTCGAAGAAGATCCACATCGATATCGACCCGTCCTCGCTGAACAAGAACGTGCGGGTCGACGTGCCGCTGCTCGGCGATTGCGGGAACGTGCTGGGCGCGCTGACCGCCGCGGTTAAGAAGGCGAAAAAGGGCGACGGCGCGGCGCGGAAGGCATGGTGGGGGCAGATCGGCAAGTGGCGCGCGCGCGATTGCCTGCGCTACGACCGCTCGAAATCCGATGTGATCAAGCCGCAATATGCGCTCGAGCGGCTCTATGAGCTGACCAAGGGCCGCGACCCGTTCATCACCACCGAGGTCGGCCAGCACCAGATGTGGGCGGCGCAGTTCTTCAAGTTCGACGCGCCCAACCACTGGATGACCTCGGGCGGACTCGGCACGATGGGGTACGGGCTGCCGGCGGCGATGGGGGTGCAGGTCGGCCACCCCGACGCGCTCGTCATCGATATCGCCGGCGAGGCGTCGATCCTGATGAACATCCAGGAGATGTCGACGATCTCGCAGTACCGGCTGCCGGTGAAGGCGTTCATCCTCAACAACCAGTACATGGGCATGGTGCGCCAGTGGCAGGAACTGCTGCATGGCGGCCGCTATTCCGAGAGCTACACCGCGGCGCTGCCCGATTTCGTCAAGCTCGCCGATGCGTTCGGGGCCAAGGGGCTGCGCGTCGAGAGGCCGGCCGATCTCGACGACGCGATCCGCACGATGCTCGACACGCCCGGCGCGGTCATCGTCGATGTCGCGGTCGACGAGATGGAAAACTGCTTCCCGATGATCCCGTCGGGCGCCGCCCATAACGAGATGCTGCTCGGCCCCGCCGACGAGGCCGCCCGGCCGGTGTCGGAAGAGGGCATGGTGCTGGTGTGAACGACAGCGAGCGGCACACGATCGCCGTGCTCGTCGACAACGAGCCCGGTGTGCTGGCGCGGGTGATCGGGCTGTTTTCCGGGCGCGGCTACAACATCGAGAGCCTGACCGTCGCCGAGGTCGACCGCGGCAACAGCCTGTCGCGCATCACCATCGTGACCTCCGGCACGCCGATGATCATCGAGCAGATCAAGGCGCAGCTGTCGCGGCTGGTGCCGATCCACAAGGTCCACGACCTCAGCGACGAGGGGCCTTTCGTCGAGCGCGAGATGGCTCTGATCAAGGTGGTCGGCGGCGGGGAGGCGCGGGTCGAAAGCCTGCGGCTCGCCGATGTCTTCCGCGCCCGCGTCGTCGACTCGACGACGGGGAGCTTTGTCTTCGAGCTGACCGGCTCGGCCGAAAAGCTCGACGCGTTTATCGCGCTGATGGAGCCGCTCGGCCTCGCCGAGGTGTCGCGCACCGGCGCCGCCGCGATCGCCCGCGGCCCGGGACAGTTTTGAGAGGAGAGGGACGATGCGTGTTTATTACGACCGCGATGCGGATGTGAACCTGATCAAGGGCAAGAAGGTCGCGGTCATCGGTTATGGCAGCCAGGGCAACGCGCACGCCAATAATCTGCGCGACAGCGGGGTCAAGGAGGTCGTCGTCGCGCTGCGCCCCGGCTCGGCTTCGGCGCAGAAGGCCGAGGCGGCCGGCATCGAGGTGATGACCCCGGCCGAGGCGGCGAAATGGGCCGATGTCGTGATGGTGCTCGCGCCCGACGAGCTGCAGGCGGCGCTCTACACTAGCGACATCCGCCCGAATATGCGCGAGGGGACCGCGCTCGCCTTCGCGCACGGGCTCGCCATCCATTTTCGCCTGATCGAGCCGCGCCCCGACATGGATGTGTTCATGATCGCGCCGAAAGGGCCCGGGCATACGGTGCGCTCCGAATACCAGCGCGGCGGCGGCGTGCCGTGTCTCGTCGCGGTCGAGCAGAACCCGTCGGGCAACGCGCTGGAGATCGCCCTCTCCTACGCCAGCGCGATCGGCGGCGGCCGGGCCGGCGTCATCGAAACCAGCTTCCGCGAGGAGTGCGAGACCGATCTGTTTGGCGAGCAATCCGTCCTATGCGGTGGACTAACTTCTTTGATCATAGCGGGTTACGAGACGCTTGTTGAAGCGGGCTATGCGCCGGAGATGGCCTATTTCGAATGCCTGCACGAGGTTAAACTAATCGTTGACCTAATCTATGAGGGCGGTATCGCCAATATGCGGTACTCGATCTCGAACACCGCCGAATACGGCGATTACTCGCGCGGGCCGCGGCTGATCGACGAGCATGTGCGGGCCGAGATGAAGCGCATCCTCGCCGAGATCCAGTCGGGCCGTTTCGCCCGCGAATGGGTGCTGGAGAACGCCGCCGGGCAGGCGAGCTTCAAGGCGATGCGCCGCCGCGCGGCCGAGCACGACATCGAGAAGGTCGGCGAGCGGCTGCGGGCGATGATGCCGTGGATCAAGCAGAACGCGCTGGTCGACCGCACGCGGAACTGATCCCGCTGCGCGTCCTCCATGTAGCGGCCGAGCTTTACCCCTGGGTCAAGACCGGCGGGCTCGGCGACGTCATCGCGGCGTTGCCGTCGGCGCTTTCGGCGGAGGGCGCCGATGTGCGGCTGTGCCTGCCCGGCTTCTCGACCTTGCTCGATGCGGCGCGGGAGCACGAGGTCGCGCGGCTGGCGACGCCGTTCGCGGTGGAGCGGGTGCGGATCGGGCTGGTCGAGCTGCCGGGCGTCCATCCGCCGGCCTATATCGTCGACCATCCGGCGTTTTTCGACCGGCCGGGCGGGCCCTATGGCGGACCGGATGGCGGCGAGTTCGCGGACAACCATCGCCGCTTCGCGCTGCTCGGCTGGGTCGCGGCGGCGCTGGCCGCGGGCGCCGACCCGGCGTGGCGGCCCGCGATCGTCCACGCCCATGACTGGCATGCCGGGCTGGCGCCCGCCTATCTGCGCGCCCGGGGCGGCGCGGCCAAGAGCATCTTCACGGTCCACAACCTCGCCTATCAGGGGTTTTTCGGCGCGGATATCTTCGGAGAGCTGGCGCTCCCGCGGGAATTCTTCGCGATGGAAGGGGTCGAGTTTTATGGCGGGGTGTCGTTTCTCAAGGCGGGCCTCTACTACGCCGACCGGCTGACCACGGTCAGCTCGACCTACGCCACCGAAATCCAGACGCCGCGCTACGGGATGAACCTCGACGGCCTCCTGCGCGCGCGCAGCGCGGTGCTGAGCGGCATTCTCAACGGCGTCGATCCGGAAGTGTGGCGGCCCGCGGCCGGCGGCAAGGCGCCCGCGAAGGCGGCGTTGCAACGCCGGTTCGGTCTCGCCGAGGACCCGTCGGCGCCGCTGTTCGGCGCCATCACGCGGCTGACCCCGCAAAAGGGGATGGATTTGCTGCTCGCCGCGCTGCCCGGCCTGACCGGGCTCGGCGCGCAATTCGTGCTGCTCGGCACCGGCGACCGCGGCCTCGAACAGGGTTTCGCGAGCGCCGCCGGCCGGGAGCCGGGAAGAGTGGCCGCGGAGCTCGGCTATGACGAGGATTTGTCGCGGCTGATCCTCGCCGGCGCGGACGTGATCGCGGTGCCGTCGCGGTTCGAGCCGTGCGGACTGACCCAGCTCTACGCGCTGCGGTTTGGCGCGCTGCCGCTGGTGCGGCGAACCGGCGGCCTCGCCGATACGGTCGTCGACGCCACGCCCGAGACGCTCGCCGACGGCACGGCGACCGGCTTTGCATTTGAGGACGAGAGCGCCGCCGATCTGCTGGCGGCGGCGGCGCGGGCCGTCGCGCTGTATCGCGACCAGGCCGCGTGGCGGCGGATGACGCGGCGGGCGACGACCCGCGATTTCTCGTGGCAGGCGGCGGCGCGCCAATATCTGGCGCTGTATCGGGGGCTGATCGGTTAACCAGGCTTTAAGCGTGCTTCGGTACCGTCGCGCGCAAGATGGCCGTCCTCGACAGCACCGTCGCCCCGCTCCGCCGAGTCGGCGCG
>DASUIE010000220.1:0-20429 GCA_036273175.1 Allostellaceae bacterium
ACGCGCGCGCGCTCGTCTTCGTCGCGCTGGCGACGGCGCTCGGTCCCGGCCTCCTCGTCAATACGGTGCTGAAGGACCATTGGGGCCGCGCCCGGCCCGCGCAGATCGAGCCGTTCGGCGGCGCCGCGAAGTTCACCCCGGCGCCGCTTCCGGCCCACCAGTGCGCACACAATTGCGCCTTTGTCTCCGGTCACGCGGCGCTGGCGTTCTCGCTGGTCGGCTTCGCGTTTCTGCTGCCGGCCGGGCGGCGGCGGCGCGCGGCGGTCGTGGCGGCGGTCGGCTTCGGAGCGGCGGTCGGTCTCGCGCGGATCGCCTCCGGCGGCCATTTCCTGTCCGATGTCGCCGATGCGGGCTTCCTCGTCATCGGGCTGAGCTGGCTGCTTTATCGGGCAATCGTCGTGCGGCGCTGGCTCGACGGATGGGTCGGGGCCGCCGCCGGGTTCGTGCTGTTCGAGACCGCCTCGATGATCTGGCTCGACCGCCCGGCCGCGCTATGGCTGCACGCGCATGCCGGGACCGTGCATCCGTATTTCGATGCGGTGGCTCGGCTCGGCCTCGGCTATCCGTATCTGGTGCTGTTCGCGGTGCTGTTTGCCGTCATGCGCTGGCGCGGCAAGGACGCCACGGCGCCGGCATTCCTTTTCGCGGCGGTCGCGGTTTCGGGGCTGGCGGCCGATCTGATCAAGGTGATCGCCGGACGCACGCGCCCGAAACTGCTGTTCGCGAACGGGACCGACCACTTCGCCTGGCTCGGTCTCCAGGCCGATTACTGGTCGTTCCCGTCGGGCCATGCGACCACCGCGGCGGCGCTGATGCTGGGGCTGTGGTATCTGTGGCCGCGCTTTGCCCCGGCCTATGCTGCGACGGCGATCCTGATCGCGGCGGCCCGGGTGATCATCTGCGCGCATTACGTGAGCGACGCCGCGGCCGGGCTGGCGCTGGGCGCGGCCGCGTGCTGGGCGGTCGCGGCGGTTTTCGCGCGGCAGGGCTACGGTTTGGCCCGGGCGGTGTAAGATCGCCGCCATGGCCCTGCGCATCGAGACCTTCGACAATGCCCGCGGCGGCAACGTCATCTACAAGGCGCTGAGCCATCCGCATGCCGCGGCCCCGGGGCGCGCGCTGGTCGCGGAGCTGCGGCGGGGCAAGGCCGCGATCGTCGATCCGGGCGGGGCCGCCGAGGGGTTCGCGACGATCTTCGGCCTCGGCGACGTGCCGGTCTATGTCCAGGAAGTCGGGCGCATCGGCCGCACGGTGCTGGGCCACCCGGCGAGGCCGCTGACCGAGCTGTGCCGCGGCGATGCGGATACCGTGCTGGTTGCCGCCTTCGACGCCGAGCGCGTCGCGGCGCGGATCGAGAAGCTGCTGCCGCGCGGCGCGCGGGTGCTGACGCTCGACCGGCTGCGGCTTCCGGCCGAGCGGCTGACCAATCCCGCGCGCTATCTCGACCCGCTTAATTTCGCGACCAATTTCGCGCTGTTCCGCGACGGCGGCGGCATCCATACCCGGCTGGCGACGGCGAATTACTGGGCGCGCTACGGCGCGGGGCCGGTAACTTGCTGGCTGACGCTGTTCGACGGCGACGGCGCGGCCATCGCCGAGTGGAGCGAGGAGAGCGCCGAGGCGGGCGCCGCGATCGCGATCGACAGCCGGGCGGTGCGCGAGCGTTTCGGGCTCGGCGAGTTCGCCGGGCAGCTCTTTATCCATGTCGTCGGCGCGGCCGGCCACGACGTCGTCAAATACGCGCTCGACACCTATGGCGACGACGATTCGGCGCTGTCGTGCACGCATGACGCCAATGCCTGGCCGGCCGACCGCTATGCCGGGCTGCCGGCGCCGGCGCCGGGCGAGCGGGTGGTGGTGTGGATCCAGAACAGCCATCCCGGCGCGATCCCGGCGGGAGCGGTCGGCCTCGTTCCGATGGGCGAAGACGAGGTCGTGACGATCGAGCGGGAGATCGCGCCGTTCGCCAGCCTGGCGGTCGACGCGGGGGCGATGCTGCCCGGGTTGGTCTGGCCGCGGCAGATCGAACTGCGTACCGGCAAGCATGTCGTGCGCCCGCGGTATGAAGTGATCGGCCCCGGTCATCGCCGCCTCGCCCATGTCAATGTCGAGCGCGACGATTTGCGGCCGAACCCCGAATTGCCATCGCTCGCCGCGACCCTGGGCAAGGGCTATCTGCTGCCGGCGCCGATCCTGCCGCGTGGCGAGTGGCGCAGCGAGCTGCTGCCGACGCCGATGGCGACCGCGCAGGCGGAGTTGCCGATCGCCGCGATCGTCTACGACCCCGGCGGCAACGAGGTCGCGCGCCACCGTCTCGGCCGCCTGCCGCGCGCCCACGCCACCGCGCTCGACCTCGACACCGCCGCCGCGGCGCTCGGCGACGGCTACGGGCATGTCGAGCTGGTCTACGATTTCACCGAGGGCGGCGACGGCGACGGCTGGCTGCACGCGCTGTTCCGCTACCGCCGGCGCGAAGACGGCGGGCATGCCGCCGAGACCAGCTTTGGCGCGCATGTCTTCAACACGCTGCTGACCTACCGCGACGAGCCGCAATCCTATGCCGGGCCGCCTCCCGGGCTTTCGACCCGCCTTTTCCTGCGGCTCGGCGAGGGCGCGTACGACACGCTATGCCACCTGATCTACCCCGCCTCGACGCCGTGGCGCCGGCGCAGCGCGACCGAGATCACGCTGCATGATTCGCGCGGAGGCGAGGTGGCGACGGCGGCGCTAGCGATCCCCTGCTCCGGCTCGCTTCTGTGGCGCTACCACGCGATGTTCGACGCCGGGACCCGCGCAACGGCCGGGGCGGGCGCCTATGCGGTGGTACGCGACGCGACCTGCCGCCTCTTCGGCTATCACGGGCTGATCGCACCCAGCGGGCGCTTCAGCCTCGACCATATGTTCGGCTTCTGAGCGCCCGCTCGCCGAAAATGGTATACTATCCTGTCATATCGACACGGATTCCGGGATGCCCGAGCACCACCGCACCAAGGTCCTGATCGTCGGCGCCGGGCCGGCCGGCTTCACCGCGGCGATCTATGCCGCACGCGCCAATCTGCAGCCGATCATGGTCGCCGGCATCCAGCCCGGCGGCCAGCTGATGATCACCACCGATGTCGAGAACTACCCCGGCTTTGCGGACATCATCCAGGGTCCCTGGCTGATGGAGCAGATGCAGGCCCAGGCCGAGCATGTCGGCACGCGGATAATTCTCGACATGGTGACCAAGCTCGATCTGTCGCGCCGGCCCTTTGTCGCGACCGGCGATTCCGGCGACGTCTATCTCGGCGACACGGTTATCTTCGCCACCGGCGCCCAGGCGCGCTGGCTGGGCCTTCCCAGCGAGGACGCCTATCGCGGGTTCGGCGTTTCGGCCTGCGCGACCTGCGACGGCTTCTTTTTCCGCGACAAGGAGGTGGTCGTGGTCGGCGGCGGCAACACCGCGGTCGAGGAGGCGCTGTACCTCACCAACCACGCCAGCAAGGTCACGCTGATCCACCGCCGCGACGCGCTGCGGGCCGAGAAAATCCTGCAGACGCGGCTGTTCCGCAATCCGAAAATCGCGGTCGAGTGGAACAGCGTCGTCGAGGAAATCCTCGGAACGCCCGAGCCGCCGACCGTGACCGGCGTGCGGCTGCGCAACGTCGCGACCGGCGCCGCCTCCGAAATGCCGTGCGACGGCGTCTTTATCGCGATCGGGCACACCCCCGTTACCGAGCTGGTCGCCGGCCAGCTCCGGCTCGACGGCGAAGGCTATATCCTGACCCATACCGACTCGACCGGGACCGACATCCCGGGGGTGTTCGCGGCCGGCGACGTCAAGGACAAGATCTTCCGCCAGGCGGTCACCGCCGCCGGGATGGGCTGCATGGCCGCGCTCGAAGCGGAAAAATATCTCGCGGAACAGGAGGATGCCGCCACCGCGATCCGGGCGGCCCAATAGGCAACGAACATGGCGATGGATTGGGACAAGCTGCGGGTTTTTCACGCCGTCGCCGAGGCGGGCAGCTTCACGCATGCGGGCGAGGCGCTCAACCTGAGCCAGTCCGCGGTCAGCCGGCAGATCAGCGCGCTCGAAGAGAGCGTCAGCATGCCCCTGTTCCACCGCCACGCGCGCGGCCTGATCTTGACCGAGCAGGGCGAGCTTTTGTTCCGCACCGCGCGCGAGGTGTTCGCCAAGCTGGCGATGGCCGAGGGGCTGATCTCGGAATCGAAGGACCGGCCCAAGGGTCCGCTGAAGATCACCACCACGGTGGCGTTCGGCTCGGTCTGGCTGACCCCGCGCATCCGCGAGTTTCTCGATCTCTATCCGGAGATCCAGGTGAGCCTCGTCGTCGACGACAGCGAACTCGACCTGTCGATGCGCGAGGCCGACGTGGCGATCCGCATGTCGCCGCCGCGCCAACCCGATCTGATCCAGCGCCACCTGGTCAGCGTCCAGGT
Source organism: Allostellaceae bacterium (assembly GCA_036273175.1). Lineage (GTDB taxonomy): Bacteria > Pseudomonadota > Alphaproteobacteria > ATCC43930 > CGMCC-115725 > DATARH01. The sequence continues at coordinate 4,444 of DASUIE010000220.1, forward strand.
CCACGTCTACGCCTCGACCGAATACATCAAGAAATTCGGACAGCCCGAGCGCCCCGAGGATCTCGACGAGCACCGCGTCATCGTCTATGGCGAGGATGCCCGACCGCCGGTGCCGGGGGTCAACTGGCTGATGGAGGTCGGCTCCAAACCCGGCCAGGACCGGCGGCCGATTCTATCGGTCAACAACACCTACGGGATGCTGCGCGCGGTGATGAGCGGGCTCGGGATCGCCGCGCTTCCCGATTTCGTCGCGGTCGAGCATGGCGCCCTCGTGCGCGTCCTGCCCGAGGTCGCGGGACCGCCGAACGAGGCCTATTTCGTCTATCCGGAAGAGTTGCGTACCTCGAAGAGGATCAGCGTTTTCCGCGACTTCCTGCTGCGCAAGGTGGCCGAGGGACGGCTCAGCTAAGCCGGCGCCAACTCGACTACTGTGACCGGTTGTCGCGGTAAAAACCGCCTCCGCCATAGCATTGCGCTTTTTGCAGACCCGCCAGGACAAATTCCGGCTGGTGATCGCGCGTTTAAAAGCCCATTTATCGGGCACGCGATATTGCATCGCGGCGAGTTTTCGGGGTCGGGAGCCCCCACAAAAGTTTCCGGGACTTGCGCCCGGAAAGAGGGTCTAAGGACCCTTACGTCTCCTAGACGTGAAGCCTCCCTGTTCAAACTTTGGCCGGGACCTTGGTCCCGGCCAATTTTGTTTGCCGACCTACGAGGCGCGCTGGACGATGCTGACGCGCACCGCCTCGAGCGGATCGTCGGTGATCGGCGAGACGCAAAGCTCGCCGTCGCGCTTGGGTCCGACGACCCCACCCTCGAAGAACGAGCCCTCATAGACGATTTCGAGATCCTCGCCGAGATTTGGCGCGGGACGCACCGCGAATCCGGTCAGCGGCAGGCCGCGGCCGCGGGTGCCGGCGTAATTGCCGTTGCTGACCCAGGCGGTCGCGCGGCCCTCCTGGGCAAAGACACGGAACTCGACGGCGCTGGCCGGAAGATCCTCGCGCGGACGAATGCTCAGCGCCTCGATCTGGCGATGGCTGCCCGGGTTCCCCGCCCAGCCGGTCTCGACATAACGGCGGTCGCCGAGCCCCATGATGTGCAGCAATACCTCGGCGCCGAGCTCGCGCGGCCCGGCCTCCGCGGGGGCAGGAGCCGGGGCTGAGTCCGCCCCGTTTCCGGCGGCGGCGGCGGGCTCCGGCGGCGGTTCGGATGGCGGTGGAGCTGGCGGCGGCTCGGGCTCCGGGTCCGGCACCGCAACCAGGACCGGCCGCGACGGCTCGGGCGCCGGCGGTGGCGGCGCCGCTTCGACCGGCAGCGGTGGCAGCTCCGGTGGCGGCGGTGCCGCTTCGACCGGTGGCGGTGGTGGCGCCGGCGGAGGCGGTGCCTCGACCGGTGGCCGTGGGGGAGGCGGAGGTGGCGGTGGTGCCGCCTCGACCGGCGGCGGCGGCGGCGGCGTCGGCGCTTCGACCCGTGGTGACGGTGGGGAAGGTGGCGGTGGTGCCGCTTCGACCCGTGGTGGCGGTGGCGGTGGCGGGGGCGCCGCTTCGACCCGCGGTGGCGGGGGAGGAGGAGGAGGAGGCGGAGGTGGCGGCGGCGCGGGCTCGGGGGGCTTCGGTGGCGGCGCGGCTGCCGCGGTCTTGCGCTCCAACAGTGCGCGCAGCGCGGCGTCGGCGCGGTCGTTCAGCATGCTCGGCTGGAAGTCGCGCGAGCGTCGCCCGATGATGGTCTCGGCGACCTCGACCATCTCGCCCGGGATGCCGTCGGCCGGACGGTCGGGAAAATTGGAGGGAGCGACCTCGTCGGGCCCGTGGAGGGTCGACATGACGAGGCCCGAGCCGCGCGGCTCGACCATCACGGCCCGCTCGCGGCCGCCCACCGAGGCGCGGCCGATGCCGACGCGACCGTTGCGGTCCATCGCCACGCTCAGCGCGTGCAGCGTATCGGCGGCGATATCCCCTTCGGGATAGACGTAGCAGATCGCATCGACGAAGACGCGATCGACCTGGTCCCGCGGTACGAACTCCTCGACGTCGAGGATATTGTCGGGACGGCCGGGCAGACCTTTCAGCTCGTCCGCGGACAGCACGACGTAGTCGCCGCCGTCGGTCCGGAAGCCCTTGGCAAGGGCATCCGCGGCGACGACATTGCCGGTCTTGGCATCGACGAACTGCTCGGTCACCGGATTGCCGGTGCGGGAATTGATCTCGTCGAGCCGAACGCGCTTCCCCGAGGTTACCGCCGGCGACAGACGCACCGGGCAGGACACAAGGGAAATTCGCAGATACCCCTTCCAAATGGCCTCAGCCATCGGCGACCTCCGCTGCGGCGATGCGGCTCCACAATAACACGTTATCGGCAAGCGACAGGATCACCGAAAACGCGATGCGCGCGCTTTCCAACCGATCAAATCCCCTGCGACCGCGAAGCCCCACCGATGATTTTCTGCCAGTCGATCCGCTCGCCCAGCTTTAGCCGAGTGCCGGCCTTCGGCATAGGGTATTTGAGCCCGCTCGCACAGTTGAACAGCACCGCGCGCTCGGCGGCGCCGACCCGGCCGTCGGTGACCGCCTGCTTGTAGGCAGCATAGGTCGCCGCGCCTTCCGGGCAGAGCAGGAAGCCCTCCTCGACCGCGACCTCTTGCCACGCCCGGGCGATCGCCTCTTCCTCGACCGCAGCCGCGAAGCCGCCGCTCTCCCGCACCGCCCGCAGGATCAGAAAGTCGCCGACCGCCTGCGGCACCCGGATGCCGGCGGCGAAGGTATGCGCATCCTGCCAGCGCGGCGCGTGCTCCGCGCCGTCCTCCCAGGCCTTGACCATCGGCGCGCATCCGGCGGCCTGAACGGCAACCATTCGCGGACGCTTCTTGCCGATCCAGCCCAGCTCCTCAAGCTCGGCGAAGGCCTTCCACATGCCGATGAGCCCGGTGCCGCCGCCGGTCGGGTAGAAGATGATGTCGGGCACCTCCCAGCCGAGCTGCTCGGCCAGTTCGAGCCCCATCGTCTTTTTGCCCTCGATCCGGTACGGCTCGCGCAGCGTGGAGCAGTTGAACCAGCCGAGCGCCGCCTCGCCCTCGGCCACGAGCCGGCCGCAATCGTCGATCAGCCCGTCGACCAGGAACACCTGCGCGCCCTGCATCGCGATCTCGCGGATATTCACCTCGGGGGTGTCGTCGGGGCAGAACACGGTGGATTCGATCCCGGCGCGCGAGCAATAGGCCGCCATCGCCGCGCCGGCATTGCCGTTGGTCGGCATCGCCATCGACGTTACGCCGAGCTCCTTGGCCATCGACACGGCCATGACGAGGCCGCGCGCCTTGAACGAGCCGGTCGGCAGGCGGCCCTCATCCTTGACCAGCAGCTCGCCGCCGCGCCCGGCGAGCTTTGGCAGCGAGACCAGCGGGGTCACCACCTCGCCGAGCGAGACGATGTTTTCCGGCCGGCGCACCGGTAAGAGCTCGCGATAGCGCCACAAGGTCTGAGGCCGCTCGGCGAGCGCCGAACGCGGCAGGGCGCGGCGGACTCCATCGAGGTCGTAGCGAACCAGCAGCGGCTTTCCCGCCTTCGACAACCCGTGCAGCCGGTCGGCCTCGTACCGCTCGCCGGTCATCCCGCATTCGAGATGCGTGACAAAGGTCGGAAGGTTGCCGCCGGTCCAGTCGTAATCCGCCATTCGCGCCGCCTCTTGCTGTCGGCGCCGGAGATACGACGGGACGAGGGCAGCGTCGAGTCCCCAAAACACGGCTTGCCCGCCGGCGGCGCGGGCGCGCAAGTCAGCCGGCGTCGAATTCGCGAGTTTGCGTGAACTCGGCGAACCTGGCGTCCTTGCGCTGGTCGATGTCGGGGGTCGAGTGGCCCACCGCCGCCTTCATCGCCGCGAAGCCGCTGCCGCGCAGCCGGTCGAGCAGATAGACGACGGCGATTCGCGCCGCGGTCGCTCCGTCATTCGCCTGGTCAGGAGAGGCGACGAGATCGAGCCCGATCATTCCGCCGTATCGCTCGTAGTTGGCGCGCAGGGTGAGCTGAAACAGGCCGCGGCCGCGATACTTGAACCCGTCGCCCGGCTCGGTGTTGCCAAATTTTCGGCCGAACTCGCCGCCGTAGACCAGGTTGAAAAATTCCTCGTCGCTGCGCTTGACCCGGCTCAGCTCGGCCTCATCGAGCCCGGCGACGCGGCTGCCGAACACGGTGCGGATACGGTCGTTCGCGGTGTGGCCGTAGCCGATCTCGCTTTTCGGCGCAAACCCGCTTTCGACCGCCGCAATCGCCGCAATCCCGCGCCGCAGCGTGTTGTCGGTCAGGTTCGCCGCATTCATCGCGGCGATCAGGAGCTGCCGGCCCTGCGCCTCCGACACCGGCTGCGTCGCGACGGCCTCAGACGTCGGCGGCGGGGTCGGCGGCGTCACCAGAAACCGGCCGCCGCCGGACCAGTCGACGACCGTCTCGTCGGCGACCTCGAAATGGGTGTCGTCGGCGGCCGAAAACCCGCCACCCCAAAACCACCCGGCCGCGTTGAACAGCGGAATCAGCTCCAGGATCCCCCGCTGCACCCGACCGTCAGGCACCGTATCGGCGGCACCGTCGATGGCGATGTCGATGGCGGTGCCCCAGGCATGGTTCGACGGCCGGGTGGACGGCACCCCCGAAGTCGGGCGGCGCAGCCTGACGCAGAGCATCCCGGCGGTGCCGATCGCGTCGAACAGCGTCGGGTTCCGCACCCGCACCGCGTCCATGACCCCCTCCAGGCTGTCGAGCGCAGGGGCGATCCCCGTCACCTCGAATCGCCCGAAAGAGCGCGTTTCGAGCAGCGCCCTGACCGTGTCGCTGGCCAAGTGGTCGCGGCATTGCTCCGCGGTCAGCCCGAGGCTCGGTGCGCCGAGCTCGGCGATCATTGTCGTGTCTTGGGCGGAGGACAGGTCCTGGTTGACCGTCGCCGGGTCGGGCCGGGGAACCATGGCGGCGAATTCGCTCATCGCACCTCCCGCAAGGATTGTCTAAAGATCGGAAAACTTTCGCCTAACGAGGCCACGCCTTTTTAAATTATCGGTTGCCTGGCTATCCTATCTCGGTATCATTCTTCAGACAATGCGCTTTCCAGGATCGGAGCCTCGTAGAGTTAGGTGGATTGATTCTAGACCACAAATATTTTTTGAACTAGGGAGAGTTGTATTTTTCGAAGTCTTGATACCGTCATCTATTCCTTTCATTTCAAGTGACTTAGCGACAGCGATGGGTGAGAGAGCGGAAGCTCAACTGGCTGAAGGACGTTCGCGATGCGCGCAGTAGGCTCGGCCACCGCGGTTCTCTCACTCGCCCTTCTTGGCCTCTGCGCGTGCGGTTCGAGCCCCGGCGGGTTTGGGGCCCGGTTCACCGATAACGGCGCCCTGCTGCTCGACGGACCGGCGGCGCGGATGACCCCCGCCGCGGCCGCCGCGGAACGCGCCAAAGCGGTGCCTCTGCTGTACCAGTTCGCGATCGATGCGGGGCAGGTACCGCCCGCTCCGGGGGTCGCTGCCGTGCCCGATGCCGATACGCTGGCCGCGCAAGAGATCGCGCTGACCCGCGTCGCCAACTGGAAAAAGGTGACACTCGCGGGCGAAGCCTATATCGACAAGCAGTGCCAGGATTTCCTGGCCGCGCTCGACGTGCTCGAAAAGTCGCGGCGTACCACCCTCGCCAACCTCAACTCGCTGCAAAGCGCGACGACCGGGATCATGGGCCTGGTCCGCACCGCGCAGGAGACGATGGGTATCACCGGCATCGCCTTCGGGCTCGCCAGCAGCCTGTTCGACCAGACCATCTCGACCGTGCTCTACCAGCTTCCGGCGTCGTCCGTCACCGCGATCGTCGAGGCGCAGCGCCAGTCGCTGCGCAACCAGGAAACGGCGGAGCACGCGACGCTCGAATGGCAGGGCATCGACGACCGGCCCAGCGCCTCGGCGCGTCTCTATGTCTATATTCAATATTGCGCGCCGCTGACGATCGAGGCGACGATCACCAAGGTGCTGAACAAGACCGGAATCAACGAGAGGGGCGACATCGTCGTCACCCCTACCCCGCCGGCGGCCACCGGCGGATCGCCCGCCCCGATTCAGGCGGCCCCGCCGCTGCCGCCCGCGCCGCCTCCGGCCCTGTCTCCACCGCCTCCGCCGCCGCGTCCGCCGGTCGGGCGCAGGCTCCCGCCGTTGGGAGCGGCGCTCATCCCGGCCCCAGTGCCGCACGGCTGCAGCCCGCTCGAATCCGACCGGACCGCGACGGCGAAAAGCGAGCTGCGCCGCCTCGTCGATGGGCTGGAGACGAAGCCGGGGGAGCCGCCCGATGCGGCGCGGAAGGCGCGGCTCGACGATATCTACGCGGCGCTCGCCGCGTTCTCGCGGAGCGACCCGCGCACCGCGCTCAATCCGGTGGCGCCGTCGCGGCAGGAGATCGAAGCGCGCAACATCCGCAACTACATCTTCAAGCACGTCTGCAGCGACGAGCAACTGGCCGAGGTGACCGGCCGGCTGCAGCCGTTACGCTGACCGCGGCGGCGCGGCTACGCGACCGCCTCGGCGACGACGCGCAGCGCCTCGACATCGGCGCCGGAGAGCACGAGAGAACCAATCCCGCCGGTTCGCGCCAGCGCCTTCCAGGCCTGCAGGCGGTCGGCGATGCGCTCCTTCGTGCCCACCAACGAGATTTCGTCGATAAACGCGTCCGGCACGGCGGCGATCGCCCGGTCGCGGCGGCCGGCGAGGTAGTGGTCCTGCACCGCCATCGCCGCGTCGGCATAACCCATGCGCTTGGCGAGGTCGTTGTAGAAATTGCGGCTGCGGGCGCCCATTCCGCCGATATAAAGCGCGAGCCCGGGCCGCAGCTTGTCGCGGCAGGCGGCGAGGTCCTCGCCCATCGCGATCCGCACATAGGGCGCGAGGTCGAAACCGGCGAGGTCGCCGGGCCGGCCCGCCTTGAGGCGGCCCTCGCGGATCGGGGAAAGCATCAGCTCGGCCTTTTCCGGCGACATAAAAAACGGCAGCGCGCCATCCGCCGCCTCGCCGGCGACGCGCAGCCCGGCCGGCGAGTTTGGCGCCGTGTAGATTTTCAGGCTCGGGTCGCCATGGACGATGCTGCGCAGCGGCCGCGCCAGACCGCTGCCGCCGGGACCGGTATACGGGATGTCGTAATGCTCGCCGTGATGCTCGAGCGGGGCCTCGCGCGCGACGATCTGGCGGATGATCGAGATGTATTCGCGGGTGCGGCCGAGCGCGTTGCCGAACGGCACGCCGTGCCAGCCCTCGACGACCTGCGGACCCGACGGCCCGACGCCGCAGAGGAACCGGTTTCCCGAGAGCGCCTGCAAGGTCATCGCCGTCATCGCCGCGCAGGCCGGGGTGCGCGCCGGCATCTGCATGATGCTGGTGCCGGCCTTGATCCGGCTGGTGCGGGCGAGCACCCAGGCGACGGGCGTCACCGCGTCGGTGCCGTAGGCCTCGCCGGCCCATACCGCCTCGTAGCCGAGCTTTTCCGCCTCCCAGACGAGGCCCATATCGACCCCCGCCTCGCTCGACAGCCTGAGCGTGATCGACAGCTTCATGCGAGATACCCCGCGCCGGCCTTGGCGATGCGCTCGACCGAGCGGAGCCAGTCCTCGAGCTCGCGGTCGAACGGTTCGATCAGCACATGTCCGACCCCGGCGGCGGCGTAGCCGTCGAGCCGCGCCCGCAGCACGCCGTCATCCTTGCCGTCCCACGACGCGCGCAGCGACACGGCGAAGCCGGGATCGGGCCGCGCGGCGCGCAGCCGCTCGACGATCGGCCCCGCCTCCTCCGGCGAGGTGCGCGAGCCGTGCCAGCCGTCGAGCCCGAGCGCCCGCTCGATGGCCGGCTCGGACGAACCGCCGATCCAGATCGGGATCGGCTTTTCCGGCTTCGGCATCATCCGCATCGTGTCGATGACCGCCGGGATGTACCGGGCGTCGAAGCTGACCGGGTCGTCGCTCCACACCGCCTTCATCATCGCGATGCCCTCGTCCATGCGCCGGCCGCGCTCGCGGAACGGCACGCCGAGCGCGGCGAACTCGGCTTCCAGCCAGCCGACCCCGGCGCCGAGGATCAGCCGCCCGCCCGACAGGTTCTGCAACGTCGCCAGCTCCTTGGCGAGCGGCAGCGGGTGCCGCATCGGCAGCACCAGCACGCTGGTGCCGAGCCGTACCCGCCTGGTATAGGCGGCGGCCCAGGTGAGGCTCAGGACGGGGTCGTAGAACACCGGCGACGGCGGGTACGGCGCGCCCTGCGGGGTGATGATGTGCTCGCTGGTCCAGACATCGGCGTAGCCCAGCTCCTCGGCCTGGATCGCCGCGCGGCGCATGCCCTCCGGCCCGGCCTTGCGGCCGATCTGCGGCAGATGGATGCCGATCTCCATGAGCGCCCTCCCCTATTCCACGACCATCGGCTTGATCTCGCGCAGGCGCGGCAGGACCTCCTTCGAGAACAGGGTGATGTTCTTTACCGCCTCGTCGTGGGTGATGAACCCGGTCTTGCCGACCATGATGAGCTGCCCGAACCCGCCGACCTTTTCGTAGAAATCCATGATCTGCTTGTAGACCGTGTCCGGGTTGCCGGCATACATGCGCCCGCCGGCCATCGCCATCTCGGCGGTGACCCCGGCGCGGTTGAGCGGCGAGTTGCGCCCGGGCCGGCCGAGGCTGCCTCCGGCGCTCGGGTCGCGGTAGAGCTGGGGCGCCAGCTCGGGCGGCGTCGTGCCGGGCAGGAACTTGTTGTATTGCGGCGCGGATTTCATGCTGGTGTTGACGAACCATAAGAGCTTCGAGCCGACCCGCACCCCTTCCTCGTCGGTGTCGCCGACATAGATGAAGGCCGAGTAGCCGAAACGGTCGGTCGTCGCCTTGGGCAGTCCCGCCTCGGCCCGGGCCTGGCGGTAACTCCCCCAGGCCGCCTTGGTCACATCGACGCCGCGCATGACCATGATGTTGACCATGCCGCGGCGGCCCAATTCGGCGGTGTCGATCGGGTCCGAGGTTGCCGCCCACATCGGCGGGTGCGGCTGCTGGTAGGGGCGCGGCCAGATATTGACGTGGCGGTGGGTGAAGTGCTTGCCCTCCCACGAGAACGGCCCGTCATGCGTGGTCAGGGTCTTGTCGATCAGGTCGATCGCCTCCCAGAACCGCTCGCGGATGCCGATCGGGTTGGCGTTGCCCGAGGCCATCTCGGTGCCGCCGGACTTGACGAAGCCGATCTCCAGCCGCCCGCGCGAGATGACGTCGGCGGTCGCATATTCCTCGGCGGCGCGCACCGGGTCGTCGCGCACCGTGATCAGCGTGCCCATCGACAGGAGGCGGATGTTCTTGGTCTGGCGCGCGACGATGCCGAGGATCACGGGGCTCGCGCCGTAGAGGCAGTTGATGCCGGCGTGATGCTCGCTCGAGGTGATGTTGAGGCCCAATTCGTCGCAGAGCAGGTATTCGTCGAGCGTTTCCTGAAAGAGCCGCGCCGCGACCTGGGGATCGCAATAGCGGTTGGGCAGGCTCGCGCGGACCGAGTCGCTGGCGCTCAGCACCTCGTCGGGGACGAAGGGGTACGGGTTCTCGCAGTGAAACCAGGCGTCCATTTCCGGTTTTCCTCTCGCGCGGCGTGGGGTTGTTGTATCAGAGGGTTTCGGCCCGGCACAGAGGAGCAGGCGATGAACCCGATGAAGCCGCATCTCGAATTCCACCGCCTCGATATGAGCCAAGGGTGGGAGACGCCGGAAGGATATCCGCGGGGGATCGAGCAGAAGACCCTCGCCGGCACGCTCGACGAAAAGGCCAAGAACGGCAGCCGTACCCGGCTGCTGCGGTTTCAGCCGGGCATCCACACGACCGCGCCCTTCGTCCACGATTACTGGGAGGAGGTGTATCTCGTCTCGGGCGACTTGACGGTCGGGAACGACGCCCAGGGCGACGGCGGCGAGAACTACACCGCCGGCACCTATGCCTGCCGCCCGCCGGGCGCGGCACACGGGCCATTCAAATCGAACGGCGGGTGTCTGTTATTGGAGAGCCATTACTACGCGGACTGACCCCTCGGCCGTGTCGCGGCCGCCTGCCTAGGCGGCGGGCTCGTCCTCAAGCCCGAGATGGGTGCGCAGCGCGCGGTTGATGCGCGACTGCCAGCCCCGCCCGGTAGCCCTGAACCCGTCGATCACCTCGAGATCAAGGCGCAGGGAAACGAGCCGCTTGCGGAAAGGCAGCGGCGGGCGCCCCGGGCGCACCACCCGGTCGCCGATGGCCACTTCGGCCCTATCGAAGAACGCGTCGTCCAGCTCCGGGATGTCCTCATACTCGTCTGGCGCGATCTGGTGCGCATCGAGCTTCGCCAGGTCAGTCCCCGTAACGCCTTTGTTCGCGCGCATTGGCCTTCCTCATCGAAATCACGTGCCGACAATCGGCATCCTCGTCATCGCTGCGCGGGGTCCAGACCACGATCACCAGGCGCTCGCGCAGCGTGCCCGCGGTGACGTACCGCTCCTCACCACCTCCCGGGCATCCGCAAAGTCGATCCGACGCTCTCGCAGGGTGCGGTCCCGCTTCGACGGATCGAAGGTGGTCTTCATGCCATTAATGTAACTACAATTAATGTAGCCTCAGACTAGCCTCTCCTCCAGTGCTCGTCCCGCCACCCGTTCTCGTCGTATTCGCTCATGCACTGGTCGACCATGCCCACCATCCGGTCCATGTTGCCGTTGCGCCTCGCGCCGGTTAGCGCCTGAATCCGGATGTCTTCGTGGTTGCCGGCGTAGTTGCGCTCGTAAAGCTCGTGGCGGCCGCCGAATTCGCTGCCGATCGCGTCCCACAGGAGCTTCATGATCTTGATCCGCTCCTTGTAGCCGATCCCGTTCGAGCCGCGGACATAGCGCTGGAGCAGCGGGTCGATCGCCGGGTTCTGGAAATCGCGCGCGGATGACGGCAGGAAAATCAGCGCCGAGGCGACGATTTTTTCGATGATCTCCTTGATCTTCGAATAGGCGTCGGGGGCGAAGACGCGGTAGGCGATCGCCGGCTGCAGATTGGGCAAGAGCGCGTCGCCGACCCAGGGCTGCGGGTTCGAGGCCATCCCGTCCGAGAGCGACCAGAACAGGTCGCGCCAGGCGACGATCTCGCCGAGCATCGCCTGGTTGCCGCGGAACTCGTCGCCGCCGGTCGCGCGCAGTGCCTTCGCCACCAGTCCGCAGATGAAGTCGAGCTTGACCGCGTAGCGGGTGCAGCCCTGGAAGCAAAACCCGTTGAGAAATCCCGAGCGCGGGTAGAACGACAGAATCTTCTCGGTGTCGCGGTGAACGAGGATGTTTTCCCAGGGGATCAGCACCTTATCGAGCACGAAGATCGCGTCGTTCTCGTCGAAGCGCGACGACAGCGGGTAGTCGAACGGCGTGCCGAGCTTGGTCGCGATCTCCTCGTAGGAATTGCGGCAGATCAGCTTCACCCCGGGCGCGTCCATCGGCAGGATGAACATGATCGCCATGTCCGGGTCGGCGGTCGCGGTCGCGGCGTTCTGCCCGAGGAAATTGTAGTGGGTCAGCGCCGCCGCGGTGGCGACCACCTTTGCCCCCGACACGACCACGCCGGCATCGGTCTCCTTGTCGATCGTGACGTAGACATCCTTGACCTCGCTGGTCGGCTTGCCGCGATCGACCGGCGGGTTGACGATCGCGTGGTTCATGAAAAGGACGTTGTCCTGCGCCCGCTTGTACCAGGCCCGGGCGTTGCCGACGAACTGGCCGTAATACTCGGCATTGGCGCCGAGCGTGTTCATCAGCGCCGCCTTGTAGTCCGGCGTGCGGCCCATCCAGCCGTAGGTGAGGCGCGCCCATTCGGCGATCGCCACCTGCTGCGCCTTCAACTCGGCGGGCGAGCGGGCGACGCGGAAATATTTGTGGGTGAAACCGCCCGAGCCCGTGTCGGTCTCGCAGGTCAGCACCTCCTTGCGCGCCGGGTCGTGCAGCGCGTCGTAGAGCCGGGCCAGCGAGCGGACCGAGTTGCGGAAAGCCGGGTGCGTCGTCACGTCCTTGACGCGCTCGCCATTGATGTAGACCTCGCGGCCGTCCTTGAGACTGTCGATGTATTCCTTGCCGGTGAACGGACGCGCGGCGCCGGCGATGTGTTGTTCGGGGGTCATCCTGTCCTCTCCGGGAAGCGTGCCGGCATAAGGGTTCTGGGGGCGATGCGACAGCGCGGCGAGCCGGGCGCGGACATCGCCCGGAACCGGGACCTCGCCGCTTAGATAGCGGTAGAGCGTCGTGCGCCCGATCGCGAGCGCCTCGGCCGCCGCCGTTTTCCACCGCCTTCCGTGCTCGGGCGCGAAGGCGTGGCGGCACAGGGCGGCAAACTGTTCCGTCTGTTCCATAGTTTTAAGGAACATATGGAACGGAAATTGTCGAGGCCCTTTCGCCGGATTCCGCTAGAGTCGCTTCGTCACACCGAGGGAAAGACCGCCATGCAGCCCACCAAGATCGGCAGTTTCGACATCGCCCGCATCGCCGATTACGAAGGCCCATTCTTCCCGCCGGAGGAATTCTTCCCCGATTTCGACCCGGCGGTGGTGTCGGAAAACCGCGAGCTGCTGGGGCCGAAGCTGATCGACCCGGCGACCGGCAAACTCGTGTTCAGCTTTCACAGCTTTGTCGTCAAAACCGGGCGTCACACGGTGCTGATCGACGCCTGCATCGGCAACGACAAGGACCGCCCGACGCGCCCGCAATTCCACCGCATGCGGTCGTCGTTCATCGCCGACCTCGCGCGGGTCGGGGTCAGGCCCGAGGATGTCGATTATGTGATGTGCACGCATCTGCACTGGGACCATGTCGGCTGGAACACGCGTCTCGCGGACGGCCAGTGGGTACCGACCTTTCCCAACGCGAAATACGTGATGGCGCGGAAAGAGTTCGAGCACTGGCGCGGCATCCACGACAGCGGCGCCGACTCGGCGCACGCGCTGGCCTTCGGCGACAGCATCCTGCCGGTCGTGAAGACCGGGCAGTCGATGCTGGTCGGCGACGATTTCGCGCTCGAGGACGGGCTGTGGTTCGAGGGCTATCCCGGCCACACCCCGGGCAACGTCGTGATCCACGCCAAATCCGGCGGGGAACGCGGCCTGTTTATCGGCGACGTGCTGCACCACCCGCTGCAGTGCCTGAAGCCGGAATGGTCGACGGCGGCCTGCACCGACGCCGCCGCCTCGCGGGTCAGCCGCACCCGGCTCGTCGAGGAGCACGCCGACAGCGGCACGGTGATCCTGCCGGCGCATTTCCCGGCCCCGACCGCCGGGCACATCAAGCGCCACAAGGCCAGCTTCCGCTACGATTTCACGGGGTGATTTCGACTGCGACGGCGTGAACGGCGTTGCGGGCGGCGGCCGGCGGCTGCACCGAACCGGCCTCGTCGCGGGCGCGCGCCATGACCACCGCCGGCCCTAACCGCTCCGGCCGCCACGCCAGCGAAAAGCGCTGCCAGGCGAATTGCCGGCGCGGCTCCAGCGCGGCTTGCGTCCAGCTCTCCCCGCCATCGGTGCTGATCTCTACCGCGGCGATCGGCAAGGCGCCCCAGGCCCAGCCCCAAATCTCGGTCTCGCCGAGGCCCAACCGCGCATCGGGCGCCGGCGCGACGATCGCCGATTCCGGCATCACCGCCCAGACCGGCCGCGTGCCGCCCTGTTCGGTGGGGTCGTTGTAGAGCGCGGTCGTGAACGGACCGTCGGCGCGGCGCGCGGCGAGCACGATCCGGTCGAGCCACTTGACCGAGTTGGTGCCATAGTAGCCGGGTACCAGCAGACGCGCCGGAAACCCATGCTCCGGCGGAAGCGGCGCGCCGTTGAGCTCGGTCGCGATCAGCACGCTGTCGTCGAGCCGGGCCAGCGGCAGGTCCTTCGCATAGTTATCGACCGCATGACCGTCATAGGTGCCGTGGTCGAGCCCGTAAGACCAGATGAACCGCGCCTCGGGCAAGACGCCGGCGCGATAAAGGATGTCGGCGAGCCTGACCCCGCCCCAGACGACGTTCATCACCCGCCGCATCGGCAGGTCGGCCCGCTTTGGCGCGCCGGCGCATTGGTGGAAGGACTCGATCTCGGTTTGCGGCATCGCCTTGAGCGCGGCGAGGTCGACGGTGAGCGGGTTGCGCACCAGCCCCTCGACGCGGAACGACCAGCCTTCCGCCGCGACGCGGGGCACGCCCATATGCGCCAGCACAAAGCAGCTTTCGGTCGGGGTGATCCGGTCGACCCGCTGATGCGGCGCCAGCGGCACGCGGCGATAGGTGCCGCCCGAAGGCATCTCGGCCTGCATTCCTTCCTCCCGATCCGGTTACGCCGATCCTAGCGCGGCCGATCCTACCGAAGTTGTGGCATAGTGGCGCCGATGCGGCCCGAAACCCCGATATCGCAAGACCTTGTCCTGGTCGGCGGCGGCCATGCGCATGTGCATGTGCTGAAGAATTTTGGCATGCGCCCAGCGCCGGGGGTGCGGCTGACGCTGATCGCCCGCGATGTCGAGACGCCGTATTCGGGGATGCTGCCCGGCTATGTCGCGGGGCATTACAGCCTGGCCGAGTGCCATATCGACCTGGTGCGGCTGGCGCGGTTTGCCGGGGCGCGGCTGATCCACGACGAGGCGACGGGGCTCGACCGCGGCCAGCGCCGTGTGTTGTGCCGCGGCCATCCGCCGATCCGCTACGACCTGGTCTCGCTCGATATCGGCTCGACCCCGCGGCTCGACGCGGTGCCGGGGGCGGCCGAACATACGGTGTCGGTCAAGCCGATCGACCGCTTCGCCGAACGCTGGGAAGCGCTGCTCGCCCGCGCCGAGCCGGGGATGCGGCTCGCGGTGGTCGGGGGCGGCGCGGGCGGGGTCGAGCTCGCCCTGTCGGCGCGGCACCGGCTCGACGGCGCCAAGGTCACGCTCGTCACCCGCGGCGCGCTGCTGCCCTCGCACAATGCCGGCGTGCGGCACCGCTTCGCCCGGCTCTTCGCCGAAGCCGGCATCCGGGTCGTCGGCGGCGACCCGGTGGTGCGGGCCGAGTCCGGGCGGCTGATCCTCGCGAGCGGCGGCGCGATAGAGTTCGGCGAGGCGCTGTGGGTGACCGAGGCGGCGGCGGCGGGATGGCTCGCCGAGACCGGGCTTCCGCTCGATGCGGGCGGATTTGTCGAGACCGATGAGACCGGACGTTCGCCCGCCGATCCGTGCGTCTTCGCGGTCGGCGACGTGTCGTCGATGAGGGGGCATCCGCGCGAGAAGGCCGGCGTCTATGCCGTGCGCGCCGGCCCCAAGCTGGCCGGCAATTTGCGCCGCGTCCTCGCCGGCCGCGAGCCGAAGCGCGCGGTGCTGCAGCGGCGCAGCCTCGCGCTGATCGGCAGCGGCGGCGCGAGCGCGGTCGCCTCGCGCGGGCCGCTCGTCGCCTCGGGGCCGGCGCTGTGGCGGCTCAAGCAATGGATCGACCGGCGCTGGATGCGCAAATACACGGACTTGCCCGAGATGGCGGAGGACGGGGAGGCGATGCGCTGCGGCGGCTGCGCGGCGAAGGTCCCCGCCGACGTACTCGGCCGCGCGCTGGCCCGGCTCGGGCCGCAGACCGGGAACGCGGTCGCGGTCGGGGCGGGGAGCGACGACGCCGCACTGGTCACGCTGCCTGGCGCGCCGCCGCTGTTGCAGACGGTCGATTTCTTCCGCGCGCTGGTCGGCGACCCGTATCTGTTCGGGCGGATCGCGGCCAACCACGCGTTGGGCGACATCTATGCGATGGGCGGCTTGCCCGACACCGCGCTGGCGATCGTCACGCTGCCGCCGGCTCACCCGAGGATCACCGAGCAGGATTTGTTCCATCTGCTCAAGGGCGCGACCGAGACGCTGGAGGCGGCCGGCGCCGTGCTGGTCGGCGGGCACAGCGCCGAGGCGGCCGAGATGGGGCTCGGCTTCGCCGTGACCGGGCGACCCGGCGCCACGGTGCTGCGCAAGGGCGGG
>DASUIE010000221.1:0-12115 GCA_036273175.1 Allostellaceae bacterium
ACATGGACGCCGAGCGGCTGTGCGATCGCCTGCTTCGCCTGGGCCTTGGTGATCGCGCCGGTTTCGGCCATCCCGGCGAGCACCCAGTCGCGCCGCGCCTTGGCGGCCGCGTGGTGCTTGACCGGGTTGTAATTGTTTGGCGCCTTCGGCAGCGCGGCGAGGAAAGCGACATCTGCCGGTGTGAGCTGGTCGAGCGGCTTCTGGAAATAGGTATCGGCGGCGGCGGCGACGCCATAGGCGCCGGCGCCTAGATAGATCTCGTTGAGATAGATCTCGAGAATACGGTCCTTGGAGAGCTCGCCGTCGATCCGGTAGGCGAGCATGATCTCCTTGATCTTGCGCGATATCGAGACCTCGTTGGTCAGCAGGAAATGCCGCGCCACCTGCTGGGTGATCGTCGAGGCGCCAACCGGGCGTTCGTGGCGGCCCATCCGCATCAGGTCGGTCGCCGCGGCCCGCAGCACCGCCGCAGGGTTGACCCCCTTATGCGCGTAGAAGTCGCGGTCCTCGGCGGCGATAAAGGCGTCCTTGACCATCTTCGGGATCTTCCCGATCGGCACGAAGATGCGGTGCTGACTTTCGAAATCGGCCATCAGCGTGCCGTCGGCGGCGTAGACCTTGCTGCCGACCGCCGGCACGTATTCCTTGAGCTTGCTCGAGTCGGGCAGATCGCGGCCGAAATGGTAGAAGGCGAACCCGGCGCCGGCGCCGCCGACTACGATCAACAGAACGATTCCGGCAAAGATGACGCGAGTCAGCGTCCGCAAAATCCGCATCGACGGTGCCCCGGGCCACGACCATCCTGTCAACCCCGCGACGGGACATTCGTTCCGGCCCGCGGCGGCGGATTATTCACGCAAATCGAAATACTTGGGCGAGGTCACGAGAGGCGCCGCGAGCGCCCCGGGGTCGTGCCGAACGCGCCCCGGAACGCAGCGCCGAAGGCCGGGCCGCTGCTGTAGCCGATCGTGGCGGCGACCCGCGCCGGCGTCTCTCCTTCGGCCAGCGCGGCGAGCCCCTCGGTGAGGCGCAGCTGCCGGCGCCAGGCCTGAAAGCTCATGCCGGTCTCGCGGCGGAACAGCCGCGCGAGCGTCCGCGCCGAGGCGCCGGCGGTCTCGGCGAAGGCGTCGAGGCTGCGCGGATCGGCCGGGTCGGCCAGCAGCGCCCCGGTGACGCGCCGCAGCCGCGCGTCGGCGCAGGCGGGCACCGAGATCGGCCGCGTCGCAGCCTGGCCGATCTCGTGCAGCGCCAGCGCCACGACATGCCGCACCGGCCCGTCCTCGTCCCACATCACCGACTGCTCGCACGCCGCGAGGATCAGCGCCCGCAGCAGCGGCGAGATCGCCACGACCGTGACCGCGTCCGGACCGGCTCGCGCCGCGTCCTCCCGCAGAAACAGCGCCCGCATCGTCAGCCCGCCCGGCATCCGCGTGACGTGCTCGGTGTGGGCGGGCACCCACAGGCCGGTTCCCGGCGGTACGATAAACAGCGCCGAGCGTGTCTCTACCCGCATCACCCCGGCCGTCGCGTGGAGCAGCTGGGCGCGCGGGTGCTGGTGCCAGCCGGTGTAGTGCGCGGCCGGATAGTCGTAGGCGAACCCCACCATCGGCCGCGGCGCCTGCTCGAACGGCAGCAGCCGCGCGATATCGGCGGGATGTCTCTTTTGCGACATAATTTGTCCATACGTCGATATAGCGACATTCTACAATCCGGGTCCGGACAAGGCCAGCCCGAGGCACATTGCATGTCGCCGAATACCCGCCAGATCGTCTTTATCAACCTCGCCCACACCTTTACCCATTATTCGCTGCTGGTGCTGCCGACCGCGGTGCTGGCGATGGCGGTGCCGGGCGGCGCGTTTGGGGACGCCTACGGCCCGATCCTCGCCTTGGCGACCGGCGGCTTCGTGCTGTACGGCGCGTTCGCCTTGCCGCAGGGCTGGATCGCGCAGCGGGTCGGGCGTCCCGCGCTGATGGCCGCGTTCTTTTTCGGCACCGGCCTGTCGATGGTGGCGACCGGCTTCTGCGGCTCGCCGGTGACCCTCGCGGTGGCGCTCGGGGCGACCGGGCTCTTCGCCGCGATCTACCACCCGGTCGGCACGGCGATGCTGGTCGACGCGGCCGGCGACCGGCCGGGACGGGCGATCGGCGTCAACGGCGTGTTCGGCAATATCGGAGTCGGGCTGGCGCCGGCGGTGACGGCGATCCTCGCCGGCTTTGCCGGCTGGCGGGCGGCGTTCGTGGCGCCGGGCGCGGTCTGCGCGCTGCTCGGCCTGCTGTGGCTGCGCCTTCCGGCGCCCGAGGCCGCGTCCAGGCGCGCCGCGCAGGCCTTTCCCGACATCCCCCGCCACTTGGTGCGGCGGGCGGTGACCGTCCTGTTGGCGATCGCGGTCGTCAGCGGGCTGGTCTTCAACGCCTTCACGATCCTGCTGCCCAAGCTGATCGAGGAGCGGCTCGGCGGCGATCCGCATTTGCTGCCGCTGGTCGGGGCCGCGGCGTTCCTGACGATGCTGTGCGGCGCCGCGACGCAATTCACGGTCGGCCGGCTGATCGACCGCACGACGCTGAAGCGCATCTTCCTGCCGGTCAGCGCCGTGCTGGTGCCGGGGCTGGTCGCGGTCAGCTACGCGAGGGGCTGGCTGGTCGTGCCGGTCGCGGCGGTGGTCGCGGCGTCGATCTTCGGCCAGGTGACCGTCAACGAGACGATGACCGCCCGCTATATCTCGCCGGCGCTGCGCACGCGGATGTACTCGATCCGCTTTTTCGTCGGCTTTCTCGGCGCCGCCGGCGCCGCGCCGATCGTCGCCTGGCTGCACGAGCGGACCGGCAGCCTCGCGAGCGCGACGCTGATGATGGCGGCGCTCGGGGTCGTCACGCTGCTTTGCGCCTTCGCCTTCCCCGACCGGCGCGAGGAGCTGCACCCAGAGCTGTGGAACGCGGTCCCGATCGCGGCGGAGTAGCTCAATCCGGCATGTCGAAGAAGCGGCACCAGCCCTGCGGGCTGACGATGCCGGTGACGATCTTGCAGCTTCCGGGCGCGCGGAAGAACGTGCAGACAGCGCAGCTCAGGAGGCCCTTCGGCGTGTCCTGATACTGCGCCGCCTGCTTCGAGACCGGCTGCTCCGGCGGCGTCTCGGCCCGGGCTGTCGTCGCGGGGGCCGGGGCGGCGCCGAAGGCCAGCGCCGCCCCGATCAGCCTGCGTCTCGTGACGGTCTTCAGGCCGGTTTCACGACATAGCCGTAGCGCAGATTGCTGCGGCCGCCGCCGTTTTGCAGGTAGTCGGCCTTCATCTCGGCGAACTTGTCGCGGTTATAGAGCTCCGCGTGCTGGCCGAGATCGTAGAGCCGCTGCGAGTTGCCGCCGAAGATCGCGGTCTTGATCGGCCCGTCTCCGGGGCCGAGCGGCTTGAAGCCGTATTTCTTCTGCATGTCGTCGGGAATTTCGAGGCGCCGCAGCCCCTCGATCTGCCATTGCGGCGCGCCGGTCCACACCGCGTCGGTGCCCCAGACGACGCGGTCCTGACCGAGCCCCTTGACCAGCATCCCCATCAGCGCCGCCGCCAGCCGTGGCTGAGACACCGCGGTCCAGGCAAAGATCTGGCCGAGATCGCCATAGACGTTGCGGACGCCGTATTTCTCGGGGATTTCGGCGAGGTCGCTGGTCCAGCTGCTGCGCCCGGTCTTATCGAACTCGGCCATCGCGTCGGCCGGGTTGGCGCCGACCCAGCGATAGGCCGAGTGGTAGACGAGGAAATTCAGCTGCGGCCAGTCCTTCGCCGCCTTGCCGATATCGCTGACATCGGCGTAGGGCAGGAGGCGCGGGAATTTCTCCGCCGTCCCCGGCGAGAACAAGCCCTTGTGGATGCACACGTTCTTGATCCCGGTCTTCGAGATCTTTTCATAGAACGGGTACATCAGCTTTTCGTCGTCGGCGTGCCAGGGATGGCCGTCTTTTTCCTTATGGGTGTTGTCGCCGACCGTGTAGCCCTTCCATGAATCGGGCTTGTACTTCTCGATCGCCTCGTCGACCTTGTCGAGCCAGCCGTCCCAGCCCGGGGTAAAGGTGAAATGCGCCAGCATCCGCTTGGCGCCGGCCTTTTCGTTGACCTCGGCGCGGGTCTTGAACACCTGGTCGTTGGGAATGAACCAGTCCCGCGGGTCGACCGACGGCGAGTTGGACAGGATCGTCACCTTGGTGTCGCTGTCCATGTAGAGTTCTTTGACGTAGTTGCCGAACTTCAGATCGTCGATGGTCTGTTCGCGTTCGGACAGCTCCTTGTTCCAGCCCCATTTGCCGACCGCCTCGCGGCCCTTGACGAAATTGCTGAGCCGCGTGTCGTCGCGCAGGAAATGGGTGTGGCCGTCGAAGATGAACTGGCCCGATTGCGCCGCCGCGAGCTGGTTGGCGAGTTCCGGGGTCGCCGCCTCGGCCTCGGTCACGCCGAAGATGTTGCCGTAGACCTGGTTCATCGCCAGGAACGAGGCCGCCATGCCCGAGGCGGTCTGGAAAAACCGGCGCCGCGACAGGCCCTGGCGTTTGGCGAGCCGGTCGCTCATCTCGATCAGCCGCGCCTCGACCTCGCGCTGCTGCGCGGTCTGCGGGGTCGGAGCGTACTCGTCGCTGGAGACGATCTGGGTCGGAACCGGCGAGGGGAAGGCCGCAATCTCCGCCGGCAGCAATCCGTTCAACTGCTCGTCGCTCAGGAATTTCATGGCGTACTCCCGTGGCGCTGATTTATCGACGGCAGTCTAGACCCGGTTGTGCGCGGCGGCGATCCGTGATTGCGTGGACTCGCAATCTACGGAGGAATTCGCATGAAGGTCGTCACGCTTCGCAACATCCCCGACGTCCCCGTCGAGGGCGCCGACCGCATCGAGGGCTGGACCGGACCGGTCGCCCGCTCGCGCCAGACCATCATCGAGGCCGGCGGCTCGCCCAACTACAATTGCAGCGTCGTCAATTTCAGCCAGGGCTGCACGACCGGCTGGCACACCCATAATTGCGACCAGATCCTCGTCGTGACCGCCGGCTCCGGCATGGTCGCGGTCGAGGGCGGCACGCCGCAGGAGATCAATGTCGGCGATGTCGTCCACATCAAGGCCGGCGAGCGGCACTGGCACGGCGCCAAGGCCGATTCGACGATGGGCCACATCACGATCACCGCGGTCGGCAGCCAGGCCAAGTGGGGCTGAGATGGAGCTGACCCCGGCCCAGCTCGCGCAGTTCGAGCGCGACGGCTTCCTGATCTTCCCCGATCTGTTCGGCCCGGCCGAGGTCGCGGTGCTGCGCCAGGAGGTGGCGCGGCTCTCGGTGCTGAACACCGAGGAGGTCGTGCGCGAGCATACCGGCGGGGTGAAGAGCATCTTCCGTGTCCACGAGGAGGACGGCGCCACGCGCTCGGCGCCGTTCCGCGCGCTGGTGCGCACGCCACGGGTGCTGCGGCCGGTGCAGCAGGTGCTCGGCACCGGCGAGACCTATGTCTACCACACCAAGATCAACGCCAAGCCGGCGATCGAGGGCACGATCTGGATGTGGCACCAGGACTACAATTCGTGGAGCAAGGACGGCTGCCCGACGCCGAACATGGCGACGTTCAACGTCATGCTCAACGACACCACCGAGTTCAGCGGCGGGCTTTACATCATCCCCGGCAGCCACAAATTGGGCTTGCAGGAATCGGTGATCGACGGTTCGACCGGCTACAAGCTCTGGGTCATCCCGAAGGAGCGGATGATCGAGATCCAGCGCAATTCGCCGCCGCCGGTCGCGGTCACCGGGCGCGCCGGCACCGCGGCGCTCTTTCACTGCAACGTGCTGCACGCCTCGGGCCACAACCTCTCGGCCGAGGATCGCTGGCACATCTATGTGTCGTGCAACGCGGTCGCCAACAAGCCCGCGCTCGGCCCCAACCCGCGCCCGGACTGGGTCGTCTCGCGCAACTGGTATCCGCTGCCGGTCGAGGACGATTCCGGCGTCACCAGGGCCGCGTAGTCAGGCCGCCTCGTCCTGCTGCGCGACGGTCGGGGCGTCGCCGGCGAGGGTGGTGCGGCGCACGTCGCGCGGCTCATGCGCCGGAAACGGGCGGCCGCGATGCATCGTCTGGCGGTTGTCCCACATCACCAAATCGCCGACCGCCCATTTGTGGCTGTAGACGAACTCGCGCTGCGTCGCGTGCTCGATCAGGTCGCGCAGAAAGGCGCGGGCCTCGGGGATCGGCCAGCCGACGATCGCGCCGGCATGCGAAGCCAGGTACAGCGACTTGCGCCCGGTCACCGGATGCGTCCGCACCAGCACCTGCCGCACCGGACGAAAGCGCTCGCGCTCGTCGTCGGTCAGGTCGAAAAACCCGATCTGCTGGCGCGAATAGATTTGGCTGTGCTCGCAGACGAGGCCTTCGCACTGAGCCTTGGTCTCGCCGTCGAGCGCGTCCCAGGCCGCGCGCATATCGGCGAACTCGGTGTTGCCGCCCTTCGACGGGATGCTGCGCGCGTGCAGGAGCGAATACTTCGCCGGCACCGCCTTGAACGAGCTGTCGGAGTGCCACAGCCGGTTGCCGATCGAGAACAGACGGCGGCGGTCGTCGCGCGCCATCGGCCGGTTGTGCTGGTCGAGGTTGGATACATCGGCAAAGGTGGTCGGCAGCCGGTACTCGCTCTCCGCGCGCAGCCCGGTATTGAGCGCCAGCTCGATCTCGCCGAGGCTGCGGGTGAAGGCGAGCTGCCGATCGTCGTCGATGTCCTGGCCGTGGAACACCAGCACCGCGTGGCGGTCCATCCCGGCATGGATCGCCGCGACCTCGTCCGCGGTCAGCGCCCGGCGCATGTCGATCCCCTCGACCTCGCCGGCAAAGCACGGGCCGATCTGGCGGATCGTCACCGTCATGTCAGTAGCTCGGCTTGTTCGGGTTCGGCGTCAGCTGGATTTCGTGGCTCCAGCACGTCTTGTCCTGCGTGTGCAGGTACCAGAACGCCTCGGCGATCTTGGTCGCGTTGATGATCTCGGCGCCGCGATTGGCGTTGCGCGGCAGCGCGCGCGTGCCCGGCGAGTCGATCGTGCCGTCGATGATGACATTGGCGACATGCACGCCGAGCTCGGAATATTCCTCGGTCAGCACCTGCGCCAGCGTGCGCATCATTACCCGCGGGTAGTAGAGCGACGACCCGGTGTAGCGCTTGCGGCCGCGCAGCGAGCTCGAATTGTTCGAGAAAAAGAACGAGCCCTCGCCCTTCTTGCGCATCGCTGGCAGCACCTCCTGCGCGACGAGGAACGGACCGCGGATGGCGACATGGATCGCGGTGTCGAGGATCGACACCGGCACGTATTCGAGCAGCTCTTTGTCGGGCCCCAGCTCGCGGCCGTCCGAATAGCCGGCGTTGTAGATCACCGCGTCGGGCTCGCCGGCCTCGGCGCGGATGGTCTTGAACGCGTTGGAGATCGAGTCCTGCGACGACAGGTCGAGCTCGACGATCATCCCCTCGTTGCCCTGGTCGCGGATCGCGCCCAAAAGGCCCGCCGCGTTGCTTTCGCTGCGGCTCGTCACCACGGTGAAGAAGCCTTCGCCGGCGAATTTCTGCGCGACCGCGCCGCCGACGCCCCATTGCACGCCGACCGGCACGACGTTGGGATCGATATCGTGACCGTGCAGCATGTTGGTCATCTTGCCGTCGGCCTGCCACTTCGATGTCGCGCCGATGACGACCGCGACCTTCTTCCCCTTCGTGTTCTTCATCTCGCGCTTCCCTGTTTCCGGTCCCAGCCCCACCAGGCGCAGATCGCCTCGCCCATGACGAGCCGCTTGTCGGCCTTGGAGAGCCAGGGCAATTCCTCGGTGAACATCGTCACGCACTGTTTCCACGAGCACGGCATCTTGGTGATGTCGGTGCCCCAGAACACCCGGTGCGGCCCGAACGCGTCGAAAATCTGGCGCAGATAGCCCTGCATCTTCGGGTACGGGTAGGCCTCGGCCGAATACCCCGGTGCGCCCGTGGCCTTCACGGCGACATTCGGCAGCTTCGCCAGCGCCAGGAGGCGCGGGATGTGGGTCATCGCCGCCTCGTCCTTAAGCGTCGTCAGCCCGCCGCGCCCGCCGAGATGGTCGATCGTCAGCTTGAGCCCCGGATGCCGCTCGGCGATCTTGCCGAGCACTTCGAGAGAATCCGTCGCCAGCGTCGCGACTGGCACCCCGGCCTTTTCGGCCTCGGCAAACAGCCACTCGTACTCGCCGTCGGCGAGGCGCTGCTTCGCCGGGTCGTGCAGAAACCCGTAGCGCAGCCCGAGCATCCCCTTCTGCTGGCGCCAGCCGGCGATCCGCTCGCGCGAATCCGGCTTGTCGAGCGGCACCGCCCCCATGATCGCGAAACGGCCGGGATAATCCGCGACCGCCTTGAACGCCATCTCGGTCGAGCTCGGGTCCCAGCCCGGCGGATGGATCACCGCGGCGTCGACCCCGCCCGCATCCATCAGCGCGACCGCCTCCGCCGGGGTGAAATGCGTCACCTGGATATGCGACTGGTTGCTCGGCAGCCCCTGGCCCCAGGTGTGGATTTGCGCGTCGACGATTCCCATCCGCTCCGCCCTTATCCGCGGTGACGCGCGCCTTCCTCGATCTCGGCTTCGGCGATCGCCTTCGCGAGGGCGGCGCTCAGCCGCTTCGCCGTTTCGAGCGTCAGCTCGACCGCGACCCGCGCGCCGGGCGGGAGCGCGGCGTTGACGAAGTCGATGGCGATCACCTCTTCCAGCAGGGCGTGGTGCGGGTGGTCGTACGACACCACGGCGTGTGTCAGATCGATCCACCCGTCACCCGTCTTGCCGGCGCCGCTCGCCTCGACGATCTCGACGATCGACGTGCACATGCCAGCGTTACTTCGAGAGGTGCTTCCCGCAGAACGCCCATACCTTCTGCCAGCCGTCGAGCGCCTGCTCGATCCGGTAGGCCGGGCGGTCGTAATAGAAGAAGCCGTGGCCGGCCCCGTCATAGCGGTGGAACTCGTAGTTCTTGCCCGCCTTCTTCAGCTCGGCCTCGTGCTGGTCGACCTGCTCCGGCGTTGGCGCGCGGTCCTCGTTGCCGAACAGGCCGAGGAGCGGGCATGACAGCCCGGCGGTCAGGGTGTTCGGCGAGACCGGCTGCTTCTCGGTCAGCTCGTCCTGCACCACGCGGCCGCCCCACAGCTCGATCGCGCAGTCGATGCTCTTCTGCCGGCAGGCGAAGAGGAAGGTCTGGCGCCCGCCCGAGCAGGTGCCGAACAGCCCGACCTTGCCATTGTGCCACGGCTGGCGGCGCAGCCATTGAACCGCGGCCTCGGTGTCGCCGACCATCTGGTCGTCGGAAACGCCGCCGGCGGCGCGCGCCTTCGCGGCGACGTCGTCGGCCTTGCCCTCGCCGAACCGCTCGTAAAGGTTATGGCTGATCGTCGCGTAGCCGTGATGGGCGAAGCGGCGGGTGCACTCGCGGTACCATTCGTCCCAGCCGGGCATATGGTGAATGAGGACCATGCCCGGGAACGGGCCGGGGCCCGTCGGCCGCGCGGTATAGGCCGAGACCGGGTCGCCATTGTGGCCGACGATCCTGATGGTCTCCGCAATCATGCCTTCGTAGGCCATACTTGCCTCCCCTAATTCGAGCTGAACCTGAGGCCATCATCTAGCCTTCGGCGAGCGAGGGCAACAAGAGGAGATCGTGCGATGGGACCGCGGCTGGTCGACTACCTGCTTTACGAGCCCGAGGAGAGCGGCATCCTGTGGATCAAGTTCAACCGGCCCGACCGGATGAACGCCCTCGTCGGCACCTCCGAGGAAAACGGCACCGTCGCCAAGGTCGGCGAGTACATGCGCGCCGGTGACGACGACCCGAATGTCCGTGTGATCGTGCTGACCGGGGTCGGGCGCGGCTTCTGCTCCGGCGCCAATCTCGGCTCGCGCGCCGGGGCCGATATCACCGGCGAGAATTTCCCCGGCAATCGCGGCGCGCATGAGGGGCCGGACGCCGCGCGCCAGCATTTCTTCCACGGCTTTACCGACCTGCACCGCGACATCTCGCTGATCCGCAAGCCGACGATCGCGATGGTCAACGGCCCGGCGGTCGGCTCGGGGATGGACATGGCGCTACACTGCGATATCCGCGTCGGCTGCGAGAAGACGCGGTTTATCGGCTACCACAATGCCGGGCAAATCATCGAGAACGGCGGGTCGTACTACCTGCCCAAGATGGTCGGGCTCGGCCGCGCGCTGGAGTTTGCCTATACCGGCCAGATGGATGCCGATACGGCCTATCGCTGGGGCGTGCTCAACCACCTCGTCGAGTCCGAAAAGCTCGAGGAGACGACGCGCGAGCTTTGCGCGCGGATGATGGCGATCCCGCCGCTGGTGCAGTGGGTCAGCAAGCGGATCATGCGTACCGCGCTCGACACGACGCTCGAAAACACGATGGTGCTGACCTCGAACGCCGGCGGCATTCTGCAGAACTCCGAGGACGCCAAGGAGGCGCGGCGCGCCTTCATGGAAAAGCGCAAGGGCCAGTTCCGGGGCGTGTGATGGTGGCGCTGGCCGCGCTCAACGCAATGGGCCGGCGCGAATTCGTCGGGGCGCTCGGCGACATCTTCGAGCACGCGCCGTGGGTCGCCGAGGGCACGTACCCGGCCCGGCCCTTCGCCAGCATCGCCGCGCTCCACCGGGCGATGCTGGCAGTGCTCGATGGAGCAGGGCGCGAGCGGCTCCTCGCCTTTCTCAACGGCCATCCCGATCTGGGCGGCCGGGTCGCGACCGACGCCTCGGCGCGGGAGCAGGCGGGGGCCGGGCTCGGCGCGCTGTCGCCCGAGGAAGCGGCCCGCCTCGCCGAATGGAACCGGCTTTACCGCGCGCGCTTCGGCTTTCCGTTCATCCTCTGCGCCGCGCGCCACGACCGCGCCTCGATCCTCGCCGCCTTCGAGCGCCGCCTCGCCGGCGATCCGGCCGCCGAGTATGCGACCGCGCTCGCCGAGATCGCGGCGATCACCGCCTTGCGTCTCGCCGCGCGAGTCGAGGATCGCTAGCGCAAATGTGAACTCGCGCCCGGCGCAAAGGAGGGTAGAGAGGACCGACGTCACGCACCGGAGGACCGCCCATGGAACGCAGGAAGGCATCGGAATTCCCGCAGGGTCTGCTGAACCTCTTCGACGGCTACGTGCATGGCCGGATGGACCGCCGCGCCTTTCTGCTGGGCGCGGAGAAATTCGCGGTCGGCGGGGTGACCGCGGCGGCGCTCTTCGAGATGCTGCGTCCGAACTACGCGTGGGCGATCCAGGTCCAGCCCGACGACAAGCGGATCAAGTCCGAGACCGCGACCGTGCCGTCGCCGCAGGGCAATGGCAGCATCAAGGGCTACCTCGTCCGACCGGCGAGCGCGGAGAAGCTGCCGGCGGTGCTCGTCGTCCACGAGAACCGCGGCCTCAACCCCTATATCGAGGATGTGGCGCGGCGGCTCGCGGTGGCCGGCTACATCGCCTTCGCCGGCGACGGGCTGACCTCGCTCGGCGGCTATCCCGGCGACGACGAAAAGGCCGCCGTGCTCTTCGGCAAGCTCGACCGCGGCAAGATCACCGAGGATTTTGCCGCCGCGGCGACGTGGCTCAAGGCGCGGCCGGACGGGACCGGCAAGCTCGGCGCGGTCGGGTTCTGCTTTGGCGGCACCGTCGTCAACCAGCTTGCGGTGCGGATGGGTCCGGACCTCGCCGCCGGGGTTCCGTTCTACGGTACCCAGCCGACCGCCGCCGACGCCGCCAAGATCAAGGCCCCGATCAACGCCCAATACGGCGAGCTCGACAAGCGCGTCACCGATGGCTGGCCGGCCTTCGACGCGGCGCTGACCGAGGCGAAGGTCGTGCACGAGGGCCATGTCTACAAGGGCGCCAACCACGGCTTCCACAACGACACGACCCCGCGCTACGACGAAGCCGCGGCCAAGGAAGCCTGGCAGCGCACCCTCGACTGGTTCGACAAATACCTGAAGGCATAGTCGCCCTCTCCCCGCTTGCGGGCTTGCGGGGAAGGGTGGGTCGGGCAAGCGGTCGTCGCACCGGCGGCGTTTTAGCAGATTGCGGCGGCCGGGCGGCCTCGGGCATGGTGCCGGGGATGAAGACGCC
>DASUIE010000222.1:0-6073 GCA_036273175.1 Allostellaceae bacterium
TGCTGGGTTTCGTCATCGTCGAAGCGCTCGACCGGGCCTTCAGGCCCGCTCTTCACACTTCTCCTAGCGCAGCATCCGGCAGGAGCCATGTCACGGCTCTCGTTGGTAGTAGGTTTGGGACCTCATGGCCGAGCTGATCGACCTCAACATCGCCGGGCGAACCTACCAGGTCGCCTGCCGCCAGGGCGAGGAGGAGAATCTCCGCGCCGCCGCACGGCTCGTCGACGGCAAGAGCCGCGAGGCGCTCGCGGGGCTCGGGACATTGTCCGAAGCGCGCCAGTTCCTGTTCGCTTCGCTGCTTCTCGCCGACCAGCTGATCGACAAGAATCCCGAGATTGCGGCCGCCCCGGAACCGGCTGCGCCCGACCCGGCGCTGGTCGAGCGCGCCGAAGCGCTCGCCAATCGGCTCGAAATGCTCGCCGCGGAGCTTGAGGACGAGACCGCAAATCCCTAAATGACGATGGACGGTACTACCCGGTGCGAGCCTTCGGAAAATCCCTGAGGCGATTCAATCCACTTGGGAGCTGACCCTGCGCCGGATCCAGGTCCGGAGCAATCGGTGCCCACCTGACGTTTTGGCGTCAGAGGATTTTAGGGCAAACGGCCATGGTGGTCCCGTCACCCCCTTTCGATCCCTCGCAGCCGCGGCCTGAAATGGAGCCGCTGTCGAAGGAGTCGCTTCGCCGCGCCGCGCTCGACGCGCGCAAGGCGTTCGTTCGGACTCTCTCGGACGCGGACCGAGCGCGGCTCGAGCAGAAGCTCGCGCAGAACCTCACGTCGCTGTTCGCCGGCGTTTCGGTGGTCGCCGGCTATCATCCGCTCGGCTCCGAGATCAGCCCGCTTCTCGCAATGGAAGAAGCGCGCGCGGTGGGCGCGATCGCCGCCTTCCCCTGCTTTTCCAATCCCGCCAAGCCGTTCCGCTTCCTCGCCGGCGACCCGCTCGAGCCCGGCCCGTTCGGGATCATGCAGCCGGCGAGGCGCCACCCGGCCGTGGTGCCGGACCTGGTGCTCGTTCCACTCATCGCAATCGACGGAAGCGGCACCCGCCTCGGCCGCGGCAAGGGCCATTACGACCGGGCACTGGTGCGCCTCAAGAAAATGGGCGCTCGGCTGATCGGGGTCGGCTGGGCGATGCAGCGGGTGACGGAGACGATCCCCGCCGACGACTGGGACGTCCCGCTCGACGGCTTCGCTTCGCCCGAGCGGCTGGAGCTGTTCAGCCGCCGCTGATCGCGTGAACGCAATGCCGTGGCGCGAAAGCCACATGCCTGCATCGAACGCTGTCTCGCACTCCGACGGAGCAAAAAGTCTCCTTCATTTACCGATAGTTGAATGTTATCGGCAATTCCTAGCGACCGGCAAGGGATCGCACAGGGAATTGGCCATGCGTGTGAAGGCGATCGCATTTCTGATCATCGTCGCGGCCAGCGCCGCCGCGTTCGTCGCGCTGCGTGGCGAGAACCGCGCCGACGCGGCCGAGGGCAATTGCTATTCGGCCGCTTCCGGCCCCTCGACTCCGACCATCTGCAGCTAGTCAGCGGGCCCGCGAGCGGTTCAGCGCCACCGCCGCGCCGTCGTCAGAACCAGAAGCTCAACACGCTTCCGAACAACAGCAGCAGGCCGAGCGCAAAGAGCCGGTCGGCGATTCGCTCGAACCGGTCCTGCGACTTGATGATCGCCAAGTGCGAACCGCCGCAACTGCCGAGAAACACGAGCGCGGCGGCGAAGGCGAGCTCATCGGCGATGGTCGTCGACGCCTTGCCGGTGATGTGAACCGCGGTGACGATGACCAGCGAGACCCCGAGCAGAGTCGCCGCGCTGTCGAGGATATAATGGTGCTGCGTCTCTCCGTTCACGCCGCTCTGCCTCAATCCGGCTGCGGGACCGGCCGGCGCTTGGTTCCGGCAAGCTCGTCATTCATGTAGCCCACCTCGAAGGCGGCGGCGCGGTCGCTGATCGCCCAGTCTGGATGAAGGGCCCTGAGCTTCGGAGTCACCTCCTTGGCCAGCGCGTCGCCCTTCAGCCCCGCCTTTCGGCCCTGCGCCACCAGCCGCTCGAGGTCGAGCAGATAGGCTCGGAAATCCTTGACGTCGCCGAGGTTCGCGACGTCGCCGTGGCCGGGCACGTACACGATCTGCGCCGCATCCGGCATTTGCTCGAAATCGGCATCGGTCGCCGACCATTCTTTCACCGAGCCGTCGATCAGGTTGGGCGGGATCTTCCGCCACAGCATGTCGCCGGTGAACAGCACCTTCGCGTCGGGGACGAAGATGGTGAGGTCGCCGCCGGTATGGCCGAGCACGGTCCGAACCACGACCTTCCGCGAGCCGAGCCAGACGATGAGGTCCTTATCGGTGACGAGGTCGGGCAGCGGCAAAGCGGCGATCTGCGCCTTGAACTGGGGCGTGACCTGGCCGCCCAACAGATGGAGGTTCTCGGTCCTCACCCAGCCGCGCACGTTGCGGTGAGCGACGATGATCGCTCCGGCATCGCGCAACGCCTGGTCCCCGCCGGTATGGTCGAGATGATAATGGGTGTTGACGACGTAGCGGATCGGCTTGGGCGTCAGCCGGTGAATCTGGCCGACCAGCGCGCGTGCCGCATCGAGGGTGAAGAAGCTGTCGACGACCAGCACGCCGTCGTCGCCGATGACGAAGCCGGCGTTGGAGCCCGCCTTGTGCTCGGGCCCGTCGATCGCCGCGTAAACGCCGGGCCCGACCTGCTTCAGCGTGAACGGGAGAGGCGCCTGCGCCGGTGCCGCGCTGCCGAGCACCGCCAAAGCCGCAAAAGCGCAAATCCCCCGGATCATCCGGCGAGACTGAAGCACGCTGTTGTTTTTGGCAACAAGCGGGCCGCGCTTACCTCCGCCGCCGCTTCGCCGCCTGATGGTGCCGCTGCTTATCCGTGCGCCGATGCTTGTCGGAATGCCCATGCGTCGCCTTGTGACGCGTCGCGGCGTGATGCCGCTGAGCGGCCTCGAGGTCCTGCCTCATCAGCGCCTGGCAATTGCTGTTCCGAATGATCTGACTGTAGCTCAGCTTGTGGCACTGCCGGATCGTCTTTCGGGAGAGATGGACCGCCGGCTTCGACGCATGCTTGCGCTCATGAGCCGCGCTCTTACCCCGATGATGATCGGCCGTCGCACGATGGTGGTCCGCCGTCGCTCGGTGATGCGCCGGCGCCGAATGACGATGCGTGGCCGGCGCATGGCGATCGCTGGTGGTCCAGCGGTGGCTCGGCTGCGCCCTCGGCATCGCCGGGAAAGGCGGCGGCTCGGGCGCGGCGGGCGGCGGCGGAGCGGCCTGATCGGGCGTGCTCTGCTGCGTCGAGGGGGACGGCTGGCCCGCCGGGCTTTGCTGTGCCGCCAGGGGCGACGCGAAAATCCCCAACGCCACAGCCACGCACAAACGTCCCACACCCCGCATAATCCCCTCCATTGTTCGCCAGACGAATACCCGCAGGATAGCGACAGCGGCTGGCGCGAGCATCCATGCCTCCATCGACTTCGACCGAGGCGATGCACGTTCCGTCTCGTCTCCTCAACGGCGTTGGTATGTGCGCGCCGGCATCATTGCCGGGCTTCGCCGGTGGATGTAGGTCGCGCCCATGATCGAACCCTCGCCCCGAAAGCTCGTCGGAATCGCGCTGATTTCCGCGCTGATCGCCCTCTGGGCGGCGTTCGTCGCAAGCCTGGCGCCGCTCGTCGGCCAATGGCCTGTGCTTATCCAGGCGCCCTATTCTCTATTCATGGGAGTGGCGTGGGTTATCCCCTTGAAACCTTTGGTGAGATGGGCGCAGACCGGATCGTTCCGAGCGCCCTCGCAAGATTGAAACAGCTGTATTAGGTAGCTATATCACTATCGAATGACTCAGGCGCTGATCCTTTCCCGGCCGCTCGACGGCCTGCGCAAGACCGCGTTCCGCGTGCGGGAGCGAACGCGCGCGCTCGTCCGCGCCTATCCGCGCGAGGCGATCGGGATCGGCGTGCTCGGCTTCGTCGCCGCGGTGGCGCTCGGAAGCATTACGGTGCCTAATCCGGCAACGTCGACGGCGCAGGCCGCGCCCCCTGCCCCGCCGCCGATGACCTATCAGCAGGTCGCGCCGAGCCAAGCGCTCAAGATCAACGCCGAAATCCCGGTCGCGAGCGGCCCGAATCCGGCGGCGAATCCATTCGTCTTCAAGGGCAACGGAGCGGTCCGGACCCAGGCGCTCGATTGCCTTGCCAGCGCGGTTTACTACGAGGCAGGCAACCAGGACACCGACGGCGAGCGCGCGGTCGCTCAGGTCGTCCTCAACCGCGTCCGCCATCCGGCCTTCCCGAACAGCGTCTGCGGAGTGGTCTATCAGGGCTCGACTCGACCGACGGGTTGCCAGTTCACCTTTACCTGCGACGGGTCGCTGACCCGTGCCCCCGACGCCGAGGGCTGGCGCCGCGCCTATAAGGTCGCGGAGGACGCGCTCTCCGGCGCCGTCTATGCGCCGGTCGGCTGGGCGACGCATTATCACGCCGACTATGTCGTCCCGACCTGGGCCTCGAGCATGGCCAAGGACGCGATCGTCGGCGCGCACATCTTCTATCGCTGGCCGGGAAGCTGGGGCCAGCCGGCGGGCTTCGCCCAGGCTTATGCGGGACACGAGCCGAGTGCCGCGGCGCTTCGCACCGCCGCGCTGGCCGCGCCGCATGTGACTCCGGCGACCGCGCTGAGCCAAGTCGCGCAGGCTATAAAGGACATTCCCGGCGCCGAACCGCTGAAGCTCGCGCCCTCGATGCGCGGCGACAAGCGCATTGCCGTCCGCTTCAACCTCGTCGCGCGCAAGGCGTCCGACGACGTCTCGACCGAAGATTATACGAAGAAGTTCGAATCCTCGGACAACCTCAAATACGCGCTTTCCTCGGCGACGGTGGGGACGAAAGAGCAGCCGCTCGGAAAGCCCGCGGCCGGGGCGACCCCGTCAAATCCCTCGACCGGCGGCCCGGCCCTCACCTCGGCCCAGCATTAATCGCCGTTCGCCGTGGCGGGCGGCGGAGCTGGCGGCGCAAGCGACAATTCGACTCGAAGACGGATCTGATCGAGCCGCTCGTCGATGGCGATGTCGTCATCGGACAGCGACGATGCGGCGCTCCACTGCCGCCCGGTGACGGCCAGCGGCGCGAACGGTCCTTCGTCGCGGATCGGGTCCCGGTCCTCGAGGCCCACCACGGCGTCGTCGAACGCGGCGCAGCGGTCGAGCATCGCCGTCCCCGGATCGTCGCGGAAGCGGCGCTGGCAATCGGCGCTGGCGTCGGCAAGCGCGCTCTCGTCCCTGGTGCGGAACATCTGCAACGCGGTCCGAACCTCCGCGTCGATTGCGTTAACGTGCAGCCGGTCGTTCATCGGCTGGGGCATCGCGGCCGTCGCGGCATGGCGCGTGGGGAGCTGCGCCCCCGCTGCCCAGAGGGTACGGGTCAACGGAACGCTGGGTCCGACGACCAGCACCGCCGCGGCGACTCCGGCGGCGGCGAAGGTGGCCGCGATCCGCCAGCGGCGGCGGCCGCGCTGCGGCCACAGATCGTCGTTGAATTGCAGCGGGTCGCTGGTCGCCTTGCCGCCGCGCGCCTCGCGATAGGCCTTGGTGATCTCGGCGGCGCGGCTCGCGTCCCCGCCCTCGCGGTCGGGATGGTGCTGCTTGATGAGGCGCTTGTAGGCCTGCTCGACCGCGGCGGCATCAGCCCCCGGATCGAGGCCGAGAACGGCAAGAGCGGAGGCGCGGCCGGTCATGAACGGCCGGTCTAATCCAAGCTGGGGCCCAGTGAAAAGCGGCGTGAAAAGTGGCGGGGAAAGTGGCGCGAGTGACGGGACTTGAACCCGCGACCTCCGGCGTGACAGGCCGGCGCTCTAACCAACTGAGCTACACCCGCGTTTTTGGCGTGGGCGGCGACCTAGGAGAGGGTCTTTGGAGTGTCAACCATCGCGGGCTCGACTTCCTGCCGCTCCTCGACCTCCTCCTCATCTTCCTCGCCGATGTGGGTTAAAGTGCCGTGCTCAAACAGGAATCCGGCGATGTCCGGCGTGCCGGCGGCGGAGAAAACCGT
>DASUIE010000223.1:0-22816 GCA_036273175.1 Allostellaceae bacterium
GCCCCGCCCAGATCACAAATCGTCAGGTTCGAGGCCCGTCGCTGGCGCGCGTCGCCGGCCATGCTCTCATTCGGCGGCGAACTGCGCCCGCGCATCGTCCAATATAGGCTCGCCGTGTTCGATCCGGTCGGCAATGACGCGAAAGGCCAGCGCGGTCACGGCGGCTCGCGCCTCGGTCTCGGTCGCGCCGTGCGAGATCACACCGGGAAACGCCGGAACCTCGCCGATCCAGCGCCCATCCTTTTCGCGGTCGATTTCGATCTTCGGCATGACCTTCGATCTATTATCGCTGCGCTCAGGAAGATGCAAGGCGCCCACCTCTCAACCGGCCGCCTTCACCAGCCTGTCATGCGCGGCGTTGATGCGGGCAACGCGCGAGTTGGCGAGGGCGACGCATTCGGGCGGGAGGCCCTGCGCCATCAGCAGGTCCGGGTGGTTTTCGCGCACCAGCCGGCGATAGGCGACGCGGATCTCGTCCGGCGAGGCGCCGCGGGTAAGGCCGAGGATGTGGTGCGGGTCGTCGTCCCCGGTTTCCGGCGCGCCGGGATAGAGCGCGCGGATGCGGGCGTATTCCGCCGGCGAGAAGCCGAAATGGCGGGCGACCTCGCGCAGGTATTGGTCCTCGGCGGCGCGGACCTCGCCGTCGGCGAGGGCAATGTGGAAGAGGCCGCCGAGCAGGTCCTCGAGCACGGCCCGGTTGCCGGCGAAGAGCCGCCCGACCTGTCGTGCATAGCTTTCGAAGCCGTGGGTGCCGCGCCGCGCCAGGTCGAAAACGAGGCGCACGTGCTCCTCTTCGCCCGGCGGCACCTGGAACACCTCGCCGAACGCGGCGACCTCGTCGCGCGTCACCTCGCCGTCGGCCCGCGCCATCTTGGCGCCGAGCGCGATGACCGCGATCGTAAAGGCGACGCGGCGGCGCGGGTCGTCGGCCGGGCGCGTCTCGGGGTGGAGATGCGGCAGATGCGGCAGATGCGCCGCGACCCGCTCGAGCAGGGCGCCGATCGGGCCACCGTGCGACCACTCGCGGGCGCCGTGGAAAATGCGGCTAACGACACTCATGCGACGAGTTTACCGCAATGCAGCATGCGCGGGAAAGTCTATGCCGGTGAACTTCTCGTGAGCGGCGGCAGCCGCCCCTCCTCGACCGCATGGCAGGCGACGAGCGCGCCCTCCGCCGCGATCAGCTCCGGCCGCTCGGCGCGGCAGCGCTCGTTGGCGAAGGGGCAACGCGGGTGGAAGGCGCAGCCGGGCGGCGGGTCGATCGGGTTGGGCACCTCGCCGGCGACCGGTTCTCTCTCGCCCGAAGCCCCACTGGGGGGATCGAGGCGCGGGATCGTCTCGATCAGGAGGCGGGTATACGGGTGCCGCGGCCGCGCGAACAGCTCGTCCGACGCGGCGATCTCGACGAGCCGGCCGAGATACATGACCCCGACCCGGTCCGAGACCTGGTAGATCACCGCGAGGTTGTGCGAGATGAACAGGTAGGTCAGGCCAAAGCTGCGCTGCAGATCCTTCATCAAGTTGAGGATTTGCGCCTGCACCGACACGTCGAGCGCCGAGGTCGGCTCGTCGCAGATCAGGAACTCGGGGCGCGAGGCGAGGGCGCGGGCGATCGAGATGCGCTGGCGCTGGCCGCCGGAAAACTCGTGCGGGAACTTGTCGCCGTCGGCCGGCGACAGCCGCACCTGGCGCAACAGCTCGGCGACCCGCTCGCGCAGCTCGGCGTCGTTCTTGACGAGGCCGTGCGTGACCAGCGGCTCGGCCACGATGCGGCGCACCCGCCAGCGCGGATTGAGGCTCGCATAGGGGTCCTGAAATATCATCTGCAGCCGCCGGCGGAGCGGTGCGGCCGTCTTGCGGTTATTCAGCGCGGCGAGGTCGGTGTCGGCGAAACGGATGCTGCCCGCGCTCGGCCGGTACAGCCCGACCAGGCAGCGCGCCACCGTCGATTTGCCGCAGCCGCTCTCCCCGACAAGGGCAAAGGTCTCGCCGCGCTTGATCGCGAAGCTGACCCCGTCGAGCGCCTTGACCGACGCGCGCGGCTTCCCCTGGAGCACCCGTTCGAGCAGCGGCGGCGAGACGTCGAAATGGCGCTTGAGGCCCTCGACCTCGACGAGGATGTCAGGCATCCACCCGCTCCTCGGCGAAGAGCCAGCACGCCGCCTCGCTCGCGGCCGCGCGGATCAATTCCGGGCGCTCGCTGCGGCAGCGGTCGAAGACATGCGGGCAGCGCGGGTTGAACGGGCACCCCGGCGGGATTTCGGTCAGGCGCGGCATCGTCCCGTCGATCTGGTGCAGCCGTCCGCGTTCCCCGCCGATGCGCGGGATCGACTGCATCAGCCCCTTCGTATAGGGGTGCCGCGGCGCGTCTACGATGTCCCGCACCGGCCCGATTTCGACGACACGTCCGGCATACATCACCGCGACCCGGTGCGCAGTCTCGGCGATCACCCCCATGTCATGCGTCACCAGCATGATCGCCGCGCCGTGCTCCCGCCCCAGCCGCTTCAAGAGAGCGATGATCTGCGCCTGGATCGACACGTCGAGCGCGGTCGTCGGTTCGTCGGCGATGATCAGCTTGGGGTTGGCGGCGAGGGCCAGGGCGATGACGACGCGCTGCCGCATCCCGCCCGAAAACTGGTGCGGGTAGTGGTCGATGCGCTGCGCCGCCGCGGCGATCCCGACCTCGCCGAGCAGCGCCAGCGCCCGCTCCCGCCCCGCCGACGGCGACAGGTCGAGATGGGTGCGGATCGTCTCGATAAGCTGCTGCCCGATCGTGTAGAGCGGGTTGAGGCTGGTCAGCGGGTCCTGAAAGATCGCGCCGATCTCCCGGCCGCGGATATGGCGCAATGCCTCATGGCCGAGATTGTCGATGCG
The DNA here is from genome assembly GCA_036273175.1 of Allostellaceae bacterium. Lineage (GTDB taxonomy): Bacteria > Pseudomonadota > Alphaproteobacteria > ATCC43930 > CGMCC-115725 > DATARH01. The sequence continues at coordinate 2,878 of DASUIE010000223.1, forward strand.
CCTGCCGCCGAGCACGACGCGGCCGCCGGCGATCTTCAGCGGCGGTTCGAGCAGGCCGATGATCGCCGACCCGGTCACCGACTTGCCGGCTCCGCTCTCGCCGACGATGCCGAGCACCTCGCCCGGCGCGATCGCAAAGCTGACATCGTCGACCGCGACGAGCGTCCCGCGCCGCGTCGGCAGCTCGACCCGCAGGTGTTCGACCGAGAGGAGCGCTTCGGTCATCGCAGCTTGGGGTTAAGCGCGTCGCGCAGCCAGTCGCCGAGGAGATTGACCGACAGGATCAAGAGCGCCAGCCAGATGCCGGGAAAGATCGAAATCCACCAATCGCCCGACAGCAGGTAGTCGTTGCCGACCCGGATCAGCGTGCCGAGAGACGGCTGGGTCGGCGGCAGCCCGACGCCGAGAAACGACAGCGTGGCCTCGGTCAGGATCGCCGTCGCCAGGTTGATCGTCGCGATCACCAGCACCGGCCCGAGCACGTTGGGCAAGAGGTGGCCGATGACGATGCGGCTCGGGCGCACGCCGATGACGCGAGCCGCCTGGATGTATTCCTTGTTCCGCTCGACCAGCGTCGAGCCGCGCACGGTGCGGGCGAAATGCACCCAGTTCGACAGCGCGATCGCCGCGATCAGCACGTAGATCGCGATCTCGGCCTGCACGTCGCGCGGCAAGACGCTGCGCGCCACCCCGTCGATCAGCAGCGCGATCAGGATCGCCGGAAAGCTGAGCTGCACGTCGGCGACGCGCATGATCACGGTCTCGATCCAGCCGCCGCGCCAACCCGCGACGAGACCGAGCGCGACGCCGAGGATCAGCGCCAGCACCACCGCCGAGACCCCGACCGACAGCGACAGCCGGGTGCCGTAGAGCATCGTCGACAGCACGTCGCGGCCCTGGTTGTCGGTGCCGAGCGGATAGGCCCAGTTGCCGTCGGCGGTCCAGGCCGGCGGGTCGGTCGCGTCCAGGAGGCTCAGCGAGGCGAGGTCGTAGGGGTTGTGCGGCGCGATCCAGCTCGCGGCGAGCGCGCTGGCGATGACGATAAAGGCGACGATCGCGGCGGCGACCGTCACCGGCGAGCGGCGGAAGCTGTAGAGCAGGTCGCTGTCGGCGACGCGCCGCCACCGCCCGGGCCGCGCCGGCGCGGCGGGGGGCGCGGGGGCGCGGGTGGCGAGGTCAACCATTCGCGGTCTGCCGCTCGATCCTGAGGCGCGGATCGACGACATAGTAGAGCAGATCGACGATCAGGTTGATCACGACGAAGAAGAACCCGACCATCACCAGATAGGCCGCCATCACCGGGATGTCCGCGAAGCTCACCGCCTGGATGAACATCAGCCCCATGCCGGGCCACTGGAACACGGTCTCGGTGACGACCGCGAAGGCGATGATTCCGCCCAATTGCAGCCCCGTGATCGTGATCACCGGCACCAGCGTGTTTTTGAGCGCGTGGCCGAAATTGATCGCCCGGTTGGCAAGGCCGCGGGCGCGGGCGAACTTGATGTAGTCGGCGCGCAGCACCTCGATCATCTCGGCGCGCACGAGCCGCATGATCAGCGTCATCTGGAAAAGGGCGAGGGTGATCGCCGGCAGGATGATCGCGCGCCACCCGTCGACCGTCAGCAGCCCCGTCGTCCACCAGCCGATATGCACCACCGTCCCGCGTCCGAACGAGGGCAGCCAGCCGAGCAGCACCGCGAAGATGAGGATGAGGAGGATGCCGACCAGAAAGGTCGGCAGCGAGACGCCGGCCAGCGACCCGGCGAGCATCGCCTGCGACAGCCACGACCGCCGGTGAAGGCCGGTATAAATTCCCATCGGCACGCCGAGCGCGAGGGCCAGGACCGCCGCAACAAAGGAGAGTTCGAGCGTCGCCGGCATCTTTTCGAGGATGATCTGCCCGACCGGCCGGGCCTGCTGGTAGCTGAGTCCGAAATTGCCCTCGGCCGCGTGGACGACGAACCGCCCGAACTGGACGATCGACGGGTCGTTGAGCCCCAGTTCCTGCCTGAGCCGCTCGCGGTCCTGCAGGCTCGTATCCTGCCCGACCATGTTGTTGATCGGGTCGCCGACATAGTTGAACAGCATGAACGCGATCAGCGCCACCGCCAGCAGCACCAGCACCGACTGACACAGCCGCCGGATGACGAACGCGATCATGATGAACGCCCTCTACCGCTTGCGGGAGAGGGAGGGACCCATCGCCAGGGCGATGGGAGGGTGAGGGCGCTGCCGTCGCACGCGGCCCTCACCCGCCTCGCCGCGCTCGGCACCCTCTCCCGCCAGCGGGCGAGGGTTTCTGCGTGAACGCCGCCGTCATTTCATCTTCACAAAACGCAGCTGGAAATTGTTGTTCCCGGCCGGCACCAGCTCGACCGTGTCACGGCTCGCCCACACCACCATCTGCTGGTGCAGCGGAATATAGGCGAAGTCGTCGCGGATCAGCGTCAGCGCCTGGGCGATCGCCTCCTGCCGCTTGTCCTTGTTGAGCTCGACCTGGATTTGCTTCGCGAGCTCGTCGAGCTTCTCGTTCGAGTAGCCGCCGACATTGAACACGCCATTCTTGCCGCCGCGCGTCACCGCGAGCGCCTTGATCATGTCGAGCGCGTCCTGCGTCCCCGGAGTCCAGCCCAAGAGGTAGAAGCTCGTGTTGTAGCCCGGCCCCAGGATCTTGCCGAAATACTTGGCGCGGGTCTGGGCCAGCAAATTGACCTTGACCCCGATCTTGGCCAGCATCGCCACCACGGCCTGGCAGATCGCCTCGTCGTTGACATAGCGGTCGGTCGGGCAGTCGAACCCGACCTCGAACCCGCTTGGGTAGCCCGCTTCGGCGAGCAGCTTCTTGGCCGCCGCCGGGTCGTAGGGGAAGCGCTTGTCGAGCGCCGGGTCGTAGCCGTTGACGCCGGGGCCGACCATCAAGGCGGTCGGATGGGCATAGCTGCGCATCACCTTGGCGGCGATCGCGTCCTCGTCGATCGCCTGGTAGAAGGCCTGGCGCACCCGCTTGTCCTTGAACGGGTTTTTACCCTTGACGTTCGACTCCAGAAGCTCGTCGCGCTTCTGGTCGAAGCCGAGGAAGATCGTCCGCAGCTCCGGCGTCTTCCAGATTTTCATCCCCGCCGTCTTCTCGATCCGGTCGATATCCTGCGGCGGCACCGTGTAGAGCATGTCCAGTTCGCCCGAGAGCAGCGCCGCGACGCGGGTCGAGGCGTTCTCGATACGGTTGAACACGGTGTCGTCGAAATCGATCGACTCGCCGGCCTTCAGCCCCCACCAGTCCGGGTTTTTCTTCAGCGTCGTCTTCACGTCGGGCTGGCGGTCGACGAGGATGAACGGCCCGGTCCCGTTCTCGTGAAAGGTGGCGTAGCTCTCCTCGTGCTTGGTGAGGTCGGCGGCGCGGGCGGTGTTGTGCTCCTCGCACCATTTCTTCGACATCATCGCGATGGTCGGGAGGTTGAACGGCATGATCGGGTCGGGGCCGTCGGTGATGAAGTCGACGGTGAAGTCGTCGATCTTCTTGACCTCCTTCACCGTCGCCAGCGGGCTCGCGACGTTGGAGCCGGGATGCGTCGCGCGGTCGAAGGAAAACACCACGTCGTCGGCGGTGAACGGGCTGCCGTCATGAAACTTGACGCCCTGGCGCAGCTTGAACCGCCAGGTCGTCGGGTCGGTCTGCTTCCATTCGGTGGCGAGGCCGGGCTCGAGCTGCATCTTGCGGTCGCGCCGCACCAGCGGCTCGTAAAAGCTCATGTCGAACAGCAAGAGAAACGTCTCCTGCCGCGCATAGGGGTCCATCGAGTTCGAGTCGCCGTCATTGGCCCAGCGAAAGGTCTTGGCCTCAGCGGACGCGGCCAGCGCAAGCACGGCGAAAATTGCTGCCAGGACTCGTCTCGTCATCGTGCGCGCCTTCCCTGTCCCCCCCGCTGCGCCTGTCTTAGCAAGCGCCATGCCCGCGCGGCAAGAAATCGGTATCATCGCGCGCATGCAGAGTTTTGACGCGATCGTGATCGGCGGCGGACTGGTCGGGGCGGCGATCGGCTACGGTCTCGCCCGCGCCGGGATGAAGCCGGCTCTCGTCGACGAAGGCGACATCGCCTTTCGCGCCTCGCGCGGCAATTTCGGCCTCGTCTGGGTGCAGTCGAAGGGGCTCGGCGCGCCGCACTACCAGCGCTGGACCCGCCGTTCGGCCGAGGAATGGCCGGGGCTCGCCGCCGAACTGCACGACCGCACCGGCGTCGATGTCGGCCACGAGCGGCCGGGCGGCGTTCACCTCTGCCTCAGCGAGCAGGAGTTCGCGGACCGCCACGCCCGCATGGAGCAGATGCGCGTCGAGGCCGGGAATTTCGGCTTCGACTACCGCATGCTCGGCCACGACGACGTCGCGGCGATGCTTCCGGGGGTCGGCCCGGCGGTCGTCGGCGCCTCGTTCACCGAATATGACGGCCACGCCAACTCGCTGAACCTGCTGCACGCGCTGCACCGCGGCTTCACCGCGCTCGGCGGCGCCTATTTCCCCAACCGCACGATCGTCGACGCCACCGCCGCCCCGCGCGACTTCCGCGTCGGCGACCTCGCCGCGCCGGTCGTCGTGCTCGCGGCCGGGCTCGGCAACGCCCGTCTGGCGCCGGTGTTCGGCCTCTCGGCGCCGGTCGAGCCGCAGCGCGGCCAGATCCTCGTCACCGAGCGGGCCGGCCGCGTCTTCGAGATGCCGACCACGACCGTGCGCCAGACCCGCGAGGGCGGCATCATGATCGGCGACAGCATGGAGGATGTCGGCTTCAACACCTCGCAGCGGCCCGCGGTGATGGCGGCGATGGCCAAGCGCGCAGCGCTCTCCTTCCCCTGGCTCGCGGAGCTGCAGGTGGTCCGCGCCTGGGCCGCGCTCCGGGTAATGCCGCCCGACGGGGTGCCGATCTACGACGAGAGCGAGAGATATCCCGGGGCGTTCACCGCCAATTGCCACAGCGGCGTGACCCTCGCCGGCGCGCATGCCAACGCCTTCGCGCCGATGGTCGCGGCGGGCGCGCTCGACCCGGTGCTGGCGCCGTTCTCGGCCAGACGCTTCGATGTTCCGCAGGCGGCCTGACGCGCCCGCCGCGGCCGCGGTCGCGGTCACGGTCGAGGGGCGCGAGGTCCGCGTCCCGGCCGGCGCCTCGGCCGCCGCGGCGATGCTGCTCGCCGGCCTCACCCGCGAGACCGCCGTGCGCGGCACTTCTCGCGCGCCCTATTGCCTGATGGGCGTGTGCTTCGACTGCCTCGCCCAGATCGACGGCATCCCCAATCGGCAAAGCTGCATGGTCACCGTCGCGCCCGGCATGCGCATCGCCCGCCAGCGCGGCAAGCGGGCAGTATGACAGCCCAATACGACCTCGCGATCGTCGGGGCCGGGCCCGCTGGGATGGCGGCGGCGACGCTCGCTGCCGAGCTCGGCCTCGACACCCTCGTCCTCGACGAGCAGGACGCGCCGGGCGGCCAGATCTACCGCGCGGTCGAGCGCGCCGAAGCTGGTTCGCCGCTCGGCGCCGACTATCTCGCCGGGGCGGGCCTCGCCGCCGCCTTCCGCTCCAGCCGCGCGACATACCGGCCGGGAACGACGGTCTGGCACATCGACCCGGATGGCGCGCTCTCGATACTCGCCGATGGACGCGGCGAGACCGTGACCGCGCGGCGTCTCCTCCTCGCCACCGGAGCCTATGAGCGGCCGGTGCCGATCCCGGGCTGGACCCTTCCCGGGGCGATGACGGTCGGCGCCGCGCAGATCCTGCTGAAGACGGCCGACCTCGTCCCCGACGGGAAGATTGTGCTGGCGGGGCAGGGGCCGCTTCTCTTCCTCGCGGCGGCGCAGATGCTGCGCGCCGGGGCGCCGCCGGCGGCGATCCTCGAAACCGCCCCGCACCGCAACTACCACGCCGCGGCGCGGCGGCTGGGCTCGGCGCTGTCCGGCGGCCGCGCGGTGCTCAAGGGGCTGGGCCTCATCGCCGAGCTGCGCCGCGCCGGCATCCCGATCCGGCGTCAGGTCGCGGGGCTGCGGGCGATCGGCCGCGACCGCGTCGAGGGGGTCGCGTGGGACGGCGGCGAGCTGCCGGCCGACCATCTGCTGCTGCACGAAGGGGTGATCCCCAACATCCAGATCAGCCTCGCTCTCGGCCTCGCGCACGATTGGGACGAGGCGCAATGGTGCTGGCGGCCGAGCCTCGACCAGTGGGGCAACAGCAGCGTCGCGACGATCGCCGTGGCCGGCGATGGCGGCGGCATCGCCGGGGCCGAGGCGGCGGCGCTGTCCGGCCGGCTCGCCGCGCTCGCGGCGGCGGCGATGCTGGAAAAGATCGACGCCGCCGAGCGCGACCGCCGCGCCGCGCCGATCCACCGCGCCCTGGCCCGCGAGCGGGCGGTGCGGCCGTTTCTCGACGCGCTTTACCGTCCCGCGCCGGCGATGCAGACGCCGCCCGGCGACAACATCACGGTGTGCCGCTGCGAGGAGGTGACGGCGGGCGCGATCCGCCGCGCCGCCCGGCTCGGCGCGCAGGGACCGAACCAGGCCAAGGCCTTCACCCGCTGCGGCATGGGGCCGTGCCAGGGCCGGCTCTGCGGCCCGTTGGTCGCCGCGCTGATCGCCGAGACTCACGGCCTCCCGGTTGCCGAGATCGGGGTCTACCGGCCGCGCGCGCCGTATAAGCCGGTGACCGTCGGCGCCTTGGCCGGTCTCGACATTTCTGCATAGCTGATATACGCTGAGGGTAAGGCTCCGGCAAAAAGGGGCCTACCTGAACAGGAGGCGCTCATGACGACGTGCGCAAGCGCGAAGCGTGTGACTCGGCGCAGCCTTTTGCAGGCCGCCGCGGCCGGCGCGATCGCCACCCCGTTTCTTCATTCCGCCCATGCGGCCGAGGCTCCCTCGGGCGCGATGACCCTAGCCTGGCACACCAATATCGCGCCGCGCTGGCTCGACCCCCAGCAGCATGACGGCGGCGCCACGCCGGACAATTTCCTGAACATCCTGCAGGACGGGCTGATCAAGAACTTCCGCGACAAGCTTTACGACCACCTGGCGCTCGCCGACCGATTCGACTTCGCCGAGGACGCCAAGAGCGCCACCTTCCGCCTGCGCGACGGCATCAAGTTCCACAACGGCGATCCGGTGACGACGGCCGACGTGCAGTGGAGCTACGAGCACTATCACGGCGCCTGGGGCAAGGTGCTGCACGACATGACCGAGCGGGTCGAGACTCCCGACGCGCGGACGGTCCGCCTCGTGTTCAAGGCGCCGTTCCTCGATTTCCCGCGGCTCGTTGGCACCGCCAATGTGTGCGGCGCGGGCTGGGTAGTGCCGGCGAAGTACTACCAGCAGGTCGGCCAGGCCGCCTATGTGCAAAACCCGGTCGGGGCGGGACCGTACCGGCTCGCCGGCCAGCAGCCCGGCACCCGTCTCGAATTCGAGGCCTTCGACGGCTATTACCGGCCGGTCCACGTCAAGAAGTTCGCGATCGTCGCGGTCGAGGACCCCGCTACCCGCGTCGCGATGATCGAGCGCGGCGAAGCCGACATCGTCTACGGGATCCCGGGCGAGCTGGTGCCGCGCATCAAGGACAACCCAAAGCTGATGCTGGCGCCGGTCGTCTCGGGCAATTTCTGGCTCGAATTTCCCGGCTTCCAGGACCCGAAAAACCCGTTCCACGACAAGCGGGTGCGGCAGGCGGTCAGCCTCGCGGTCGATCGCGACGCGGTCAACGACGCCGAATGCGCCGGCCTCGGCCGGGTCGACGGCAACTGGATCTACGACGATGTCGAATACGGCATAACCTGGCCGAAATGGGAGTTCAACGTCGCCAAGGCCAAGAAGCTGATGGCGGAGGCCGGCTATCCCAACGGCTTCCAGCTCGATTGGCTGACGCCGGCGCCGCCCTACTATTCGCGCGGCGAGCGCATCCTGTCGCAGCTCAAGGCGATCGGCATCCGGGGCCAGCTCCAGACCCTGGAGCGCGCCGTCTACACCAAGCGGCGACAGGGCGGGCTCAAGCAGTGGCCCGGCGTCAACATCATCTTCGCCGGCGCCCGCATCGGCGCCTCCTGGGCCAATTGGTACGAGGCGAACTTCAAATGCGGCGGGCTGCTCGGCGCCGACGCCTTCTGCGTCAAGGACGTCGATGCCAAATACGCGGCCTATCTCAAATCCGACAAGCCCGCCGAGCGCCAGAAGCTGGCCGAGGAAATCCAGGGGGCGATCCTCGACGAGTACTATTTCGTCCCGGTTTTCCGCCACGCCTTCATGAATGTGATCGGCCCGCGCATCGCTGCGACAAAATGGCAGGATGTGTTCCCGACCATCACCACCGGCTACGCTTACCCCTGGGAAGATATACGCCTGAAAGCGTAAGAGAAACCCGACGCCTCACAAAGAATTGGCGCGACAGCCTCGCCCGATTGCTCTAAAACGCGAGCCAACAAAACGCCGAAGCCCCCGCAAGCGGGGCAAGGCTCGAACAGGGAGGTAGACGATGGGGTCCCAACGGCTGACGCGCCGATTTGTCTTGAGGACGGCGGCGCTGGCGACGACCGGTCTGGCCATGCCGTACGCGCGGTTCGCGCGCGCCGAGGCGGTCGTTCCCAAGGGCAAGATGACGCTGGCGTGGCACACCAACATCGCCGCGCGCTGGCTCGACCCCCAGCAGCATGACGGCACCGCCAGCCCCGACAACTTCATCTTCGCGCTGCACGACGCGCTGATCAAAAATTTCCGCGAGGTGCATTACGACCACCTCGCGCTCGCCGAGAAGTTCGACTTCGCCGAGGACGCCAAGAGCGCCACCTTCAAGCTGCGCCAGGGCGTTAGCTTCCACGACGGCTCGCCGGTCACGCCGCAGGACGTGAAATGGAGCTTCGAGCACTACCACGGCGCCTGGACCACCGTGCTGAAGGAAAAGACCCAGGGCGTCGACATCGTCGACGACCGCACCATTACTTTCCACTTCAAGGAGCCGTTTCTCGATTTCCCGATCCTGTTCGGCACCGGCAACGTCTGCGGCGCCGGCTGGCCGGTTCCGCAGAAATATTACGAAAAGGTCGGGCAGAACGGCTTTATGCAAAACCCGATCGGCGCGGGCCCCTACCGCCTCGTCCACCAGGAACCGGGGATCAAGCTCGAATTCGAGGCCTATGAGAAATATTACCGCCCGGTCAACATCAAGAACCTGACGATGATGAGCGTGCCGGAGGCCGCCACCCGCGTGGCGATGCTGGAGCGCGGCGAGGCCGACATCATCTATTTCGTCCCAGGGGAGCTGATCGACCGGGTCAAGAACAATCCCAAGATCAAGCTGGCCCCGGTGGTATCGGGCAATTGGTGGCTCGAATTTCCCGGCTTTGGGGACCCCAAGAGCCCGTTCCACGACAAGCGGGTGCGCGAGGCGATCAGCCTGACGATCGACCGCGACGCCATCAACAACGCCGAGAGCGGCGGGATGGGCCGGGTCGACGGCAACTGGATCAACGACGATGTCGAATACGGCATGGAATGGCCGAAATGGCCGCACGACATCGCCAAGGCCAAAAAGCTGATGGCCGATGCCGGGTTCGCCAACGGCTTCGCCGTCGACTGGCTGACCCCGGTGCCGGATTATTATTCGCGCGGCGAGCGGGTGGTCTCACAGCTTCAGGCGATCGGCATCCGCGCCAAGATGCAGACCATGGAGCGCGGCGCCTTCCTCAAAAAGATGCAGGGCGGGCTCAAGGCCTGGCCGGGGACGCAGATCATCTTCAACGTCACCCGTATCGGCGGCACCTGGTCCAACTGGTACGACACCTTCTTCAAATGCGGCGGGCTCCAATCCAAGGATTTCTTCTGCATCAAGGAACTCGACGACAACTTCAAAAAATATTTGGCCTCCTATGACCGCAACGAGCGCAAGACGCTCGCGGAGGGGATTCAGAAGGCGATTCTCGAAAACTATTATTTCGTGCCGGTCTTCCGTCACGCCTTCGTCAATGCGATCGGCCCGCGCGTCGCCGCCCAGAAGTGGCAGGACGTCTTTCCGACGATCACCACGGGCTATGCCTATCCGTGGGAGGACATCAAGCTGAAGGACACCGCGAGTTGATCCGCTTCATCCTGCGGCGGTCGCTCTACGCGCTCGTCACGCTGTTCATCCTCAGCCTGACCATCTTCTCGGTGGTGCGGCTGACCGGCGACCCGGTGACGCTGCTCGCCGAGCCCGGCGCGCAGGAGGAAGACCTTCAGCTCGTCCGGGCGGAGTGGGGGCTCGACCGCCCGCTCCCGGTGCAGTACCTGAGCTTCGTCAAGAATATCGCCACCGGGCAGCTCGGCATGTCGTTCAACTACGAGATGCCGGTCAGCAAGCTCTATTTCCAGCGTCTGCCCAATTCGCTCGAGCTTGCCGCCTGCGCGACGCTGATCTCGCTGCTGTTCGGGATACCGGCCGGGCTCCTGTCCGGGGTCAAGGTCAATACCGGCTGGGACAGTTTCGGCAAGATCGTCGCCTTGTTGGGGCTCAGCGTGCCCGGGTTCTGGCTCGGGCTGGTGATGATCCTGGTCTTCTCGGTCTGGCTCGAATGGCTGCCGACCAGCGGCGCGGGCGGGTGGCGGCATTTGATCATGCCGTCGATCGCCCTCGGCTGGTATTTCGCCGCTTCCCTCTTGCGCCTCACCCGGTCGAGCATGCTGGAGGTGCTGCGCAGCGAATACATCAAGCTGGCGCGGCTCAAGGGTCTGCCGGCCTTTGTCGTGATCTCGATGCACGCGTTCAAGAACGCGCTGGTGCCGGTGATGACGCTGGCCGGGGTCAACCTCGTGGTGATGATCAACGCAGCCGTGATCATCGAGGTGATCTTCGCCTGGCCCGGCATCGGCCGGCTGCTCTACGAGGGCATCTTCCAGCGCGACTTCCCGCTCGTGCAGGGGGTGGTGGTGCTGGCCGGATCGATGATCGTGCTGATCAACCTGATCATCGACGTGCTCTATGCCTATATCGACCCCCGCATCCGCCTATCCAAATAGGGTCCCGATGGTCAGCATCTCCCCACAGGAACTGGCTCGCGCCGCCGAGGCCGCCGCGCCGGAACCGCGCCGCCGCATCAATCTGCGCGACCTGCCGCTCGTGCCCATCGCGATCCTGCTGCCGTTCTTCTTCGCGGCGATCTTCGCCAACTGGATCGCGCCCTACGATCCGACCGAGCCGATCGCGGGCGCCAAGATCTTCGAGCCGCCGATCTGGTCGGGCGGGGGCAACTGGCACTGGCTCCTCGGCACCGATTTCCAGGGCCGCGACATCGTCAGCCGGCTGATTTTCGGCGCCCGCGTGTCGATCGTCGTCGGCATCACCGGCACCGTCGTCGCCGGCGGCATCGGCACCGCGCTCGGCATCCTCTCGGGCTATCTCGGCGGCTGGGTCGACCAGGTGATCATGCGGATCACCGATGCATGGCTGGCGCTGCCGGCGCTGGTCTTCGCGATCTTCCTGGCAACCGTCGTCGGGCCGTCGATGTGGAACATCGTCATCATCCTCGGCCTTGTCTACTGGACGCGCTATGCCAGGGTGATCCGCGGCGAGGTGCTGAGCCTGCGCGAGCGCGAGTTCGTCAAGCTGGCCGAGATCGCCGGCGCCTCGCGCACCCGCGTCATCCTCCGCCACATCCTGCCCAATGTGCTCAACACGACGATGGTGCTGGCCAGCCTGACGATCGGCGTCGTGATCATCGCCGAGGCGTCACTGTCCTTCCTCGGGGTCGGCGTGCCGCCGCCGCAGCCGGCCTGGGGCCTGATGCTGGCCGAGGGGCGCTCGATGCTGATGGTCGGCATGTGGTGGCTGACCGTTGCGCCGGGGCTTTGCATCATGCTGGTCGTGCTCGCGACCCAGCTTTTCGGCGACTGGCTGCGCATCCGGCTCGATCCCCAGCTCCGCAATCTGTGACCGCCGTGCCGCTGCTCGAGGTCAAGGATCTCTCGACCCACTACGTTTCGTTCGGCGGCGGCCGGGTAGTCCGCGCGGTGGACGGGATCAGCTTCTCGCTGGAGCCCGGCGAGACGCTCGGCATCGTCGGCGAGAGCGGCTGCGGCAAGACCACGACCTGCCTCTCCGTGGTCGGCCTCCTGCCGGCCGGGGCGCGCGTCACCGGCGGCGAGATACTGTTCGAGGGCGAAGACATCGCGCGGATGTCGGCGCGGCAGATGCGGCATATCCGCGGCGGCCGCATCGCGATGATATTGCAGGACCCGATGGCCTCGCTGAACCCGCTGTTCAGCATCCTCACCCAGGTCGGCGAGCCGGCTTATTACCATCTCGGCGTGCGCGGGCGGCTCCTCAAAAAGCGGGTCGGCGAGCTCCTCGATTCGGTGCGCATCCCGTCGCCGACGATGCGGATGCGCGAATACCCGCACCAGATGTCGGGCGGCATGCGCCAGCGCATCGTCGGGGCGATCGCGCTCGCCGGCGGGCCCAAGCTGATCATCGCCGACGAGCCGACCACCAATCTCGACGTGACGATCCAGGCGCAATATCTCGATCTGTTGAAGGAATTGCAGCGCGAGACCGGCGTCGCGGTCATTTTCGTCACCCACAATCTCGGCATCGTCGCGCGCATGTGCGACAAGCTCGCGGTGATGTATGCCGGCCGCATTGTCGAGGCGGGCTCGGTGCGCGAGCTGTTCAACGCGGCGAAGCACCCCTACACCCGCGGCCTTCTCGGCTCCATGCCCAAGCTCGGCAGCAAGGAAAAGCTCTACGCGATCCCGGGCCACCCGCCCGATCTCGCGCGCCTGCCGCAAGGCTGCGCCTTTCACCCGCGCTGCGCCGAGGCCTTGCCGCGCTGCGCCACCGACGAGCCGGGCGAAACCCGCCTCGGCCCGGGCTGGACCGCCCGTTGCTGGCTCGCGCCGGAGGAGGCCGATGTCGCCGCCGCTGCTCGAGGTTGAGGGCCTGACCAAACACTTCCCGGTCAACGTCGCGAGCTTTCCGCGGCGCAAGATCGGCTGGGTCAAGGCGGTCGACGGCATCGACTTTTCGGTCGCGTCGGGCGAGACGCTCGGCGTCATCGGCGAGAGCGGCTGCGGCAAGACCACGACCTCAAAGCTGATCCTCTTGCAGGAAAGGCCGAGCGCCGGCGCGATCCGCTTCGACGGCAAGGATGTCGGCACGCTCTCCGGCGCCGAGCTGATGCGCTACCGCCGCGAGGTGCAGGTGGTGTTTCAGGACCCCTACAGCTCGCTGTCGCCGCGCATGCGGGTGCAGGAGATCGTCGCCGAGCCCTTGCAGATCCACACGGCCCTGTCGCGCGAGGATCAGCGCCAGCGCGTCGCCGAGGTGCTGGAGCTGGTCGGGCTGCGGCCCGAGGTCGCGCGCCTCTTCCCGCACGAGTTCAGCGGCGGCCAGCGCCAGCGTGTCGCGATCGCCCGGGCCCTCGTCACCGACACCCGGCTGATCGTGCTGGACGAGCCGGTTTCGGCGCTCGACGTGTCGATCCGCGCGCAGATCATGAACCAGCTCGAGGAATTGCAGGCGCGGCTCGGCGTCAGCTACCTGTTCATCGGCCACGACCTCGCGACGGTCGCGCATATCAGCCACCGCATCGCGGTGATGTATCTGGGCCAGATCGTCGAGCTCGCCGACAGCCTCGAATTGTGCGAGCGGCCGCTCCACCCTTACACCAAGGCGCTGTTCACCGCCGCCCTGCCGGCCCATCCCGACGACCCGCAGGAGCCGCTGGCGATCACCGGCGAGGTGCCGAGCGCGCTCGCCCCGCCGCCCGGCTGCCGCTTCCACACCCGCTGCCCGATGGCGATGCCCCGCTGCGCCGAGGAGACGCCGCTGCGCAAGGACGCCGCCCCCGCCCATTCGGTGGCGTGCCATTTGTATTAGGGCGAAATCTCAAATCGGCCGCGACTGATTCATCACCTTGTCCCGGACGGGCGAGAAAGCGCGGATATGCTATAGTGGCTGGCGTATCGATCAGGAGGCCCGCTTGACCACCTACACGTTCAGGATCGTCGTCGAGCCCGATGAGGATCGCTGGCGCGCATATTGCCCGGAGCTTGAGGCTCAGGGTGCGTCCACCTGGGGCTATACGCGGCAAGAGGCCATCGACCACATCCGCGAAGTGATGGAGATGGTGGTCGCGGAGCTTGTCGAGGATGGCAAGCCAGTGCCCGCAAGCATCCAGGTGTCCGAGGAGCCCCTGGTCGCTGTCACCGTATGAGCGATATCGAGTGGCGGCGACTGCGGAACCTAACGGCCCGCCAGATCGTCAACGCCCTCTCGCGCGATGGCTTCGAGTTCTACAATCAGCGAGGATCGCATCAGCGATATCGGCACGACGACGGACGCCGCGTCACCGTCACCTATCACCGAGCGGGGGAGACGTTTCCGCTCGGAACTCTTCGATCCATGATCGAAGTGCAGGCGAGATGGACCGAGGGCGACCTTCGCCGCCTCGGATTGCTTTGACCTGGACTGAAGCATAAATTCCGCCTACGGCGACCGCTGCTCTGGCGGCAGCTGCAACCTGTACCCGACCCCGAGCTCCGTGAGGATATGGGTCGGCCGCGTCGGGTCGGGCTCCAGCTTCTGCCTGAGCCCGCGGATGAAGACGCGCAGATACTGCACCTCGTCCACCTGCGCCGGCCCCCAGACCTCGCGCAGCAGCTGGCGGTGGGTCACCACCTTGCCGGCATGGGTCACGAGGTGGCGCAGCAGCTCGAACTCCTTCGGCGAAAGGCGGACTTCCTGGCCGGCGCGGGTGACGCGGCGGCGCACGAGGTCGATCGCGAGGTCCTCCGAGACGAACGCGGCGACCTCGCCCTTGGCCTGGATCGCGTGCCGCAGCGCGGCGCGCAGCCGCGCCAGCAGTTCGGCCATGCCGAACGGCTTGCTGATGTAGTCGTCGGCGCCGAGATCGAAGGCCTCGACCTTGGCCCGCTCGTCGTTGCGCGCCGACAGCACGATGATCGGCACCGGGGAACGTTTGCGGATTTCGACGATCGCCTCCAACCCGCTGCGGTCGGGAAGGCCGAGATCGAGGATGACCAGGTCGGGCTTCTCGCTCCCGAGCGCGGACAGCGCCCCGGCGCAATCCTCCGCGGTGACGACGCGGTTGCCGATCGCCGCGAGGCTGCTGCGCAGAAACCGCCGGATCGGCGGCTCGTCGTCGACGATCAGGACGGTTGTGGGCATGCGATCTCGACCGCGTCGTCAGCCGGCATGCGGATCGTGAACACCGCGCCCGGTCGGTCGCACCGGTTGGCGGCGTCGATCCGTCCGCCCTGCGCCTCGACAAAGCCGCGGCAGATCGCGAGGCCCAGCCCGGTCCCGGCGCGGCGCCGGTCCTGCGCCCGGACGCGGTAGAATTTGTCGAACACGCGCTCCCGCTCGGCCTCGGGGATGCCCGGCCCCTCGTCGCCGATCTCGATCGCGACATCGCGGCCGTCGCGCCGCGCCCCGAGCCGGATGCGGCTTTCCGCCGGGGCGTATTTGGCGGCGTTGTCGAGCAGGTTGAACAGCACCTGCTCGAACAACAGCGCGTCGAGGCGCAGCATCGGCAGGTCAGGCGCGATATCGACCTCGACGCGGTGGCGGTCGAGGATCGCCGCGGCCCGCTGCAAGGCCGTGCCGATGATGTCGCCGATATCGAAATGCTCGGCCTTGAGCTCGATCGCGCCGCTTTCCAGCCTGCTCATGTCGAGCAGGTTGCCGACAAAGCGGTTGAGCCGCTCCGCCTCGTCCTGGACCATCGCGAGTAATTCCTCGCGCTGCTCCGGCGCGTATTTCTCCGACAGGCTTCTGAGGCTCGACACGACGCCGATGATCGAGGCGAGCGGCGTCCGCAAATCGTGCGAGATCGAGGTCAGGAGGGCCGAGCGCAGGCGTTCGGTCTCGGCCAGCACCCGCGCCTCGGCGACCGCCCCGGCCAGGGTAACCCGCTCGATAGCCACCGCCGCCTGGTCGGCGAGCGCATCGAGCAGCCGGCGCTCCTCCCCGGTCGGCATCGGCCCGTCGACGCCGATCACCCCGACCGGGCCGCTGCCGGTGCGCAGCGGCAGGAGCAGACGCCCGGGCGAACCGATTGCGCGGTCCTCGCGCCGGCATTGCTCCGCCGCCGCCATCGCCGCGCCGTCGAGCCGGTCGTCGGGCGGATAGCCTCCGGCAACGCCGAGCTTCCCGCCTTCGCTCTGCGGCATTAGCAGCACGATCCGCGCCCGCAGCATCGACGCGATCTGATAGGCGGTGGCCCACAGCACCTCGTCGAGCGTGCCGGTGGCGGCGAGCTTGCCGCTGAAATTGTAGAGCGCGGCATTGGTTCCGGCGCGGGCGCGGGCGATCTCGGTCTGGCTTCGCGTCGCCGCGGCGAGGCTGCTGGCGACGACCGCGACGAGAAAGAAAAACACCAGCGCGACCGCGTTCTCCGGCTCGGCGATCGCGAAGGTATAAATCGGCGACAAGAAGAAGAAATTATAGGTCAGCACGCTGAGCACGCAGGCCAGCAGCGACGGAAACAACCCCCACGTGACCGCGGAGGCGAGGATCGCCATCAGAAAGATCAGCAAGACGCTCTGCGCGCCGAGATAGCGCTCGACCCCAAGCCCGCCGGCGAGGGCCAGGACAACGGCGCCGGCGGCAGCGAGATAGGGCAGCGGCCGCAGCGCCTTGCCGCCCGGCGCCGTGCCGAGGAAATACGCGAGGTAGCGCCGATCGGGGTCGCTCACCGCGCCATCTCGACAGCAACCCCGCGCCCCGCGCAAGCAGATTTGCCCCGGGTCTTTATGCGGTCTTTATGCCTCCGCCCCGAGATGCCCATCGAATTTTTATCCCGGCGCATGCACCTGATGGCGCTATGCACGCGACTGCGGAACCCGCCCTCGGGCGGGAGTTTTTCGATGCCGGCCTCCGCCGCAACCTGACGGTCGCGGCGCTCGGGGTCGTCTATGGCGATATCGGCACCTCGCCGCTCTACGCGGTGCGGCAGTCGCTGGTCGAGTTTGGCGAGGTCACCGCGGGGTCGGTTCTCGGCGTCATCTCGCTGATCCTGTGGTCGCTGATCCTCGTCGTCACGGTCAAGTACGTGCTCGTCATCATGCGCGCCGACAATCGCGGCGAGGGCGGGCTCCTCGCCTTGACCGCGCTGGTGCTGGGCAAGCCCGCCCGCAGTCGGCGGCGGCGCATGTGGATACTCGCGGCGGGCCTGACCGGCGCGGCCCTGTTCTACGGCGACGGCATCATCACCCCGGCGATTTCGGTATTGAGCGCGGTCGAGGGGCTCAACGTCGCGACGCCGATTTTCGAGCCCTATGTCGTGCCGATCGCGCTCGTCCTGCTGATCGGCCTCTTCCTCGTGCAAAAGCGCGGCACCGAGGCGGTCGGCATGCTGTTCGGACCGATCATGGCGGTGTGGTTCGTCGCGCTCGCCGTGCTCGGCCTCGCCAATATCGCCAAACAGCCGCAAATCCTTTTCGCGGCCGACCCGCGCTACGGCATCGACCTTCTCCTCCGCGCGCCGTGGCGCGGCTTCGTGATGCTCGGCGCGGTGTTCCTCGCCGTCACCGGGGCCGAGACGCTTTACGCCGATATGGGGCATTTCGGCCTCAATCCGCTGCGCCGCGCCTGGCTCTACTTCGTCTTGCCGGCGCTGCTGCTCAACTACGCGGGGCAGGGCGCGGCGCTGATCGCCGACCCGAGCGCGCTGCGCAACCCGTTTTACAGCCTCGCGCCGGGCTGGGGCCTTTATCCGCTGGTGGCGCTCTCCGCGACGGCGACGATCATCGCCTCGCAGGCCGTCATCTCCGGCGCGTTCTCGATCACCCGCCAGGCGATCCAGCTCGGCTACCTGCCGCGGATGCAGGTGCGCCACACCTCCGAGCAGGAGATCGGCCAGGTCTACGTGCCGCGCGTCAACACGATGCTGCTCGCCGCGATCATCCTCCTGGTGCTCGGCTTCCAGACCTCCGACAGCCTCGGCGCCGCCTATGGCATCGCCGTCACCGGGATGATGGCGATCACCAGCGGCCTCGCGTTCATCCACATGCGCGGCAACGGCTGGAGCCTGCCGCTCGCGGCCGGCGTGTTCGGCTTTTTCCTGCTGGTCGATCTCGTCTTCCTCAGCGCGAATCTGCTCAAGGTGTTCGAGGGCGGGTGGTTCCCGGTGCTGGTCGCGCTGATCGTCTTCGCGGTCATGTCGATCTGGTGGCGCGGCCGGTTCGCGCTCGACCGCCAGCGTGCCCGCGACTCGATGCCGCTGGCGACATTTATCGAGACGCTGGCCGCCGACCGCCTGCCGCGGGTCAAGGGCACCGCCGTCATCATGGCGCGCGACATCGACCAGGTGCCGACCGCGCTGCTGCATGCGCTCAAGCATTTCCACGTGCTGCACGAGCGGATCGTGCTGATGAGCGTAGCGACCAAGGACATCCCGCGCGTCCCCGACGCCGAGCGGCTGGAGATCGCCGATTTCGGCAAGGGCTTCTTTACCGTGCGCGTCTGGTACGGTTTCGCCGACGAGCCCAACCTGCTGCGCGCGCTGGCGCAATGCCGAGTCCAGAACCTCCGCTTCAACCTTATGGACACCTCGTTCTTTATCGGCCGCGAAAAGCTGATCGCCAGCCGCCGCCGCGCCTTCCTGCCGCGCTGGCACAAGCAGGCCTTTATCTTCATGTCCAACAACGCGCTCGACGCGACCGAGTTTTTCCGCATCCCGATGAACCGCGCGGTCGAGCTCGGCGGCCAGATCGAGATCTGACCTCCTCTCAGAGGACACTAGGTTCCCGGCGGCGTTCGGCTAAAAGAAAGCGCCCCGCCTTTGAAGAGGAAGCCGCCATGTCCGGCATAATCCCGTGCCTTTGGTTCGACGGCAACGCCGAAGAGGCCGCCACGTTCTATGCCTCCCTGTTCCCCGACAGCCGTATCGATGCCGTCCACCGCGCACCGAGCGATTACCCGGCGGGCAAGGCTGGCGAGGTGATGCTGGTCGAGTTCACCCTGATGGGCCAATCGTTCTCCGGGCTGAATGGCGGCCCGCAATTCCGGTTCAGCGAAGCGATCTCGTTCCAGGTCCCGGTGGATACCCAGGCCGAGGCCGACCGCTTCGCCGACGCGCTCTCGGCCGTTCCCGAGGCGGAGCAATGCGGCTGGGTAAAGGACCGCTTCGGCCTGTCGTGGCAGATCTTCCCCCGTAAGCTTATCGAGCTGATCGGAGATGCCGATCGCGCCCGCGCGAAGCGGGCCTTCGACGCGATGGCGCAGATGAAGCGCATCGACCTCGCGGCGGTCGAGCGCGCGGTCGAGGGCAACGGCTAACCCGGCGCCGCACGGCGCTTGCCAAATCGGCGGCGACGCCGGAATCTGCCTCCGCGATTAGCGAGAGGCGAATTGAATGAGCGACTGGAGCGAGGTCACCCGGCCGGTCCCGGTCCCCAGCGAATGGACCCGGCCGTTCTGGGACGCCGCCCGGCGCGGTGCGCTCGAATTGCAGCGCTGCCAGAGCTGCGGGCATTTTCAGCACCCGCCCTACGCGACCTGCACGCAATGCGTTTCGACCGACCTCAAATTCGAGGCCGTCCGCGGCCAGGGCGCGATCTACGCCTACACGATCATGTACCACACCGGCGACAAGCGCTTCGCCGCCGCGGTGCCCTACGCCAGCGTCATCGTCGAGCTCGACGACGCGCCCGGCGCGCTGATGGCCGGAAACCTTCTCGGCGCCGAATACACCGAGGCGAAAGTCGGCCGCCGCGTCGAGGTGATCTTCGAAAAGCTCAACGACGACATCACCCTGCCGCAATTCCGCCTGGCGAAGGGATAGACGCGATGTGGGAAAACCGGTGCAAGGTGGCGGTCAGCGGCGTGGGGTACTCCAAGGTCTCGCGCCTCGCCGATATTCCGCTCGCCGCGCATGCGCTGACCGCGGTCAGGGAGGCGGTCGCCGATAGCGGGCTCCAAATGTC
>DASUIE010000224.1:0-5604 GCA_036273175.1 Allostellaceae bacterium
GTCGCCGGGCTGATGGCGGTCGGCGAGGCGGCTTGCGTGTCGGTGCACGGCGCCAATCGGCTTGGCTGCAACTCGCTGCTCGACATCGTCGTGTTCGGCCGCGCCGCCGCGCATCGCGCCGCCGAACTGGTGCGCCCCGGCACCGCGCATCCGCCGCTGCCGGCCAATGCCGGCGAGGACGCGGTCGCCCGGCTCGACGCGGTGCGCAACGCCAAGGGGCCGCGCAAGACCGGCGAAATCCGCACCGAGATGCAGCGGGTGATGCAGGATAACTGCGCCGTGTTCCGCGCCCCGGACGTGCTGCGCGAGGGGGTCGAGAAAATCGACGCGGCGGCCAAGAGCTTTGCCGATCTCGGCCTCTCCGACCGGTCGATGATCTGGAACAGCGATCTCGCCGAGGCGCTGGAGCTGGAAAACCTGCTCGAACAGGCGGTCGTGACGCTGCACTCGGCCGAGAACCGCACCGAGAGCCGCGGCGCCCACGCGCGCGAGGATTTTCCGGAGCGCGACGACGAAAACTGGCTGAAGCACACGGTAGCCTGGCTCGACGGCGACGGCTCGGTGTCGATCGGCTACCGCCCGGTGCACCTGTTCACCTTGTCGAACGAGGTCCAGGTGTTTCCGCCCAAAGCCCGCAGTTATTGAGCGCATAGATGGCCGAATTCACCCTGCCGAAGAACTCCAAGGTCGGCACCGGCAAGACGCATGCGCCGCCGCCGGCCGCGAAGACGCCCCGGCGTTTTCACATCTATCGCTGGAACCCGGATACCGGCGCCAACCCGGTGATGGACACCTATACGGTCGACCTCGCCGATTGCGCGCCGATGGTGCTCGACGCGCTGATCAAGATCAAAAACGAGGTCGACACGACACTGACCTTCCGCCGGTCGTGCCGCGAGGGCATTTGCGGCTCGTGCGCGATGAACATCGACGGCACCAACACCCTCGCCTGCCTGAAGCCGATCGAGGACGTGAAGGGCGACGTTAAAATCTATCCGCTGCCGCACCTGCCGGTGGTCAAGGACCTCGTCCCCGACCTGACGCATGCCTATGCGCAATACCGCTCGATCCAACCCTGGCTCAAGAGCGACAGCCCGCCGCCGCCGGACCGCGAGCGGCTCCAATCCGAGGACGAGCGCGCCAAGCTCGACGGGTTGTGGGAATGCATCCTGTGCTTCTGCTGCACGACGAGCTGCCCGAGCTATTGGTGGAACGGCGAGCGCTATCTCGGCCCGGCGATCCTCCTGCAGGCCTATCGCTGGATCGCCGACAGCCGCGACGAGAAGACCGGCGAGCGGCTCGACGAGCTCGAAGACCCGTTTCGGCTCTACCGCTGCCACACGATCATGAACTGCACCCGCACCTGCCCGAAAAACCTGAACCCGGCAAAGGCGATCGGCGAGATCAAGAAGCTGATGGTGCTGCGGCGGTAGTCGATCTCTTGCGTCGGGGCGTACCTGCCTCTATGTGACTACAGTGGTTACATAGAGGTCGGCATGAAGCAGCTGGGACTGCGTGAAGCCAAATCGTCGCTTTCGGCGATCGTCGATGCCGCCGAAAAGGGCGAAGCGACCACAATTACCCGGCGCGGACGGCCCGCGGCTGTTCTCGTCCCCATCCGCGATGCCGAGCGCCTTTACCCGATAAGGCGGCAAAGCTTTGCGGCTCTTCTGATGGCCATTCCCGAAGCCATCGAGGCGGATCGGAACGCAAGTCCTCTGCGTCCTGCGGAATTATGAATGGCTGGCTGCTTGATACATCCGCTTTGAGCGCATTCGCCGGGCAAACCGGCGGTGGCGCCCGATGTCGGGCAGTAGTTCGAGGACCATTCCGAAAATCTGTTTCTCTCGACCATCACGGTGATCGAGATCGAGACCGGCATTGCCAAGCTCGATAGAACCGGCGCCACCCGGCGCGCCGAAATCCTCCGAAATTGGCACGGCCAGATCCTCGGCTCGTATACCGAGAGGGTTCTTCCGCTCGACCTGACAGCAGCACGGATCGCCGGATCTCTCGGGGATGGAGCAATCGCGACAGGCCGATATCCGGGCTTTGCGGACGTTGCCATTGCCGCGATCGCCAAATCCCAAGACTTGGCGGTTCTAACCCTCAACTTGCGCCATTCGAGCCGTTGGGAGTCGCGGCATCCAATCCCTTCTCCCCGGATTGACCGCGCTGGGACCACGGCATTTTTCGCCGTGCTATACTCGGTGCCGCATTTCCGAGGGACTGAGACATGCCGGGTCCGCTTCACGGGTTTCGAGTCGTCGACCTCACGCAAAACGTCGCCGGGCCGCTGGCGACGATGATCCTCGGCGATCAGGGCGCGGAGATCGTCAAGGTCGAGCCGCTCGGCGGCGGCGACCATACCCGGCTTTCCGGCCAGCGCCGCGCCGGTTTCGCCGCCTCGTTCCTCAACAACAACCGCAACAAGCGCTCGATCTGCATCGATTTGAAGGCGCCCGACGGGATCGCGCTGGTCAAGCGGCTGTGCGCCGGCGCCGATGTGTTCATGCAGAATTTCCGTCCCGGCGTCGTCGAACGGCTCGGCCTCGGCGAGGCCGCGATCCGTGAGGTCGCGCCGAACATCGTCTATGTCTCGGTCAGCGGGTTCGGCGAGATCGGCCCCTATGCCGAAAAGCCGGTGTACGACCCGGTCATCCAGGCCTATTCCGGCCTCGCGACGGTTCAGGCCGGCTCCGACGAGGCGCGGCCGCGCATGCTGCGCACGATACTCCCCGACAAGCTGACCGCGATCACCGCGTCGCAGGCCGTGACCGCCGCGCTGCTCGCGCGCGAGCGAACCGGCGAGGGCCAGCACGTCCGGCTGTCGATGCTGGAGGCGGTGCTGCAATTCCTCTGGGCGTCGGATTTCGGCGACCAGACCTTTGTCGGCGACGAGCCGGCGAAACAGGAGGCGGCAAGCGCGACCGACCTCGTCTACGAAACCGCGGACGGCTGGATCACCGTCGCGGTGCAGACCAACGCGCAGTGGGTCGCGCTGGCCGGCGCGCTCGACCGCAAGGAATGGCTCGACGACCCGCGCTTCAAGACCCCGGCGCTGCGCCAGCAGAACGTGAGCGACCGGCTGCGCCTGACCCAGGAGGCGCTAAAGGGCGGAAGCTCGGCGCAGTGGCTCGACCGGCTGACCCGGGCGCAGGTGCCATGCGCGCCGGTGTTGACCCGCAACGAGGTGGTTCGCGCGCCGCAGGTCGAAGCGCTCGGCCTCGTCGTCGAGACCCAGCACCCGAAGGCGGGGCGGCTGCGTCAGACCCGGCCGGCGGCCCGGTTCTCGCGCACCCCGAGCGAAATCCGCCGCGGCGCGCCCAGCCTCGGCGAGGATACCGGCGCCATTCTCGCGGAGGCGGGCTTGTCGCCGGCCGAGATCGCCGCGCTGCGCGAGGCGAAGGTGGTCAACCCGGCGGAGTGAACCGTCATGCAGGGCGACGCGGTTTTTTCCGGTTCGATCCCGGAGCTTTACGACCGCTATCTCGCCGCGGCGCTGTTCGAGCCCTATGCGGCGGAGACGGCCGCCCGGCTTGCCGATTTGCGGAGCGGCGCGGTGCTGGAGACCGCGGCGGGCACCGGCGTCTGCACGCGCGCATTGGCGCGGGTGCTGCCGCCTTCCGTGCGGATCGTGGCGACCGATCTGAACCAGCCGATGCTGGACTTTGCCGCGCCGCGCTCCGCGCTCGACCGGGTCGAGTGGCGGCAGGCCGATGCCCTGCACCTGCCGTTCGAGGACGGCGCCTTCGATGCCGTGGTGTGCCAGTTCGGCGCGATGTTCTTTCCCGATAAGGAAGCCGGCTACCGCGAGGCGCGGCGGGTCTTGAAGACGGGCGGGCGGTTCGTCTTCACCGTGTGGGACCGCATCGAGAAGAGCGAGATCGAGCACATCGTGACCGAAGCGGTGGCCGCGCTGTTCCCTGACGACCCGCCGCGCTTTCTCGCCCGCACGCCGCACGGTCATCACGATACCGAAACGATCCGGCGCGACCTGCGCGGCGCCGGCTTCGACCGCATCCGGATCGATACGATCGAGCGGCGCAGCCGCGCGGCATCCTATCGCGACCCGGTGTTCGGATTGTGCCAGGGCACGCCGCTGCGCAACGAGATCGAGGCGCGCGACCCGACGCGTCTGGCCGAGGCGACCGAAGCCGCGGCCGCGGCGGTCGCGGCGCGATTCGGCACCGGGGCCATCGATGCGAAAATGTCCGCTCACCTGATCGAGGCGACGCGCGGCTAAGGGTGGCCGCCGGTCAGCGCGCTGTAGCCGCTCCAGATGATCTGGATGCCGATGCACAACAGGATGAAGGCCGATAGCCGCACGAGCACATTGATCCCGCTCGCGCCGAACAGCTTCACCATGCGGTCGGCAAAGCGATAGCAGAGAAAGATCGTCAGCCCCATCGCCGCCAGCCCGGCGATCGCGGCGGCGCCGAGCAGCGCGATATCGGCGAGCCCGGTCGCCCCCTCCGGCCGCTGGGCGCCGAGCGCGATCGCCACCGAGATCGAGCCCGGCCCGACCGTCAGCGGCATCGTCAGCGGGTAGAACGCATCGATCGGCGCGGTTGGGTCGACCGGGCCGCCGCCGCTCGGCTCGACTCCATCGCGCAGCAGCAGCCAGCCGAACGAGGCGACGGCGAGCCCGCCGCCGATGCGCAGCACCGGCAGGGTGATGCCGAAGAAGGTCAGCACGTGCGAGCCGACAAACAGGGAACCGAGCAGCAGCACGAAGCCATTGACCGCGACGCGCCGGGCCAGGCTGCGCCGCGTTGCCTGGCTGTGCCCGCTGGTCAGCGCGAGGAAGATCGGCGCGCTGCCAACCGGGTTCACGATCGGGAACAGCCCGGCGTAAACGAGCAGGAACGACTGGGTCAGCGCGTGCACGGGATCACCATGGTTTATGCTGGGCGCCGAAACTGGGAAGCGGGATCAACCGATGATCGATTTCTATTATTGGCCGACGCCGAACGGGTGGAAAGTCGCGATCATGCTCGAGGAGTGCGGGCTCGAATACCGCACGATCCCGATCAATATCGGCAAGGGCGATCAGTTCAAGCCGGAGTTCCTGGCGGTCAGCCCGAACAACCGGATGCCGGCGATCGTCGACCGCGACGCCCCGGGCGGTCCCCTGCCGATTTTTGAATCCGGCCCGATCCTGATCCATCTCGCCGAGCGGGCCGGACGCTTCATGCCGACCGACCCGGTCGGTCGCAAGGAATGTCTCGAATGGCTGTTTTGGCAGGTCGGCAATCTCGGCCCGATGGCCGGGCAGCTCAGCCACTTCGTCAACTACGCCCAGGGCGAGCATACTTATTCGCACAAGCGCTACGCCGACGAGTACCACCGCTGCCTCGGCGTGCTGGAGAGGCGGCTCGACGGGCGCGAGTTCATCCTCGGCGAATATTCGATTGCCGACATGATCTCGTGGCCCTGGGTGCTGATCGCGAAGCCGCTCGGCCAGGAACTCGACGAATTCCCCAATGTCGCACGCTGGCGCGGCGCGGTGCGCGACCGGCCGGCGGTCCGGCGCGGCGTCGATCTCGGCAAGGAATGGCGCCGCTCGGCCCCGCCCAGCGAGGCGGAACGGCAGATCCTGTT
>DASUIE010000225.1:0-13443 GCA_036273175.1 Allostellaceae bacterium
CGACGACCGCGTCACGTCGATCGCCGCCCATCCCCGTTACGCGCCGGAGACCGCCACGCCGGTCGATGCCCGCGTCATGGCCGGGCTTCGCGCGCTCTCGGGCGGCGGCGAGTTTCTCGGCGAGGTGATCGACAGCTTCCGCGCCGACTCGCGACAAATCATGGAGCGCATCGGGGCCGCCGCCGGCGCCGGCGATACGACGGCTTTCGTCCGCGGCATCCATGCGCTGCGGCGATGCGCGGCGACGCTGGGCGGGGCGAGCCTGTGCGAGCTGGCGCTGTCGCTCCGCGATGTGAGCGCCGCCGAGCTGCGCCAGCAGAACGGCGCGATCGTGCAGCGGCTCTCGGCCGAGTTGGCGCGGCTCGACGCGGCGCTGGTCGAGTACCTGCCGCGCGCCGGCTAATCCCCGATCGCTTCGCGCAAAGCCTGCCACGCCGCCAGTTTCGCGGCAAAGCCGAGGCTCGCATGAGCGGGGCTGGTCGAGGGCAGCGCCAGATAGGCGATGCCGGGCCGGCGGGGGAAGTGGCGGTCGTAAAGCCGCCGCGCCGTCCCGCCGTTGAAGGCGACCGCGCGGATGCTGGGATGCGCGTCGAGCAGCGCGGGGATCTCGTTGGGGATTTCGCGGCGGATCGTGGCGTCGGCGCTAGCGTCGCGCTCCGCGAGGCCGCACACGTCCCACAGCGCGAGCCGCGCCGCCCCGGCGAAGACGATCCGCGCCGCATAGTCCGGGACGGCGCCGTCGCCGAACAGCGTAAAGACGATCGGCCAGAACAGGTTGCGCGGGTGCGCATAGTATTCCCGCCGGCGCAGCGATTCCTCGCCGGGAAGCGTGCCGAGCACGAGGGCCACCGCGCGGCCGTCGACGATCGGCGGAAAGCTGCGCTTGGGCTCGGTCAGGCGACGAAGCGGCCGAGGCGGACCGCGGTCTGCCCCCGCAAGAGCCGGCGCGACGGCATGATCAGGATGCACTCGTCATAGGGCGTGCGGATTTCGCGCTCGTCCTCATGCGCGATGACCGTGCCCTTCTTGGGGATGATCTCCAGCCCGCGATAGGGTGCGATGAAGTCGAAGCGGTCGCCTGAGATCGTCACCGCCTCGGTTACCTGGATTACCCGCTGGTTCGGATGTGCGTCGAAATCGGGGCCGGCGAGGGCGGCGACGTCGTCGCGGGTGACGACGCCGAGCGCGATCAGGAAACGCAGGGTCACGTCGTTGGCGACCCCGGCGGCGCGGCGCTCCCAATGCTGGCCGCACTCGATCAAGAGGGCGGTCTTGGGCGAATTGGCGTCGCCGAACCCGCCATAGTCGCGCATGCGCGGGCCGGCGGCATGGCCGGCGTCGCACATGATCAGCTCGGGGATGCCGACGCGCAGCGCCAGGTCGCGCGATTTGTCGAGCAGGCCCGCCAGCATCAGCGGCGCGGTCGCGTGCTGCATCGAATGGAGGTCGAGCAGGTAGTCGGCCTCGTCGACGATGCGGCGGATTTTGCGGGCGCGGGTCAATTCGGCCGATTTGCGCGGGCCGTCCAGCGTCTCCGGCGACCACAGGCGGTTGAAATCCTCATCGACATAGCGCGAGGCGATCGGCATGCGCGGGTCGAAATCCTGGAAGGCCGCGACATTGTTGAAGGCGAGGGTGAGCTTGCCCTGGCGCGGCCGGATGCCGGCGCGAAACAGGCTGTCGAGGACGATCGCGCCGCAGATTTCGTTGCCGTGGGTCAGCGCGGCGACCACGACATGCGGACCCGGCGCGGCGGCGGCGAAGGTGGTGACGTAATCGATGCCGGTGTTGCCGGCGCGGTAGGGCTCGATATCCGGGGGGACCAGCTCCACCGCATAGGTCGTTTCGGGCACGGTCGGTTCCGTTAGACGCGGGTTGGCCGCGCATATTGCCCCGCTCCGGCCGATGTTGCCAGGGGCGAGGCGCTTCGCCACAGTAACGCCCGATGGGGGATAGCCTTGAAATACCCGGGGTGTTGTGGCGCCGCGACCCGATCGCGGCGGCGCTGCCGCTGGTGCTGGATTCGCCGCATAGCGGGTCGCAGTATCCGGCCGATTTCGGCTTCACCTGTCCGCTATCGAACCTGCGCCGGGCCGAGGATACCTATGTCGACGAACTCTACGGCGCGGCGCCGTCGCTCGGCGCGACGCTGATCGGGGCGCTGTTTCCGCGCAGCTATCTCGACCCCAACCGTGCCCCCGACGACCTCGACCCGGCGCTGATCTACGGGGCGATGCCGCGCGGTCTGTCACCGCGGCCGACGACACGGGTCGGGCTGATCCGGCGCTATGCGCGGCCAGGCATGCCGATCTACGACCGCCGCCTCGACGCCGAGGAGGTCGTCGGCCGGGTCGAGCGCTACTACGCCCCCTATCACCGCGTGCTCGAAGAGAGCTGCGACCGCCTTCACCGGAAATTCGGCGCGGTGTGGCACATCAACTGCCACTCGATGCCGTCGCGGCCGCGGCGCGAGGGACGCACCGGCGAACACGGCGATTTCGTGCTCGGCGACCGTGACCGCACGAGCTGCGACCCCGAGTTCACCGATTTCGTCGCCGGGGTGCTGCGCGGACTCGGCTATGACGTGCGGATCAACGAGGGCTACAAGGGCGTCGAGATCGTCCGCCGCCAGGGGCGCCCCCGCGACGGCCGCCACAGCCTGCAGATCGAGGTAGACCGCGCCCTCTACATGGACCAGCGCACGCTCGAAAAGCTGCCCGGCTTCGAGCGGCTGCAGGCCGATCTGACGCGGCTGATCGAGGCGGTGGGGGAGTTTGCGCGGGCTAAGATGAGTTTTCCGTAGAATGCCGACTCGGCCCGCCGCGGGTTCGAGGCCTATCGACGAGACAGACTGGTCTGCCGATCACGCCCGCATAAAGGATCAGCTTGGTTTGGGCGGGCGCGATAGCGTGTACATCGACCTTAGCGATATTATATGGAGCGAGAACCCGGATGGAACTTGGACCGAGCATGGCAGCGCGAGCGACTATACAGCGTCGGGAAAGCCAGGAGGCCGGCGCGGCCGTGATCGCAGATAGCCAGGCAGGGCGCGACCTCAACAAAAAACGATACTCCCTAGTCCTGCTGATCCGGCATCCGACCGTAGATCCGGCGGCGATAACGGCAAAATTGAACCTGCGCCCATTTGTGTCGTGGAAGGCTGGGGACCCGAGGCGGACCCCGACTGGTAAGCCAATCCCTGAACCACACAGCAGTAGCTGCTGGAATTATGTCTTTAAATATAAATCGGGCGTCCGTTTTTCCCAAGAGGCTGAAAGCATTCTCAGAACATTAGAGCCTCACAAACCGCTCTTCCAAGAAATCGATAAAACCGGAGGCACGTCCGAGCTATTTCTCAAGCTTCCAGGTGACGTGAATATCGGCGATGCATTTACCTGGCGGCTGCTTCAGAAATTTGCTGGGCTCAGGATCGGTCTGTCGGTCGAGACATTCCCTGATATGCCATAGCGAGTTCAGCGCGCCGCCAGCGAGGACCGAACGAACTCCGGCTCGAATATCCGGTCCGCCATCACCTGGCAGCGCTTGATCAGGCGGTGCTCGTCCGGGCCGTAATCGGCCTGCGCGTTGTGCAGCGTGCCCAGATCGTCCCAGAACAGCACATCGCCCTCGGTCCAGCGGTGGACGTAGCGGTATTTCGCCCGGAGCTGGTGGGCGAAGAGGAAATCCAACAACTCGTCGCTTTCGCGCTCGGGAAGCTCGTTGATGCGGATCGCGTAGCCCGGGTTGCAGTAGAGGATGCGCTCGCCGGTGATCGGGTGGTCGAGAAAGATCGGATGCGAGACCGGCGGCTTCAGCGCGCGCTGCTCGGGGCTCATCGGCTTGCGCCAGCTTCCCGGCCGGAGCCGCATCATCTCCCAGAATTTGTTGAAATCGTGCAGCACGGTCATCCCCGCGAGGCGCGACTTCAGCTCATTGGGCAAATCCGCATAGGCGGCGCGCATATTGGCGAATTCGGTGCCGCCCAAGGGCTTGCCGTCGCGGTGCGGCACCTGGAGCGCGTAGAGCATGTTCGCAAAGGCGATCGTCGCGCTGTACGACATGTCGGTGTGCCAATCCTGCCCGGCGTCGAGGGCGCCGATCGGCAGCCCGTTCTCGACGATGTTCGACAGGATCATCACCTCCGGGTGGCCCGGCTCCTGATAGGCGCCGGCGACGTTGATTTCGAGCGAGCCGAACCGGGCGGCGAAGTCCTTCATCTGCGCCGGCGTCAGCTTTTGCGCCGGAAACCGCAGCACGCCGTATTTGCCGAGCGCGCCGAGCACGGTCGCGAAATCGCGATCGGAGAGGGGACGCGACAGGTCGATGCCGGAGACCGTCGCGCCGAGCGTCTCTCCTGTCGGGATGATGGAGGTCGTGACACGCGCGCCATCCGGCATTATCGTTCTCCGCTCAACCTGACCGAAGGGCCGCCGTGCGCGCCCCTTCCCAATGAAATCTACCCGAGAAAACCTATGCAGCGACGGACATTCATCAAGGGCGCATCCGCGTCCGGTGGGATCGCCATGCTCGGCCGCCGCGCGAGCGCCGCCGTGCCGCAAGGCTGGCGCCGCTTCGAGGTGACCTACAAGATCGCGCTCAAGGACCAGATGACGCCGGCGCGGCTATGGCTGCCGGTGCCGCAGGACGCGCTCGACTATCAGCGCGCGATCGGCCTGACCTGGCAGTCGCCGGTCCCTGCCGCTGTGCTATGGGAGGAGGCGTCGCGCGCGCCGATCGTCTCGGCTTCTTGGCCGGAGCCGACGATCGCGCGCGAGATCACGGTCAGCGCCACGGTCGAGACCCGCGACCGCAGCGGCTACTCCCCGGATGCCGGCGCCGACGAGCTGGCCGAATATTTGAAGCCGACCGCCAGCTCGCCGACGACCGGGATTGTCCTGGCCAAGGCCAAGGAAATCGTCGGCGGCCGCACCGCGCCGCTCGACAGGGCGCGGGCGATCTACGACTGGGTTGTCGACAGCACGTTCCGGCGGGCCACGACAAAAGGCTGCGGGCTCGGCAATGTCCCGTTCATGCTCGAATCCGGCGATTACGGCGGCAAATGCGCCGACATCAACTCGCTTTATGTCGGGTTGGCGCGGTCGGCGGGGCTGCCGGCGCGCGATTTCTTCGGCGTGCGGGTCGCGGATTCGAAGGTCAGCAAATCGCTCGGCAAGTCGGGCGACATCACCAAGGCCCAGCATTGCCGCGCCGAGGTGCATATCGCCGGCAAGGGCTGGCTCCCGGTCGACCCTGCGGATGTGCGCAAGGTCGTGCTCGAGGAAAACGTCCCGGTCGACAGCGACAAGGTGAAGGCGCTGCGGGAGCGGCTGTTCGGCAGTTGGGAGATGAACTGGGCCGGGTTCAACTATGCCCGCGACTTCACCCTTCCGGGGCAAAAGGACGGACCGATCGGCTTTCTGATGTACCCCTATGCCGAAACCCCGGACCGGGTCGTCGACTCGCTCGACCCGGGGAGCTTCACCTATACGATCGCGGCGCGGGAGATCACCTAGCCTCCCCGGCGAATCCGCGCTGCAATTCGGCGGCACGGGCGAGGGCGACCGCCGAAAGCGGCCCCTTGTCGATCGCGCGGGCGGCGTACTCGAATTGCTCGAGCGTGGCGATGCCGACCAGCACGGTCGACACGGTCGGGTTGGCGATGGTGTACCGCAGCGACGCCTCGACCAGGCTGTCGGCATGGCCCTCGTCGACCAGCGGTCGCAGCCGACGGGCACGCCCGACATCGGTCGTGTAGCTGCCACCCGAACCGATTGGCGCCGGCGGTGGCGAATTGAGGGCGTGGCGCTCCTCGCTGCCCGACAGGGCGCCCCCCGCCAGCACCCGGATGTTGATGACGCCCATATCGGCCTCCTTCGCATGCGCGAGCAGATTGCAGAAATCCTGCGCCGGGTAGTTGGCGGGGACCGCGGCGCCAGGGCTGGGGTTGAGCAAATTGTAGCTGACCTGGGCGGTGTCGAACGCCTTGGCGTCGACGATGCGGAGCAGCGCGGCGGTCTCGCCGACCGCGGTGATCCCGAAAAAGCGGATCTTGCCCTGCTGGCGCAGCTTGTCGAAGGCCGGCACGACATCGTCGAGCATCGAGTCCGCGCCGTAATCGGCGCCGCTGGTCTTGTCTACAATTGCGTTGTGGAACTGGAACAGATCGACCTGCTCCATCTGCAGGCGCTTAAGGCTTTCGTCGAGCGCGCTCGCGATGCCGGCGGCGATCCGGCCGCGCTCGGTCGGCGGCAGCCGCACCTTGGTGCCGACCGTGATCCCCTTGGGCTTGAGGCTTTTCAGCACGCGGCCGAGATTGGTCTCGGAGCGGCCGTTGCCGTATTGCGCGGCGGTGTCGAAATAATCGATGCCCATCTCCAGCGCCCGCGCCACCGCGCGCTCCTGGTCGCCCGGGTCGCCGCCGACCATCAGCCCGCCGACCGCGCCGCACCCGAAACCCAAGAGCGAGACCTCGACCCCGGTCCTGCCGAGCTTGCGCCGTTCCACATCCGCCTCCCATGCGATGACGCCGGCGATCAAATCGTGCGCCGGTGGGGTCTGTCAAATCTCGGCGATTCGTCCGGATTTCGCAGCCGTTGCGCGCGGGCTCGCCGGCCGAGCGAGGTAATGCCGCCGCGTCGCCGAATGCCGTGCCGCCCGGCTGTCCGCCGGCGTAGAATGCGGCAATGCCTCCTCGGCAGGGAGGATGCCATTATGCATGCCCTGTTTCGCGGCGTCTCGGTCATCCCGGTCTTGACCATCGACAGGGAGTCGGACGCGGTTCCGCTGGCGCGCGCGCTCGCCGAGGGCGGGCTGCCGGTCATCGAGGTCACCTTCCGCACCGCCTCCGCGCCGGCCGCGATCGCCGCCATCGCGCGCGAGCTGCCCCAGGTGACGGTGGGCGCCGGCACCTTGCTGCGCGCCGCCGATGTCGCGCGCGCCCGCTATTCCGGGGCGCGGTTCCTGGTCAGCCCAGGCACGACGCCAGAGCTGGCGGCGGCGGCGCTGGCGAGCGAGCTTCCCTACCTGCCGGGTGTCGCGACGCCGTCCGAGGTGATGGCGGCGCGGGCGCTCGGCGTCTCGGCGATGAAGCTGTTTCCGGCCGAGGCGCTCGGCGGCGTCGGCTTCCTGCGGGCTTTGGCGCCGGTCTTTCCCGGCATCGCCTTCTGCCCGACCGGCGGGGTCGACGAGCGCAGCGCCGCCGAGTACCTCGCGCTGCCCAATGTGCCGATGGTCGGCGGCTCGTGGATGGCGCCGCGCGACGCGATCGCCGCCGGCGATTGGGGCCGAATCCGCCGCCTCGCCGAGCGCGCCGCGGCGGTCGGGCAGGCCGAGGCGGCCTAATATGTCGCGCGACCGCCGGAGATGTCGAACACGCCGCCGGTCGAGAATGAGCATTCTGCGGAGGCTAACCAGGCTACCAACGCCGCTATCTCATCCACCGCAACAAACCGCTCCATCGGAATCTTCGACAGCATGTAGTCGATCTGTGCTTGCGTCATCTGCGCGAAGATATCGGTCTTGGCTGCCGCCGGGGTCACGCAATTGACCCGGATACCGGTGCCGGCGAGCTCCTTGCCCAGCGATTTGGTCAGCCCGATCACCCCGGCCTTCGCCGCCGAATAGGCGGACGCGTTCGGGTTTCCCTCCTTGCCGGCGATCGAGGCAATGTTGACGATGCGGCCGTAGTCGCGCCGCCGCATCGCCGGCACCACCGCCTTGCAGCAGTTGAAGACGCCGATCAGGTCGATCTCGACGACCTGGCGCCAGGCCTCGGCCGGGTATTCGTCGAGCGGATGGTTGGGACCGGTGATGCC
Source organism: Allostellaceae bacterium (assembly GCA_036273175.1). Classification (GTDB taxonomy): domain Bacteria; phylum Pseudomonadota; class Alphaproteobacteria; order ATCC43930; family CGMCC-115725; genus DATARH01. The sequence goes on from DASUIE010000225.1 coordinate 7,815, forward strand.
GGCGTTGCAGACGAGGATGTCGGGCGGGCCGAGCCGGGCCTCGGTCGCGGCGAGCGCCGCGGCGATCCCGGCCGGGTCGGTCACGTCGGCGACGAGGTCGATCGCCCCGGCGATCTCGCTCGCGGCGGATTTGGCCGCGGGGCCGTCGACATCCCAGATCGCGACCTTGGCGCCCGAGGCGGCGAAGCGTTCGGAAATCGCCCGGCCGATGCCGCGGGCGGCGCCGGTGACGATCGCGACGCGGCCTGAAAGATCGATCTGGTTCATCGTCGATACTCCGATGGCAGGAAATTCAAGACGCGGGTGAAATGCTCGGGGGCGGAACGCTCCAGCCCTTCGAGCCAGTTCTGGTCGAGGAACGAGGCGAGGGCCGGCTGGCCCAGCTCGGCCTCCCACAATATGCCGAGCAGCGAGGCGGCGGCCTCCTCGGCCTCGCTTTCGGCCGGCGAGGCGACCGTCGCGCGCTCGGCGGCGGCGCGGTCGCGCGTGTCGGGGCCGGGTCCGAGGCCGAAATCGGGGAGGGCGCGGCGCTCGGGCGGAGCGAGCACGAAATGCGCGAGCTCGTGCAGGATCACATAGGCCTCGGTGGCGGGGTCGAGCGCCGCGCCGTCCCAGTTGAAGGCGCAATCGGCGCCATCCGGATGGATCGGAACGCCGTGCCGACGCGCCCAGGCGAGCGCCCCCTGCCGGTCGCGCTCGGCCGCCTCGCCCACGGCGCGGTCGGGGCTGGTGGCGCGGATTTGCGTGAAGGCGTCGCGGGCCGCCGGGCCGGCGAGACGCGCGGCGAACCGGTCGAGCGTCGCGGCGAGCCGCTCGCGCGGGATCGGGGTCAGGATCATGTCGGCGCCACGGGAAGCGGTGGGGAATTGCGCATGACGCGCCGATATGCCGAAATCGCGAGGCGCGAGCAATGCGGGAGAGAAGGATGGCCGGCGCCCTGTTGTTTTCGAGCCGCCTCGACGATCCGGTCGCGTGGTCGGCGGCGCTGTCGGCGCTGATGCCCGAGCTCGATATCCGGGTCTCGCCCGAGCTGGGCGACCCGGCCGGGATCGAGACCGCGCTGGTCTGGAAGCCGCCCCCCGGCGAGATGGCGGCGCTGCCCAACCTCAAGCTCATCATCAATCTCGGCGCCGGGGTCGATCCGCTGCTCGCCGACCCGACGATCCCGCCGCACATCCCGGTCGCCCGGCTCGGCGATGCGCCGATGGCGCAGATGATGAGCAGTTCGTAACTTTCGCCGTGCTGCGTCATCACCGCGACATCGCGATGTACGACCGGCAACAGCGGGCGCGGCATTGGCGCTACGAGCTGCCGGTGCCGTCCTACGAGCGGCGCGTCGGGATCATGGGGCTGGGCCTGCTCGGCAGCGCTGCCGCGCGCATGCTCGCCGGGATGGGCTTCACCGTCGCCGGCTGGGCGCGCTCGCCGCACGACATCCCCGGCGTCGAGTGCTTTTACGGCGCGGCCGGCTTCGGCGATTTCCTGGCGCGGACCGACATCCTCGTCGTGCTGCTGCCGCTGACGCCGCAGACGCGGCACATCGTCGGCCGCGACGCGCTCTACCGCCTGCCACGCGGGGCAAGCGTGGTGAATTGCGGGCGCGGCGGCACGGTGGACGAGGACGCGCTGCTCGCCGCCCTCCGGGACGGGCACATTTCCGAGGCGACGCTCGATGTGTTCGAGACCGAGCCGCTGCCCGCCGACCATCCGTTCTGGACGATGGACAATGTGCTCGTCCTGCCGCACACGGCCTCGATCGCGATCCCCGAGATTTCGGCGCGCGACGTCGTCGAGAACATCCGCCGGGTGCGCGCCGGCGAGCCGTTCCTCAACGTCGTAGACCGAGCGAAAGGGTATTAGACGTTCACCGGTGCCGGCGGCTCTTTCCCGCGGATCAGATCGGCGGCCTTTTCGGCGAGCATGATGACCGGGGCGTTGATGTTGCCGCCGACGAGGTCGGGCATCACCGACGCATCGACGACGCGCAGCCCCTCGACCCCGAAGACACGCAGGTTGCCGTCGACGACCGCCGTGCCGTCGTCTTCCGCGCCCATCTTGCAGGTACCGAGCGGGTGGTGGACCGAGATGCCGGTGGCGGCGATATGCGCGTCGAGATCGGCGTCGCCGTCCTTGCCCGGTCCCGGCGCGATCTCGGCGGCGACAAAGGGCGCAAGCGGCGATTGCCGGCCGACCTCGCGCACCATGCGCAGCCCGGCGCGCAGGGTGGCGCGGTCCGTCTCGGTGGCGAGGAAGTTCTGGCGGATGCGCAGCGGCGCGCGTGGGTCCGTCGAGGCGAGCTCGACGCGACCACGGCTCTCCGGGCGCAGCACGACGGCCCGGCAGCCAAAGGCATCGGGGTAGGGGCGGGTGAGGTAAGGCTTGGCGTTCATCGGCGCCGCGACAAAGAGGAATTGCACATCGGGCATCGCGCCGGCGAGCGGGCTTTTCAGAAACGCCATCATCCCGCCCGGCAAGTCCGACGAAAGGCCGGTGCCGAAGAAATAGGTCTTGGCGAGGTCGCGGGCGATGCGGTCGTAGCGCATTTGCGCGTGGAGCGGCCCCGGCTCGCGCCGCTTCCACAAGATGCCGGCCGAGATGTGGTCCTGCAGGTTGCGGCCGACGCCCCTGAGCGGCACCACCGCCTCGATGCCATGCGCGCGCAGCTCGTCCGGATCGCCGATCCCCGACAGCATCAAAAGCTGCGGCGAGTTGATGACCCCGCCGGCGAGGATCACCTCGCGCTCGGCATGCGCCACCATGGCCTGGCCGCCGCGCAGATAAGCAACGCCGACCGCCCGCCCGTGCTCCAAAAACACGCGGGTCGCGAGCGCGCCGGTCTCGACCGTCAGTCCCGGCCGGGACAGCGCCGGCCTCAGATAGGCGACCGCGGCGCTGCACCGCCGCCCGTCGCGGATCGTGCTCTGCCAGCGGCCGAACCCCTCCTGCCGCTCGCCGTTATAGTCGTCGGTCGCGGGGTAGCCGGCGGCGAGCCCGGCCTCGCGATAGGCCTCGGAAAGCGGGTCGGGATATTTCGACCGCCGCGTCGTCAGCGGCCCGTCGGCACCGCGATAGGCGTCGGCGCCGCCCTCCCACGCCTCCTGCCGGCGGAAATAGGGGAGGACATGGGCGTAGGACCATTGCGGCAGGCCGCTTTCGGCCCAGCGGTCGTAATCGCCGCGATGTCCGCGCACATAGGCCATCGCGTTGATCGACGACGACCCGCCGATCACCTTGCCGCGCGCGCATTCGATCGGCCGCCCGCCGAGCCCCGCCTCGGGCTCGGTGAAGTACATCCAGTCGTGCATGCGGCGATCGAGGATGCGGCCCCAGGCGAGCGGAATGGTCAGCCACGGATCGCGGTCCCAGCCGCCGGCCTCGAGGAGCAGGACGCGGATGCCGGGATCCTCGGTCAGCCGGTACGCCAGCGCGCAGCCGGACGAGCCGGCGCCGACGATGATGTAGTCGAAGGATTTGGCTGGCATAGTCGGGGAAGAGTAGCACGCGAGCCGAGATGCTTCCCGCTGCGATTGCCGATTGGGTCTCCCGGCGCCGGATAGAGCTGGGGCTGAGCCTGCGCATGAGCGCGGCGGGGCTCCTCAGCTTTGCCGTCGGCGAGGCGATGGGGGTCAGCCGAATTTATTGGGCGGTCCTGACCGCCGTCATCGTCATGCAGGCTAGCGTCGGCGGGTCTCTCAAGGCTTCGCTCGACCGCTTTCTCGGCACGATCGGCGGCGCCGTGTGGGGCGTCGCGGTCGCGCTCTCTCTGCCGCACGACGATGTGCTGACGACCGGGCTTGCACTCGCGGTCACGCTGGTGCCGCTGGCCGTGCTCGCGGCATTCCGTCCGGCCTACCGCGTGGCGACGGTGACTGGCGCGATCGTGCTGCTCGGCCGGTTCGGGGAGCTGAGCCTGGTTCAGGCCGCGCTCGACCGGGTCTTCGAGATCGGCCTCGGCAGCGTCGTCGCCCTCGTGGTCGCGTTGCTGGTGACGCCGGCGCGGGCTCAGGGGCTGCTCGGCGGGGCGGGCCGCGACGGGCTGGCGGTGATGGGCGACCTCGCCGGGGAGCTGCTCGCTGACCTGACGAAGCCGGTCGAATTGGCGACCGTTACCGCGTTTCACGACCGCATCCGGGCGGCGATCGAGCGGGCGCAGGCGGCGGCGGACGAAGCCGCGAGGGAGCGGCGCAGCTTTGTTTCCGACACGCCCGATCCGATGCCGGTGGTGCGGTGTCTGCGGCGGCTCAGCCACGATTTTATCAGCATCGCGCGGGCGCGCTCGACGCCGCTGCCGGAGCCGGTGGCGGCACGAACGGGGCCGGCCGTGGCCGCCGTGGCGGCGGCGCTTCCCGAATATTTGCACGCGATCGGGGCGGCTCTCGCCTCGCGCGCGCTGCCGCCCGAGACGCGTATCGCCGAAATATTCGATCAATTCCAGGCGGCTATGGCAGAGCTGCGCCGCGACGGCGTGACGCGTGCGCTCTCCGGCGTGGAAGTCGAGCGGATATTCGGCCTGTCCTTCGCGCTCGAGCAGATCCAACGAAATCTGGACGATCTTGCCAATCGCACCCGCGAATTAGCCCGCCCGGCGACAAGGTGAGGCGTGGTGTTTCGTGTTATTTCATCTTGTTACACATATCTGACATTTCGTTCACCAATACGATAGTGTGACCGTCGCCGGGCTCGCCCTGCCGGCGATGGAGGATAGTGTGAATCGTATTTATCGCACCGTTGCGGGCGTGGTCGTGCTCGCGGCCATGGTCATCCTCTTCGGCGGCCAGGCTATCGCCTACATGAAAGCAGGTTATCCGGCGGACGCGATCCAGCGCGAGGCGCTCGACCGGTGCGCCGCGGCCGACAGCCACTTCCTGCGCTTCTCGGCGAAGGATCGCAGCTCCTGCTACCACACCTCGCATATCGACGTGGAAGCCGCGAACCTCCGCTAGCCGGCGATTTTTGTCCCGGCGAGGCGGACGATTCCGTCGGGATAGGGCACGAAGCCGCCAACCTTTTTGCTGACGCCCCACAACCATTTATAATGATAAAGGAACAGCGCCGGGCGGGCATCCAGGTAGATATCGCTCGCCTTGGCGTAGAGCTTGGCGCGCGCGTCGGGGTCGGTGACCGAGCGTGCCTCGGCGAGAGTTTTGTCGAATTCGGGGTCGCAATACTTGCCCCAGTTGAGAAATCCGTCGCAGGCCAGCCAGATGCTGATATTGCCGTCCGGGTCGGGGCGGCCGCTCCAGATCGCGAGCCCGGCCTGGTAGTGGCCCGCGGTGTTGTTGGCGACCATCGTCGTCGCCTCGGTGGATTGAAGCTTGATCTGGAACCCGGCTTCGCCCGCCATCGCCTGGATGATCTGCCCGAGCTGCTGGGCGATCGGGCTGTTGGCGACGCTGAGCGTAAAGACGGGATGCGGCTGGCCGGCCGCCGCCAGCAGCGCCTTGGCCTTGGCGACGTCGCGACCCGGCACCGGCCGGGCGGGGTTCCAATAACGGCTGCCGGGCGTCTCGGCCTGGTTCGACGGCACGAACCTCCCCTCGAACACGGCGTCGTTGATGGCCTTGCGGTCGAGCGAAAGTTCGAGCGCCTCGCGCACCCGCTTGTCCTTGCCGAGCGGGTTGTCGGCCTC